>JAHDYM010000135.1 GCA_023383705.1 Gammaproteobacteria bacterium | reverse complement strand
ACCAGGCGCTGATCACCATCGACGCCGAGATGGAGCGCAAGAAGGCCGGCAAGCCCTCGGAGTTGATGGACTTGCTGATCGCCAAGGACTGGAAGTCGCTGTTCAACATCACCGACGTGCAGGTGTACTCCGGATCAGGGGCCAAGACCTGAGTCGGGGCGGATGAACGAACGGAAGTTCTTCTACGGCTGGTATGTTGCGCTTGCCTGCGGCATAGGCCTGGCCTGTGGGCTTGCGACCGTACTGACCTATACCTTTGGCGTGTTCGTCACGCCGCTCAGGCAGGAGTTTGGCTGGTCGCAGACTGCGGCATTCACCGCGCTCTTCCTGTCGGTGCTCACCATCACCTTCGTCGCGCCGTTCTTCGGCATGCTGGTGGACCGCCTCGGTGCCCGGCGCGTGATCCTGGTCGGGCTGGTACTCGAGGCGGCGCTGGTGGCGTCGTTCTACTTCCAGGATGCAAACGTCCTCGGCTTCTATGCGCGCTATGTCGCGCTGGCGTTGTTCGGCGTGGGCACGACGCACATCGCGTTCACGCGGATCATCGCGTTGTGGTTCGATCGCCAGCGCGGCCTGGCACTGGGTGTGACGCTCGCCGGTGTCGGCATCGGCGGCTTTGCCTGGCCAATCCTCACGCAGTGGGCCATCAATGCCTATGGCTGGCGCAGCGCCTGGCTGGTGATTGCAGCGGCGATCATCGTGTTCGGCGGCGTCATCGTCCTGCTGGTGGTGCGCGATTCGCCGCAGGCGATGGGCCTGTTGCCCGACGGTGACACCGTCACCCGCGACAAGGACCGTTCTGCCAAACCCGGTGAGGCGGGTGGTGCGACGCTGAAGGAGGCGCTCGGCACGCGCCACTTCTGGACGATGCTGGTGGTATTCCTGCTGATCGGCACGGCGGTGACCAGCATCCAGGTCCACCTGGTGCCGCTGCTCGTCAGCCGCGGCGTCACGCCGATGCGTGCGGCCAATGCCCTGTCGATACTCGCCGTGGCGCTGCTGTTTGGCCGGGTGGCTGCCGGCTGGCTGATGGATCGCATCTTCGCCCCGCGGGTGGCGATTGCCTTTTTGCTGGGTCCCATCGTCGCGATTTTCCTGCTCGCTTCCGGTGCGAGCGGCTGGCTGGCATTTGTAGCCGGCATCCTTACCGGTCTCGCCGCCGGTGCCGAGGTGGATGTCACCGCTTACCTGGTCAGCCGGTATTTCGGCTTGCGCCACTTCAGCAGCATCTATGCCTGGTACTACAGCGCCTATTCGCTGGGTGCAGGACTTGGCCCGCTGGCGACCGCCAATGCCGTCGACCGTCTCGGCGGCTATACGGAGATCCTGCTGGCGCATGCCGCCATGCTGGCCATCGCGACCCTGCTGCTGGCGCTGCTGCCGCGCTTCCCGGCGGACAGGGCTGCCTGACCGCGGCGCGGGAACCCGCCCTTGTTTGTCCTTGAGGCAACCGGGCCGGCCATTTCACAGGCGGTCGAGCGTCTGCAGCGTGGCGAGTTCGTCGGCCTGCCGACCGAAACCGTGTACGGACTGGCCGCGGATGCCGGCAATGATCTGGCGGTCGCCCGCATCTATGCGGCGAAGGGCCGGCCGACCTTCAATCCGCTGATCGCGCATGTGAGCAGTCTCGACATGGCAATGCTCGAGGCAGTGCTGGATGAGCGTGCGCAGCGTCTGGTGGCGCGCTTCTGGCCCGGGCCACTGACGCTGGTCCTGCCTCTTGCCGGCAGCCACCGGGTCTGCGAGCTGGCGCGTGCCGGCCTGCAGAGCGTGGCGCTGCGCATGCCGGGCCATCCGGTTGCGCTGGAACTGATCCGTGCCTTCGGCGGGCCGCTGGCTGCGCCATCTGCCAATCGCTCCGGGCGCATCAGTCCGACCACGGCACAGGACGTGGTGGCGGAACTCGGTGACCAGCCCGGACTGGTACTCGATGCCGGCCCGGCACGGGTCGGGCTGGAATCGACCATCGTCGCCGTCTTGCCGGGCGAGCCCGTGCGCTTGCTGCGCCCCGGTGGCGTGAGCCGTGAGGCACTGCAGGGCGTGGTCGGCGAGCTCGCCGTGTCGCCGGCGGAACGCATCGAGGCGCCGGGCCAGCTGGCTTCGCACTACGCGCCACACGCCCGCCTGCGCATGAATGCGCTCACCCCGGAGCCCGGCGAGGCCTTTCTCGGCTTTGGCCTGCATCATCGCGAGGGGAGTCCCAACCTGTCCCGCGCCGGCGATCTGGTCGAAGCGGCTGCCAATCTCTTCACGATGCTGCGCCGCCTGGATGCCAGCGGCGTCGCGGCGATTGCAGTGGCGCCGGTGCCGGAACACGGCCTGGGTGAAGCGATCAACGACCGCCTGCGGCGGGCAGCCGCACCGCGCTGAGGCAGCCTAGTCCCTGAACAGCATGCCGCGGGCCCCGGCCATGATCTGCACGACTGCCGGGTGCCGGATCTTCCGTTCCATGGACAGGGCATAGAACTTTGCGCGCGCACCATCGGCCTTGCCGATGATTCGCACCTTGCACTGGCGGACGACCTCCTGTTCGATCGCCGCAGGCGCGGCAAACACGCCGAGGCCGGCCTGGCCGAAGGTCTTGAGCAGGCCGCTGTCGTCGAATTCGCCGACGACCTGCGGCGTGATGCCGTGTTCCGTGAACCAGTTCCCGAGGATGCGCCGGTTCGGGCTGCGCTCCGTCGGCAGCAGGAACGGCATCTGGTCGAGGCTGCCGGGAAAATTCCGGCGCAGGCTGGCAGCCATGCGCGCTGATGCGAAGAAACTGATCTCGCACTCGCCGAGCAGATGACTGTAGCCGCGGAATCCCGAGCTGGTGGTGAGGGCGCTGGTCGAGAGCACGAGATCGAGCCGGTGGGCGGCGAGATCCGTCACGAGGGTATCGAGGGCACCGGTGTGGCAGACCACCCGGAACGGGTTCTCCCCGCGCATCAGCGGTGCGATTACCCGCCATGCAACCAGGTTGGGCACGACGTCGGAGACGCCGATCGTTACCGTCCGCTGGATGTGCGGGGTCAGGCCCTGCAAGACGCGGATCAGGTCCTGGCCGCGGGCAAAGATCTCGTCGGCATATTCGTAAACCCTCAGGCCCAGTTCGGTAGGCACCACGCGCCGGCCCTTCTTTTCGAGCAACCGGCCCGCCAGTTCGCCTTCCAGCAGCTTGATCTGGCCGCTGATCGTCTGCGGGGTGATGTGCAGGCTGACGGCGGCCCGCGCCACGCCGCCGTCGCGCACGACCGTCCAGAAGTACAGCAGGTGATTGTAGTTCGGGTGCTTCACGTGGCGTTCCAATACTTCGGTATTTCCGAAGTATAACGAAGAAAGAAACGACTTTTATGCAGGTATCCCCCTGCTGATCATGCCTGCCAGGGAAATCCCGCAAGGAGCAGGACATGGCAGAACGCGTGCAGGACCACAAACCCGCCCGTACGAGCGGGCAACGGGACTGGGTGGCGGAGAACATCGCAGAGCAACACGAGCGCTACGCAGCGATCGTTGCCGAACAGGATGCGCTGGCGCCCCAGCGCGAGCAGTGGGTGGCCGCTTTCCTGCATGCCATCCAGACAACCGGCTTCAACGTCAGTGGCGACCTGAAGCGGATCATCAAGCCGGGCGAGATCGCGAAGAAGCCCAGGGGCCGGCACCAGGTAATTTTCTAGGAGAACTCTCATGGCACGACCGCATATCGAACCCTATGTCGAGCTGAATCACCCGTTCAAGAAGTTCGACCTCGCCGGCTTCAAGGGCAGTCACTACAAGGTGCTTTCGCTGGATGGCGATACCGGTGCCTGCACGCTGAAGGTCCGCTTTGACGGTGGCTTCAGGCGCAAACCGGGTCTCAGTTACTCCGACATGGAGATCTTCGTGCTCAGCGGCGCCTTGCGTGTCGGCAAGGAGAACTGGGTTGAAGGCCATTACGCATTCGTTCCCGCCGGCATGGCCGTCGGTGCCATCGAGTCTGCGCAGGGCGCTGAAGTGCTGTTGATGTTCAATGACAGCGAGCCGAGCTTTGCCGAGACCGACAAGCATCACCCGCTGGCGCTCACCGATGCCCTGAGTTCGGTCAACAGCTACCAGGACCGTCCCTGGGCTGCCGGCAACCCGGTCTCGCCCTCGGTGGCTTCAGGCTGCATGATCAAGGTGCTCCACTATGACGTGCTGACCGAAGCCCTGAGCTTTCTCTACTGCATGACGCCGGAGTTCTCGCAGAACAACATCTCCTACCACGACAGTGCCGAAGAGGCGTACCACATCTGGGGCACCTCCTTCATGATGCAGTTCGGCGAGTTGC
>JAHDYM010000016.1 GCA_023383705.1 Gammaproteobacteria bacterium | reverse complement strand
CGAGCAGGTCGGTGATGGCGCCCAGCAGCTTCGGCGTGAGCATCAGGCGGGTGATCTCCGGGTTGTGCTCGCCGAGTATGTGTTCGACGCGCACCAGCAGTTCCTCGCCGGTCACCGGACTCTGCTCGTAGTAGCAGGCTTCGGCACCCTCGGGCGGAGGCGTGGTCTTGAGGGCATCGAGCCAGTCGGAGATCTTCCTGATCGAAGCCTGGTCATAGAAGCCCGGGCGCACGCAGTAGCCGCGCTGCCGGAACCGTTCAATTTCCTGGGTACTCAATTCCATGTGGACGCTCTCTCGATGGTTGCTGGCACGGGATTGCCGCCATTATCACGTATTGTCAGCCGCGGCGGCCAATTCCCAGACGGCGACCCGGTTGCTGATCGGTTTCGACTGCATGAGGAAGTCATAGATCGCGCCGAGGTCTGCGTCGCTCATGCCGGCAAACTGGGTCCACGACATCTGGGTGTTGAAGCCATCGGCACCCAGCGGCAGGTTTTCCGCCTCCGCGCCCTGGAAGGCGCGAAAACGGGCGATGAAGTCGGCCCGGCTCCAGCGGCCGATGCCGGTGTCCGGATCGGGCGAGATGTTTGCCGAGCGGACGGTGCCGCCCTGCATCGGGAAAGCCTGGCCACCGGCCAGCGCCATTTCAGGGATCGAGCGCGACTGGGCATTGACCGGGGTGTGGCACCAGACGCAACCACCGAGCGTCGCCAGGTAGCGGCCGTATTCCACCGTGTCGCTGCGGTCGACCTGCCGGAAGGCGGGCGGCTTGGGCATCGCATTGACGATCAGATTGAGCGGGAAATCCAGCTGATGGCGTGGCACCGGGTTCTCCAGTGCGGGAATGCTGCGCACATAAGCGATGATCGCCAGCGCATCGGATTCATCCATGAACCGGTAGCCGTCGTAGGGCATGATCGGGAAGAGCGCATGCCCGTCCTTGCTGATGCCGCCGGCCATGGCGCGGAGGATTTCCCCGTCCGACCAGCTGCCCAGCGCGGCCGGCGTGATGTTCTTGCTGATGACCACGCCGGGCATGCCGATCTTTTCATCGAAGCGTTCGCCGCCCTTGCCGAGGGTCCCCGGCACGATCGGGCCGGAGAAGCGGGTCCAGTCGCGCGTCGAATGGCAGTCCATGCACACGGCCACGTGCCGGGCGAGGTATTCGCCGCGGGCGAGGGTTGCCGGCGTGGCAACCGTGCGCGCTTCCGGTATGGGCATGTCGGTCGGCAGGACCAGGCCAAACCAGGCAAAAAAACCGCCGGTGGCGAGTACCAGCAGGAGCACGATTGCCATCAGGATCTTTCGCAGCATGGGGGTCCTCTCCGCTTGAGGGCGCATCGTAGTCAGCCCGGCCAGTCTGTGCCAGCCATTCGGCAGTGCCTTAAAGTCCATCTGGACTAATAGTCTTCCTGCAGCTTATATTCCGTCCCGACCATGAGCCTCGCTGTATCCATGAATCCGCCTGCCGCTTCCCCGGCGCAAGCGACCCGCATGCTGATGGTGCTCGGTGTGTTGCACGCCGGAGCCCGGCACGGTTATGAACTGCACCGCATCCTGGTGGCGCACGGCACGGTCTATGCGGACCTGAAGAAACCGACCCTCTACCACCTGCTGGCACGTCTCGCTGCGCAGGGCGTGGTCGATTGCCGGTCGGAAGCCGGCGCGCGCGGTCCGCGCGGCGAACGCCTGGTCTACTCGATCACTGCCCATGGCCGGGCGGTGTTCCAGGAACTGCTCCGCTCGGTGCTCGGCAGTTATGACGATAACGGTGCCGGATTCCAGGTGGCCGCCGGTTTCCTGGCCTGGATTCCCGCGCCTGAAGCCCAGGCGCTGCTGCGCAATCGCTGCACCGGGCTGCATCGACGGCGGGAGGAGATACGCGCCGCGGTCGACCAGCACCTGGCCCTGATGCAGGACGGTGCCATGAGCGAACAGCAGGCCACTTCGCGTTTCCTCAGTGCCGATCACCTGCTGGGCATGATGGATGCGGAACTCGCCTGGATGGAAAAGACCATTGAATTTCTCGGCCAGGGTCCGCGCAAGGCGCTGCTTGCTGCCGTGAATTCGCGACGACGTGCCGCCGGCTGATGAACCCCGCAAAACACTGACCAACACTGACAGGAGAGACCCATGCCCTTGCTGAAAAAGACCATCGTTGCCGCGCTTGCCGGCCTGCTGTTGTCGCTGTCGGCCCTTGCCGCCGGTCCCACGGATTTCAGTGGAACCTGGGTGCTCAATACCGACAAGGGCCAGAACCTCGGTATGGTCAAGGCGGTCGACGAAACGATTGTCGTGAAGCAGACCGCGGAAAAGCTGGTCATCGACTTCACCTCGAAATTCATGATGAAGACCACCAAACGCCAGGTCAGCTATGACCTCGCCGGCAAGCCGGTGCCGAACGAGGGCGCGATGGGCGACAAGGCGCAGACGGTCGCGAAGTGGGTGGACGGCAAACTGGTCGTGACCTGGACCAGCGAGGGCGCGGTGGCCGGTTCGACGACCGTGAAGACCGAGACCCGCTCGCTGTCGGCCGACGGCAAGGAGATGAGCGTCGAGACCATGCGCGCCAACAAGCCGCCGATGGTCCTCGTCTACGAAAAGAAGTGATGATGAAAGCGGCGACTGCCATTGTCGTTGCGGGCGCGGTCCTGGCAGCGGCCGTCGGTGGCTGGTGGGCCTGGAGCCAGGCCGGCGCTGATGCGGAGCCGGTTGCCGAGCGGCGCTTCGTCAGCCCCGAGCGCCGCAGCGTCGCCGCCACCGTACTCGCCACCGGCGTCGTGCGCCTGCGCGTCGGCGGCGAAGTCCGCGTCGGCGCGCAGTTGTCCGGGATCGTCGACAAGCTGAACGTCGAGGTGGGCTCGAAGGTCAAACGCGGTGATGTGATCGCGACGATCGATTCGCGGGGGCTCGAGGCGCGGCTGGCCCAGGCTCGGGCGCAGATCGCCGTGACCGCCCAGGAAGTGCGGCGTGCGGAAATCGAACTCGCCCGCATGCAGCGCCTCGGTGAACAGAAGCTGGTGGCAGCCAGCGATGTGGAAGACCGTGCGCTGGCCCTCGATGAAGCCAGGGCGCGCCTGGAAAAGGCGCGCCGGGATGCAGCCGTCGTCGAAACCGACCTCAGCTACGCGGTCATCCGTTCGCCGATCACCGGCACGGTTGCTGCGGTAGCCACCCAGGAAGGCGAGACCGTGGCGGCATCCTTCAACACGCCGACCTTTGCGACCATCATCGAGGACGGTGCGCTGGAACTGATCGCGATGGTCGATGAAACCGACATCGGCAACGTCATGATCGACAACCCCGTGACTTTCACCGTCGAGGCATACCCCGCGGAGGAGTTCGAGGGCCGTGTGGTGCGGATTGCGCCGAAGGGCACGATCATCTCCGGCGTGGTCAATTTCGAGGTGATGATCCGCATCGATTCCCCGGCTGCACTCCTGAAGCCGGACATGACCGCGAACGTCTCGATCCGTACGGCGGAGCGCGAGGCCCTGGTGCTGCCGAACCCCGTCGTGCTGCGCGACCGCTCGGAGCGTTTCGTCTATGTCGAGCGTGATGGCGAGCTGTCGCGCCAGCCCGTGGTGGTCGGCACCCGCGATGCCGGCTTCAGCGAAGTCGTGCAGGGCGTCAGCCCCGGCGATCGTGTGCTGGCGGGACCATTTCCCGCCGGGGCAGGCGGTGGTGAGGAAGAACCCAGATGATCGAAATGCAGGGCATTTCCAGGATCTATACGCGTGAGGACGGCACGCCGGTGCCGGCCCTGCGGGATGTTTCTTTCAGCATCGGCCGGGGTGAATTCGTCACCGTGCGCGGTGCCTCCGGTTCCGGCAAGTCCTCCCTGCTGAACATCATCGGCTGCCTGGATACGCCGACTGCCGGTATCTATCGCCTCGATGGCGAGGACGTTTCCGGCTATGACGACGAGCAGCGCTCGACCATCCGCTGCCGCAAGATCGGCTTCGTGTTCCAGTCCTTCAACCTGCTGCCGCGCACGACCGCTGTCGAGAACGTCGAGATCCCGGCGCTTTACGTCGGCGGACGCGTCGATCGCGACCGGGCCCTGGATATCCTCGGGCGCGTCGGGCTGGCCGAGCGCGCCGGACATTTCGTCAGCGAGCTGTCGGGCGGCGAGCAGCAGCGCGTGGCGATCGCGCGCGCGCTGATGAACGATGCGCCGCTGCTGCTGGCCGACGAACCGACCGGCAACCTCGATTCCGCGGCAGGCGAGTCGATCATGCGGCTGCTCGCCGATCTGCACCGCGAGGGTCGCACGATCGTGCTGGTCACCCACGATGACAGTGTCGCTGCCTGGGCACAGCGCGAGCTGCTAATCCGCGATGGCGTGATCGCCTCGGATCGCCAGCTGCCGCCGCTGCACGGGCGAGCGGCGTCCGTGGCGGCGGGCGCCTGAGGTCGCGCCATGAACCTGACAAAAACCGCGAAGCTTGCCCTGCTCAGCCTGTCGCGCAACCGGCTGCGGAGTTTCCTGATGATGCTGGGCGTGACGGTCGGCATCGCCTCGCTGACCGCGCTCGCCTCGGTAGGCGAGGCCACGAAGCAGGAGACCATGCGCCGCTTCAAGCGCATGCTCGGCACCTTTGACATGGTGATCATCGAGCCCGGTGGTGCCAGCACCCGCGGCATGCCCTCGCTGGCCACGGTCGAGCCGGTGCTGAAGTTTGCCGATGCCGCCGCCATCGCCGCGGAGATTCCGGCGGTCCGGCAGGTATCGGAGATGCAGTTCGCCCTCGACCTCGACGTGAAATACCGCGACAAGACCACCAGTCCCTCCGTGATCGGCGTGGCGGCCAACTACACCGCGGTGCGCGGCGAGGAACTGGCGGCTGGCAGCGACATCACGCCTGAGGACGTCGCTTCGCTGGCGCGGGTGGCGCTGATCGGGGCGGACGTGGTCACCGACCTGTTCCCCGACCAGAACCCGATCGGCCAGACCCTGCGCATCGCGGATGTGCCGTTCCAGATCAAGGGAA
The DNA here is from genome assembly GCA_023383705.1 of Gammaproteobacteria bacterium. Lineage (GTDB taxonomy): Bacteria > Pseudomonadota > Gammaproteobacteria > Steroidobacterales > SHZI01. Next base: position 39,002 of record JAHDYM010000016.1, on the reverse strand, counting down.
TCCTGGAGTCCCGCGGTGTCGGTCCCGGCGGTGCCAGCATGGACAACACCATCCTCATTCCGGTGACGACGGCCTCCAAACGGCTCTTCAACCGTGACTACCTGACCGCGGTGATCGCTCAACTCGAGGATCCGACGCGCGCGGCGAGTGCGATTGCCGACATCAGTGCGCTGCTGCGCGAGCGGCACGGCATCATTCCGCCGGCCGAGGATGATTTTCGCGTCAGCAGCCCGGAGGCCCAGGTGATGCAGATCACCGAGGTGAGTTCCACGCTGTCGAAGGTGCTGGTGGGTGTGGCGGTGATCGCCACGCTGATCGGCGGCACGGTCATCATGAGCCTGATGCTGATCGCCGTGTCCGAGCGGCGCCGCGAGATCGGCATCCGTCGCGCCGTGGGTGCGAACCGGCGCGACATCATGGTGCAGTTCCTGATCGAGGCCGCGGTGGTTGCCCTGGCCGGCGGCATCGTCGGCGTGCTGATCGGTGTCGGCACCACGCTGGTCATCACCATGCTCAGCGACCTGGCGCCGGCAATCATGTGGACCGCGGTCGGCGGCTCCGTGCTGCTGTCGGTCGCCATCGGCCTGGTGTTCGGCCTGCAGCCGGCCTGGCGTGCCGCGAATATCGACCCGATCGAGGCCTTGCGGTCCTGAGGGCAGACCTGTAGTGCGGATGACCTGGCGTCACCTGATGCGCGGTGGACTGCGCCAGATCTGGCGCTACCGGCTGCGTTCCATGCTGGTCATCTGCTGTGCCGCGCTGGGCGTGGCAGGTGCGGTGACCTCCGTCAATTACGCATCCGGTGGCCGTGAGCAGGTCCTCACCCGCATACAGCAGCTCGGCACCAACCTGCTGGTGATCAACGCGGAGCAGAGCCGCAGCGTCGGTGGCCGCGAGCGCACCGGCACGATCGTCACCACGCTCGTCGAAGCCGATTACCTGGCCCTGCGGCGTGAGGTCGAGGGCATCGCGCGTTCTTCCGCGATGGTTTCTGCCGGCCTGCGGCTCAAGGCGGGCTATCTGTCGAAGGTTGCGCCGGTGCTGGGCGTGGAGCCGGATTTTTTCGCGATCAAGTCCTGGGCCCTGGCGAGCGGCGATTTCTTCCACACCGAGGATGTGCGGCGCTCGGCGCGGGTGGTGCTGCTGGGCTGGCAGGTGGCCCGCGACCTGTATGGCGAGGAAAACCCGGTTGGCGAGCGCCTGTTCATCAATCGCGTGCCCTTCGAGGTGGCCGGCGTGCTGGCCGAGCGTGGCCAGGGACTCGATGTCATCAACGAGGACCAGCAGGTGTATGTGCCGCTGACCACCGCCATGCGTCGCCTGCTCGACGTGGATCACTACCGCTCGATCCTGCTCGAGCTGAAGGACTCGCGGGACATGGTGCCTGTTGCGGCGGATGTCACCGCGCTGCTGCGGGTCCGTCACCGGATCTCGGCATTCCGGCCGGATGATTTTTCCGTGGGCAGCCAGCAGGACCTGATCGACACGCAACTGGCTGCCGCCAGCCGCCTGGGTTTCCTGGTGCGCTGGATCGGCTTCAGTGGGCTGGTGGTGTCGGGGCTTGGCGTGCTGGCCATCGCCTGGATCTCGGTGCGCGACCGGACGCGCGAGATCGGCACGCGGCGTGCGCTCGGCGCCCGGCGCGAGGACGTGTTCTTCCAGTTCGCCTTCGAGGCCAGCGTGCTGGCGACGATCGGTGCCGGCTCCGGCCTCGGCGCGGGGTGGCTGGCCTCGAGGCTTGCTGCCAGCCAGGCACAACTGCCCTTCATCTTCGAGCTGCAAAACGCGCTGCTCGCGCTGGGCATGGCGGTGGTGCTCAACTTCGTCTTCGCCAGCTGGCCGGCCATCCGCGCGGCGCGCATGGACCCGATCAAGGCGCTCCGCCACGAATAGCTGTCGCGCCCGCCCTGGCCGTACAGCAGTCTGATACAGATCAGGGCAGGCAGCCGGCTGCTGCTGCAGTGTATCGTCCGTCATTCAACTGGCCAGCCGGAGATTCCCATGCGCGTCGACGTGTTGCTCGAACCCGACCAGACTGCCGCACAACTCACCGAGCTGGCACAGCTCTGCGAGCGCTCCGGCATCCAGACCATGTGGCAGCAGAACTATGTGTCCTGCCGGGATCCCTTCATGTCGCTGGTGCCGGCCGCGCTGGCCACCAGCCGGGTTGGCCTCGGTGTGTGCGTGATCAGTCCCTGGGAGATGCATCCGGTGAAGATGGCGAATGCCGTGCTGACCCTGCACGAGCTGAGTGCGGGGCGGGCCAGGCTGGTCATCGGCGGTGGTGGCGAGTGGCCGGCGCGGCTCGGCTTCGAAACGCCGCGGCGGGTGCGTGCGGTGCGTGAAGCCGTCGAACTGGTGCGTGCCGGCTGTACCGGCAAAAGCCTCAGCTATCCCGGCGAGATCTGGAAAGTCTGGGGCTACAAGCCGAAGTTCGGTGCGCCCGGCAGTGTGGCCGGTGCGCCCGAGGTGCCGCCGCTGATCTATGCGGGTGCCAACCAGCCGAAGATGCTGCGTGCGACGGCACCGGCAGCCGATGGCGTGATGTACAGCGACATGCCGCGTGCGCGGGTTGCGGAAACAGTGCGCCAGACGCATGCGGCGCTGGCGGAGAAGGGCCGCTCGGCCGAGGGTTACCCCATCAGCAACATCTGGGCCTGGCATGTGAAGGCGGACCGGGAGGTGGCAATGACCGAGGCGCGGCGCGAACTGCTGCTGCGTGGCCTGCTGGATCGCTGGTATCTCGAATCCTTCCTGTCGCCCGAGGAATGCGCGTTCGTGGAGAAGCACAAGAGCGCCTTCTTCAAGGCTTACCGGAGCCGCGATGGGGTGATCGAGGGCGTGCCGGAGTCGCTGGTCGAAAAGCTGCTGGACAACTTCACGATCACCGGCACGCCGGATCAACTGGAGAACCGCATGCCGGAGTTGCTGGCCTTCCACGCAGCCGGTGTCGGTGAACTCTGCTTCCGCCTGCACGATGATCCGGCGGATGCGATCCGCCTGATCGCGAAGCACGTGATCCCGCATCTGCCGAAAGACTGAGCTGTCGGCGGACCGTGATGCGGCTGCCGGGACTGCGGGCATGGCAGTGATCCTGCAGACACCACGCATGGTCGTCCGCGAGTTCGAACTGGCCGATGCGGTGGCGCTGCAGCGGATCTGCGGTGACCGGCGCACGATGCGCCATGTCGGCGATGGCAGCACGCTCGGTCTCGCCCGCTGCGAGGAGTGGATCCGTGTCTCGCTGCGCGATTACGCCGGCAAGGGCCACGGCGCCTGGGCAGTGTTCGTGCAGGGCGATGCGGAGATGGCCGGCTACGCCGGCATCGTCTCGGCGGCGCGCCGCGCCGATCCGGAACTCATCTATGCCTTCCGGCCGCAGTACTGGCGGCAGGGCCTGGCTGGCGAGTTGATCCCGGCGCTGCTCGAGCACGGTTTCTCGGTGTGTCGCCTGCCACGCCTGGTGGCGGTGGTCGCGCCCGCCAACATCGCGTCCTGCCGTGCTGTCGAGCGGGCGGGGATGAACTGCGCCGGCGAGGAGATCCAGCCCGATGGCAGCACCATGCTGATCTACGCCATCGAGGCGCCGGAGACCACTTAGGATCGGCTTCAGCAAGCGTGTCGTCGGCGTGATTCACCCGCCGATCTGAGCTTCCATGCGTTCCGCCCGGAATGCCGGGATTCACTGAACCGCAGCTGGTCTGAGCTGGGGCGAGGTTGCGCATGTTGTGCCCGGGGCGCGTGACAGGCGGGGTGGCGGGCTGGCGGGCTGGCAGACTCGACCGATGGCGTGGTTTGAATTTCCTAATACGCCGACTTGTCATAACGCAACGAGAATCACCCATTTGGGTGATGTGGAGATTGCAGGAGTTAGCGTACGCTGTAGCGAAAAAAGAACGCCGATTATGCTGTCAGCATAGGGCAAAACGAGGGGAAAGACATGTTAACTGGATTAAGAAAGTTGCGGTCAGTAGCTCTCAGTGCGACTGTTTGTTTGACCGCGCTGGTCTCCGGCATTTCGAATGCGGCATCTATTGAGAATAGTAGCGACCCGTCGGGGAATGCCGGAGTTTGGGCGTTCTCGCCAATCGGGCAGAGCTTTGTTGCAAACGGCACTCAACTCCAGAGCATCGCGTTTTCTTTCTACCAACTAGAGAACTCGGCGGGCGATGGCCTCATCACAATGACGCTGTACTCGGGGTCAGGATTCGGAGGTGCTGTGCTTGGAAGTGAAACACTGTTAATCGATAGCAGCACTCTGCCTATCTCTACGTTCTTTGGGACAAATTTCATCGATTTTGATTTCACCGGCACTAGTCTCACGATAGGCCAGACATATACCGCAGGGGTATCAAGCAGCGACCAAAAGGTTGCGGTTGCTTATGGTCCAGAGGCCTACGCCGGTGGGCAGCTGTTTCAAACCCCGCTGTATAGCCCCTTAACAAACTGTAACCCATCCTCACTTTGCGACCTGAATTTTCGGGTGCAGACCGTCGTGCCTCTTCCAGCCGCCGTCTGGCTATTCGGCTCCGCGCTTGGCGTGATGGGCTGGATGCGCCGCAAGTTACCCACCTAACCAATTGAAAGCCGATGGAGTGGCAATTTGACGTAGCGGGCTGTGTCACCCATTTGGGTGATGCGTCACGGCAGATACCGTGAAACCTTCGACGTTGAATCCCATGCGAAAATATTCAAAGAAGCATCGCGAGGAATCTACCAATGAATCCGACAAAGCTTCTCAGCACCACATGCATTTTGATAGGGATACTGCACGCTGCCACAGCTTCGGCAACACCTATCCAGTGGACCCTTCAAAACGTCGTGTTTGATGATGGTGGCACCGCTAGTGGCTCCTTCATCTATGACGCCGACACTAGCGGTATCTCCAGCTTCCTCATCACTACATCGGGAGGAGCCTTTTCGGCAACCTATACTGAATGGGCGTCGGTAGACCCTGACTTCATTGTCTCCCTTGTTGACGAGCCCCCCTCGATTCTTGGTCTGCAGCTTGACGCTCCTATGACCAACTCTGGCGGAGTCATCTCAATTTCGCCTGACTCCCTTGAATATTGGGCAGTGGATTTTGATGAGTTTTCTCGTTTCGTTGTTTCTGGCCAGATTTCGGCCGTGGCAGTCGTTCCTGTTCCGGCTGCTATCTGGATGCTCGGGGGCGCCCTCGGGGTACTGGGCCTCGTTAGGCGCAGGACGAAGGCAGCCGCGTAGCACTCGCAATCAGTCGAGAATTAGGACCCCGCTTCGGCGGGGTTCCTTTGATGGTCCGCGCGAGCTGGTCGCCCTAGCAACGTGGCGTCTCCGGCAGGTGGGTCGTCGGAAAGAGACTCATCCGAAACGCCAGTAACGGCTCGGGCTTCCGACATCTCAACTCTTGTAGGCTGAGGGCTAGTCCGGGGTGGCGTCGGCGGAAGCGCGCGGCAGTCATAGCCAGCGCTGCCCCTGGCTGGGCCGAGCGCGAGCGCGAGCGCGGGCGTGTGTTGATTTGCATCTAATACTGACCCGGTGGGTCAGTTTTGGGTGCAAATCAACAGCTCCAGGTCAGCGAGAATCGGCGCAGGGACCGGAAGCGTTGACAAGGGCCAGGCGACTCTCCGCCGTGCCGAAGTGGCTTCAGCCGCAAATCCCGGTCAGGACTTGTGTCGGTCCAGGTGATGAAACCATGGACCCGGCACCGCTCACAGCCCCTGGCGCGGGAGGCCACCAGTCGATTTACGCCTCGTCCACCCAAGAACTCCGACGGCGGACGCGAACAGCCACGCGGCTGCCGGGACCGGGACTACGGCCGTTGTCTGCAACTGGATATCGTCAAAGAACACGGCGAAATCCGCGCTGTCCGGATCGTCATCAAGCAGGGTACTGGCTGAATACAACCGGATCTCTATCGGCTGGCCATTCATCGATGAGTCGGCGACGACGGTCGCCGTGACCAGGGTGAAACCGTCGTCGGCGGGAACTGGTGACGAGCCGCCGGTGGACTTCAGGGAACCGCTCACATACAGGCCAATACTGAAATTTTTCAGATCCCGGTTATCCGCGTCGCCGACCAGCGCCGACAGCGTATAGGTCTCACCTTCCTGGTAGGTCGTCGCGAGCGTTTGAATCAACCAGGCGGAGTTGTAGGAAATCAGGAATCCGACATTGTTTCCTTCCGGCGCTTCCCCGGAAAAGTAGGCGGTCGTCGGATTGATGATGCCTGCTGCGGAACCGACGTTCCCGGCGGTCAGCCAGCCGCCCACCGAGGTGCCGAACGGGTAAAGCCCCCATTCGAAGTCACCATCTGCCAGCGTGGGCTGTTCGAAGCCGGGATTCGTTATCGTGATCGATGCCGATTGCGCCACAGGCGCAACGGCGAGCAGTGCCAGCGAGATGACCATCAGCCGCATGGTTCCTCCTCGGCAGGTGACCTGCCCCGTTATTGGTTCAGCGCTGCCCGAGACCTGCGGATCTGCGACCCGGCACCTTCCTCGCGAAGCGCGCGACGGCCACCAGGGCTGTGCCCAGAAGCCATGCGGCGCCCGGGGCGGGGACGGCGGTGGCGTAAAAGCCGAACTGCCCGGACTCGGAACTGAGATCCCAGTCCGGGATGATCGCGCCACCCGTGCCGGGCTCGAACAGCGTGAAGGAGGTGATGCCGCCGGAGTTGAAGAAGTCCGCCACCGCATCGCCCGAGAAAGACTGCGTGCTGCCAGTGGTGCGGAAGAGTCGCGCCCGGGCCTGGAGCTGCGCGCTCACCGAGAACGGGTCGCCCAGCGTGATCTGCACCCGTCCCGGGTTGAAATCACTGGAGGCCGGATCGCCGAAGGACTTCGCATCCCGTGATACGGATACGTTGACACCCTTCACGTTCACCAGGAGGCTGGCGTCAGCCACCGCATAGGTGTAGGCATAGTCGGCGGTGGCGCCCAATGTGCCACCCATTGCCGTCTCGAAGACCAGATCCACGACTTCACCGGTCCTGCCCGGGATATCGATGACAAGCCTGTCGTCATAACGGGCCGAAGCCAAGGCGCTGCCAAGGAGGGAGTAGGTGCCAACGAAACCGCTAGGATCGAGGCTCGAAAAGCCGATGGCCGCTCTCGCCCGGAGTGTGTCGTAGGAGGCCTGCCCGGAGCCGGATGCCTGGAAGCTGCCCGAAATGATGTATTCGGCGCAGCCGCTGGTGTCTTGGTTGATCGCACCCGAGCCCTGTCCCGACGCATTGCAGGTGGAGGTCACAGCGCTAACGTTGTAGCCGCCGCTCAGGCTGGCGGCCAGAGCGGGGCCGGTGATGGCGAGGGCCGCCAGTAAAATGCCGGCGCAGACCGCGCCACGCTTCAGGTACCTCATCGGTTTCCCCCCCTCGTAATCGGCATCGGTTATTGTTATGGAAAGCCTATAACCCAATCCGGCAGGGTCGTGGCCAGGTTGTTACATAATGCCGAAACCCGGCCGGGTGAGCTGCTTTCGGTTTGGAAAACCCCGGCGGCATTGGGGTCCCATGGCAAAAGCTCATGTTGTCGAATGATGGCGTAGGCTAAACCCATGCATGCCAACGCCGACGATCCTACCCTCGATGCCGCCTACCTTGACCGGCTGCACGCCTGGTGGCGCGCGGCCAACTATCTGACCGTCGCGCAGATCTACCTGCTCGACAATCCGCTGCTACGCGAGCCGCTGACGCTCGCCCACATCAAGCCGCGACTGCTCGGCCACTGGGGCACCACGCCCGGCCTGAACTTCATCTATGCACACCTGAACCGCGTCATTGGCAAGTATGGCCTCGACGCCATCTACATCGCCGGTCCCGGACACGGCGGACCGGCGCTGGTCGCGAACGTCTATCTGGAAGGCGTATGGACGGAGTTCTATCCGGATGTCACCGAAGACATCGAAGGATTGCGCAAGCTGGTGCGACAGTTCTCTTTCCCCGGCGGAATTCCGAGCCATGCGGCGCCTGAAGTGCCCGGTTCCATTCACGAAGGCGGCGAGCTGGGCTACGCGCTGTCGCACGCGTACGGTGCGGCTTTCGACAATCCGCAGCTGCTCGTGGCCTGCGTGATCGGCGACGGTGAGGCCGAGACTGGTCCACTCGCCACCGGCTGGCATTCCAACAAGTTCCTGAATCCCGCGCATGACGGCGCCGTGTTGCCCATCCTGCATCTGAACGGCGCGAAGATCGCTGGTCCGACGGTGCTCGCGCGCATCCCGCGCACGGAGTTGACGGAGCTTCTGCGCGGCTATGGTCACGAGCCGTTCTACGTCCGGAACCAGCCGGATTTCATGGCGACCCACCGTCTCATGGCGGTGACGATGGACCAGGTCGTCGAGCGCATCCGCACGATCCAGCAGCTGGCGCGCGCCGGCCAGACCGACTGGCCGCGCTGGCCGATGATCGTGCTAGATACGCCGAAAGGCTGGACCGGTCCCAGGGAAATTGATGGCGTGCCAGTGGAAGGGACCTGGCGCTCGCACCAGGTACCGCTTGCGAACCTCGCCAGGAACCCCGCTCAGCTGGGTCAGCTCGATGAATGGCTGCGCAGCTATCGCCCCGAAGAATTGTTCACGGCGGAAGGCAGGCTGAAACCCGAGCTGCGCGCCCTGGCCCCGACCGGCGTACAGCGCATGAGCGCGAATCCGCAGGCCAACGGCGGGCTGCTGCTCCGCGATCTCGACCTGCCCGATTTCCGCGACTTCGCCGTAAGCGTGCCCGCGCCAGGCGCGGTGCGTGCGGAGGCCACGCGCGTGCAGGGCCAGTACCTGCGCGAGGTCATGAGGCGCAATCTGGAATCGCGCAACTTCCGGCTGTTCTCGCCGGACGAATTCACCTCCAATCGCTGGGACGCCGTGCTCGACGTGACCACACGCATGTCCATGGCCGAGATCCACCCCGCCGACACGGCCCTCTCGCATGACGGGCGAGTGATGGAAGTACTGAGCGAGCATCAGTGCGAAGGCTGGCTGGAAGGCTATCTGCTCACCGGGCGGCACGGCTTCTTCAGCTGTTACGAAGCCTTCGTGCACATCGTCGATTCGATGTTCAACCAGCATGCCAAGTGGCTCAAGGTCTGCAACCAGATCCCGTGGCGCCACCCCATCGCCTCGCTCAACTACCTGCTCACCTCGCATGTCTGGCGCCAGGATCACAATGGATTCAGCCACCAGGATCCGGGATTCATCGACCACGTGGTCAACAAGAAGGCCGAGATCATCCGCGTCTGGCTGCCGCCCGACGCCAACACGCTGCTCGCCGTCACGGATCATTGCCTGCGCAGCCGCAACTACGTCAACGTCATCGTCGCCGGCAAACAATCGCAGGAACAGTGGCTGCCGATGGACGAAGCCGAAGCGCATTTCCGGCGCGGGATCAGCGAATGGCGCTGGGCCGGCACGGGCGGGGAGCCGGAGGCGGTGCTGGCCTGTGCCGGTGATGTGCCGACGCTCGAAACACTCGCTGCGGTGACGCTGCTGCGCGAGTGGCTGCCGGATCTGAAGCTGCGCGTGGTCAACGTGGTCGACATCATGGCCCTGCAGTCACCGCGCATGCATCCGAACGGACTCCCGAACGGGGACTTCGATGCGTTGTTCACGACCGACAAGCCCGTGGTGTTCGCGTATCACGGCTATCCGTGGCTCATTCACCGCCTCACATACGACCGCACCAATCACGACAACTTCCATGTACACGGCTACAAGGAGGAAGGCACCACGACCACGCCTTTCGACATGGCCGTGCGCAACGAGCTCGATCGCTTTCATCTGGCAGAGGCGGTGTTCAACCGGGTACCGCGACTGGCGACGCGAGCGGCAGAGCTGCGTGAGCGCGTCGCCGGCCTGCTGCGCGACCATGATGACTATATCCGCGCACACGGCGAGGACATGCCGGCCATCCAGCAGTGGAAATGGCGCTAGCTAGAGAATGATCTCGCCGCTCATGCCCGGCGTGATCCCCGCGGCATTGGCCTCGTCCGTATCGATATGCAGCTCCAGCCTGAAGCTGGGCGAGACGCGCACGGTGACATCGGAAAACGTGAGATCGCGGCCGTCGCTGTCCACCCGCACGGCGACGGTTGCATGGTCGGCGAGCCCGAGCCGCGCTGCATCGGCAGTGTTCATGTGGATGTGGCGGCGCGCGCAGACGACGCCGTGCTCCAGCTTCACGCGGCCGCGCGGCCCTTCGAGCGTGATTCCGGGCGTGTTCGCGAGGTCGCCCGAGATGCGCACCGGTGCATCGATGCCGAGCACGAACTCGTCGCTCCGCGAGATCTCGACCTGGTCCCGGGCGCGTGGCGGCCCCAGGACGCGTACGTTCTCGATACGCCCGCGCGGACCGATGAGCGTGACGACTTCGCGTGCGGAGAACTGGCCGTGCTGCGACAGTTCCGCGCGCGGCGTGAGCGTGTAACCCGCGCCGAACAGGCGCTCGACGGTGTCCGGCGAGAGATGCGCGTGGCGCGCCGAGATCGCCAAGGGCACGCGCCGGTCCGTCGCCGGCGGCTTCGCCTGCAGCAGCGCCGCTGCCGCGTGCGCCATGGCAGCCTCTTCATCGGCGCGCACCACCAGCAGCCTCACGCGGCTGGCCTCATCCGAGATCGGTGTCACCGGTCGTGAGGGCTCTGGCTGCGCGTCGGCGTTGCGGTCGTCGTCAAGCCGCGCGCCCAGGAAGTCCAGCCGCTGCAATACACGGTTGCGCACCAGCGCGCTGCGCTCGCCGATGCCGCCGGTGAACGCTATCGCGTCGACGCCGCCCATGATGGCCGCATATGCACCGATGTACTTGCGCACGCGGTGCGAGTAGATGGCCAGCGCCCGCCGGCAGGCCTCGTCGCCCGCGGCGGCGCGGCTCTCGATCGCGCGCATGTCGTGGGTGCCCGTGAGGCCCTCCAGCCCGGATTCGTGATTGAGCACCTCATCCAGGCGCGCCGGGTCAAATCCGGGCGCACGCAGCAGATGGAGCAGGACGCCGGGATCCATATCGCCGCCGCGCGTGCCCATCACGAGCCCTTCGAGCGGCGTCATGCCCATGCTGGTTTCCACGCTGCGGCCGTATTCGATGGCCGCTACGCTCGCACCGTTGCCGAGATGACAGGACACGATGCGCAGTTCCTGGGGTGGTTGTCCGAGGAAACGCGCGGTTGCGTGCATCACGTGTTCGTGGTTGATGCCGTGGAAGCCGAAACGGCGCACGCCGTGCGGTTCGGCGATTTCGCGCGGCAAGGCATATTCGCGCGCGCGTGGTGGCAGGGTGGAGTGAAAAGACGTATCGAACACCGCCACGTGTGGCACGGACAGGCGCTGCCGCGCGATCTGCAGCGCCGCGAGCGCTGGCGGGTTGTGCAGCGGGACCAGCGCGCTCAGCTGTTCGATGCGGGCCAGCACCGCATCGTCCACCCGCACCGGTGCGGTGAACTCCGTACCGCCGTGCACGACACGATGTGCGACGGCTTCGGGTTGCTGCCCGGTCGCGACCTTGTGCGCCAGCTCGTCGAGCACCCGGGACATGACGCCCGCGTGGTCGCGCGGCCTGATGTTCTCGACGCGCATATCGAACAGCGGTGCGCCGCCCGTGCTGTCGATGAGCGAGCATTTGAGCGACGAGCTGCCGCAGTTGATGGCCAGTACACGCATGGTCTGGTCAGGGAGGCAAGTTCCAACAGCGCGGAGCATACCCCGCAAATGCCGCCACTGTCCCGCTGCTCAGTGCCAGCGCGAGGCGCGCCTGCGGCGCGACAGGCATCTGATCCCTGGACTGGCAACGTCGACGCTTGCGGCTCGGGCCGATCAGCCCGTGATACCGCGCAGTACCGGCCGCACCAGGCCGCGTGCCATGGCCTTGCGGATCATCGCCTCGACCATGGCGGCAAGCAGATTGGCCACCGGGTTGATGCGCGCCGGTGCGAACCAGTCGCTGTGCAGCCAGCCGCGCTCGCGCCAGTAATTGCGGTCGACCTCGCTGGCCTCGGCCGTTGCGTCGGCGATGATGCGCGCCACGCGAAAGGCGATCAGGTCGCGCAGTCCGGGACGTGGCAGCGGGCGCGTGTCGAGATGCGTGACGATGCGCGTGGCCAGTGTCCCCATGTCCTGTCCGAGCCGGGCGAGGTAAGCCGGCTTGTCCATCGATGGCGCGTGCGTGCCGAGTTGTCCGAGCACCACAAAGCCCCACAGCTTCACGGTGTCGGCGAGATAGCCCATGGCCGGCTTGTGTCCGGCGCCCATGGCCGTCGAGAGGATCACGGCGTACTGGCCGACGTGCCGTGGCCGATGGATCTGGTAGGCGAAGTGATCGACGAAGCGCTTGATGCTGGCCGAGACGTGGAAGGAATGCACCGGCGTGGCGAAGATCACCAGGTCGGCAGCCTCCATCAGTTGTCGCACGCGCTCCATGCAGCCGTACTTCGGGCAGGTCTGCTCGCCGGCGGTGATGCAGTCGAGGCAGCCCGCACATGAGGCGCCCAGCATGAGCTCGTCGGTGAGGATGTGATCGAGCTCGAATGCCTGCTGTTGCTGCGTGCACCGGCGGCGCAGTTCGGTACACAGGCGGTCGAGCAGGCGCGCCGTGTTGCCGCCGAGTCCGTGTCCCGAGCCGACGATCGCAACGATTTTCATGGCTGATGGAGTTGACCAATGCGGGTCGAGACTGCCGCGTATCCCTGTCCGTATAAGGAAGCCGCCTGCTGCTGTCAAGGATGACTCCAGGTGGCTTGTTGTTGCGGTCAGCGCCAGGTTTGGCCGACATTTGTGCGGTGCGATCCCGACCCGGTGCCGGTGCGGCCGATCGGGATCGGTGTGCGGTTCACCACTTCCGGCGTGGTGCAGGCCTGCAGTTGCTGGACGAAGCGTCCGTGCCAGGCGTGGATGTCGTCCCGGCGCAGTCCCTGCATCAATCGTTCATGGCGGGTGCGACGTTCATCCAGCGGCATGATGAGGGCCTGGTGTACGGCATTGGCGACTGCGCGCGGGTCGCGTGGGTTGACGAGCAGGGCGTCGTCCATCTCCTCGGCCGCACCCGTGAGCGTAGAGAGCACGAGCACGCCGGGATCCGCCGGGTCCTGGGCGGCGACGAACTCCTTCGCCACCAGGTTCATGCCGTCCCTCACCGGGGTCACGACGCCCACGCACGCGTTGCGCAGGAACCCCATCAGCGTCTCGTGCGAGAAATTGCGGTTGAGGTAGCGGATGGGTGTCCAGTCCGTGTCGGCGAAGCGGCCGTTGATGCGTCCGGCAGCCTGCTCGAGCGAGCGGCGGATCTTCGCGTAGGTGCGCACGTCTGCGCGGCTGAGTGGCGCAATCTGCAGGAAGGTGATGCGGTTCAGGTTCTCGGGATGCGCCTCCATGTAGCGCTCGTAGGCGAGGAAGCGGTCGACGAGTCCCTTGCTGTAGTCCAGCCGGTCGACGCCGATCACGCAGCGCCTTCCGAGCAGGCCGCTGGCCATGCGCTTGACGCTGTCCGATGACAGCGAATGCCTCGCCTCATGCTGGACCGACTCAACGTCCACTCCGATCGGGAAGACGCCGAGGCGTGTGCGGCGGCCGCCGTGCTGCACGAAGTCGTCCGGGCGCAGTGCGCCGGGGCCGAGCACCTCGGCGACGGCGGAACGGAAGCAGGCGAGGTCGCGCCGGGTCTGGAAGCCCACGAGGTCGTAGGCGAGCAGGTCGCGGACCAGTGACTCGAAGCCGGGCAGCGCCCGCAGTGCCTCGGCGTGCGGAAAGGGGATGTGCAGGAAAAACCCGAGCGGACGAGTGACGCCGAGTGCGCGCAGTTCCCGGCTGAGCGGGATCAGGTGGTAGTCGTGTACCCAGACGAGGTCGTCGTCGCGGAGCAGTGGATGCAGCCGCTCGGCGAACAGGCGGTTCACGCGTGCATAGGCCGCATGCTGGGACTCGGAATACTGCACGGCGCCAATGAAGTAATGGAACATTGGCCACAACGCGCCGTTGCAGTAGCCGCCGTAGTAGGGCTCGAAGTCTTCGCGTGGCAGGTCGATGGTCGCGAAGGTGACGTCCTGCCGCAGCGTGAGAGCCGCTGCTCCCGGCTCGTCGTCCGTGACCTCGCCGCTCCAGCCGAACCACAGTCCACCTCGCGACCGTATCGCCGCCAGCACGCCCACGGCCAGGCCGCCCGCCGGCGTCGCGCGCGGCCGCGGCACGTTCACGCGATTCGATACGGCGACGAGGCGCGTCACAGGGCCTCCTCCCACGACCGGCTGAGCCGGATCGCGGAGTTCACGATGCCCACGAGGCTGTAGGTCTGGGGGAAGTTGCCCCACCACTCGCCGCTCTTCGGGTCGATGTCCTCGGACAGCAGGCCGAGGCGCGTACGCCTGGCGAGCAGTCGCTCGAAGTGCTCGCGGGCCTCGTCGCGCCGCCCCGCCATCGCCAGCGCGTTGACGTACCAGAAAGCACAGATCGTGAACGCAGTCTCCGGGTGGCCGAAGTCGTCGCGATGCCGGTAGCGATACAGCCAGTCACCATGCTTCAGTTCGTGCCCGATGAGCGCGAGCGTCGACAGAAAACGCGGGTCGGTCGCATCGACGAGCCCGAGTTCCGGCAACAGCAGCGCCGTGGCGTCGAGGTCCCCGTTGCCATAGCTCCCGGTGAACGCCTGCCGGGAGTCGCTCCAGGCATGTTGCAGGATGTACTCGCGCAGCTTCCCGGCATGGCCGTGCCAGTGGCTGGCCCGCGCATCGAGACCGAGGCGCCGTGCGATGCGCGCCAGGCGGTCCACACCGGCCCAGCACATGGCGGCCGAGAACGTGTGCACGCGCTCGAAGCCGCGGAACTCCCACGGCCCGGCGTCCGGCTGGTCGTGGACGGCGAGCGCACGCTCGCCCATGCACTCGAGCTGACCGAACTGCACCGCGTCGCCGAGGTGGGTGAGGCGTTCGTCGAAGAACGAGTGCGCCGATGCCAGCACGATGGCGCCGTACACGTCGTGCTGGCGCTGCAGCCAGGCGTGGTTGCCGATGCGCACCGGACCCATGCCGCGGTAGCCGCGCAATGCCGGCACGATGCGTTCTGTCACCTCACGCTCACCCGAGACAGCGTAGAGCGGCGCGATGTCCCGGTCGCCGCAACTCGCGACGATGCGGTCGATGAACTGCAGGTAGCCCTCCATCGTGCGGGTTGCGCCGAGGCGGTTGAGCGCCTGGATCACGAAGTAGCTGTCGCGCAGCCAGCAGTAGCGGTAGTCCCAGTTGCGGCCGCTCCCCGGACTTTCCGGCACCGAGGTGGTGAGCGCGGCCAGTACCGCACCGGTGTCCTCGTAGGTGCAGAGCTTGAGCGAGATCGCAGCACGGATCACCGCGTCCTGCCACTCGAAGGGGATCGCGAGGCCCCGTACCCAGTCGTCCCAGTACCCGCGGGTCTTGTCGAGGAAATCCGCAGCGAGTGCCTGCGGCGATACCTCGACGGCTTCGTCGGGTCCGAGGATCAGCGCCAGTGGCCGGTCGACGACGCACGGCGCCTCGCTGGTGATCGCGCTGAGCGAACAGTTGGTGGTGATGCGGAACCCGAGGCTGCGGCCCCGGTAGGCGACGTGGTGCGAGCCGCGCACGACCTCGGCCGCAAGTTCGCCGTGCTCGAAGCGCGGGCGCACGCGAATGCGGACCATTGGCCGGCCGGCAACCGGCTCGATCATCCGGATGATCATTGCGGGACGGAATATCCGCCCGCGTGCGCGGAAGCGGGGGCAGAAGTCCACGATGCGCAGGCGGTTGCCGTGTCCGTCGCTCATCGTGGTCTCGAGGATCGCCGTATTGCGCAAGTAGCGCTGGGTCACGTCGGCGCAGTCGACCAGTTCGATGGCGAACTGGCCTTGCGTGCCGGGATCGCGGTCCGAATCGAGCAGCGCGCAGAAGACCGGGTCGCCGTCGAGCCGCGGCAGGCACGCCCAGACGACGGTGGCATCGGTGTCGATCAGCGCGGCGACCTCGCTGTTGCCGATGACGCCGAGGTCGAGATTGCGCTCGCGGCCGCTCATGGCGTTGGCGAGTGCCGTCCGGACAGGTCCGCCAGCAGCGCCCGCACGTCGCGTGGCGACGCTACCTGCATCTGCGCGCGGACCCGGTCTCCCACCGCGACAGACAGGCCGCCGGCGCTTTCCACTGCCGTGAAGCCGTCGACGTCGGTGACGTCGTCGCCCACGTAGACCGGCCGGCGGCCGGCGAAGGGCGGCTCCCTCATGAACGCACGCACCGCATCCGCCTTGGTGGCGGTGGCCGGCTTGATCTCGAACACCCGCTTGCCCTCGAGCAGGTGGTATTCGGGCGCAAGACCGGCCGCAACCCCGGTCAGCACGCGGCGCAGCGTGGGTTCGACTTCCGGCACTGCGCGGTAGTGCACGGCGATGGCCGGACCCTTGTCCTCGATCAGGATGCCGGGCGTGCGCGCCGCGAGCTGGAGCAGGGCCTCTCGTGCGCGATCGAGATCCTGCCGGACGGGCGTGTGGTGATGCAGGCAGCCGGTGGAGTCACGCCGCTCGATGCCGTGCAGGCCGGCGGCGGGCCAGCGCCGCGGAGCGAACAACCGGTCCAGTGCGGCGATCGCGCGGCCGCTGACGAGTGCCATGGCCCCGTCGAGCGCGTGCGAGACATCGGCAAGCAGATGCCTGAGGTGCTCGTCGACGCGAACGGCGTCGGGCGTGGGTGCGATATCGAGCAGCGTTCCATCCACGTCGAGGAACAGGCACCACGCGTCGCCATCCACATCCAGGCGCGGTGGCAAGGCGGCTGAGACGGGTTTGATGATTGGCGACAGAGGCCCTCCGGACGTCGACGTTCAGATTAATGGGTTAGTCTAGGGCGATGTGTCCGCCCGCCCGAGAGAGAAATCGTCACAGGCCCATTGAAGGAATCTCACAAGTGCCCAGATCGCTGCCGCCGCTGACTGCGCTGCGTGCCTTCGAGGCCGCGGCACGCCTGTCGAGTTTCACGCGCGCTGCGCGCGAACTGCATGTGACACCCGCCGCCGTCAGTCACCAGATTCGCGGTCTGGAGAAGTACCTCGGCGTGACGCTGTTCCGCCGCACCACGCGGCGCATCGAGCTCACCGAGCAGGGGCGCGTGGCGGCCGATCTGTTCCGGGAGGGTTTCGAGAAGCTCGTGCGCGGCGTGAGCCAGCTGCGGGCCGACGACACGGGTGCCTCGCTCACGCTCAGCGTGACCACGGCGTTCGCCACGCGCTGGCTGGTCCCGCGGCTGGGCCGGTTTGCGCGCCGCTGCCAGGGCGTCGACCTGAAGATCAGGGCTGGCACCCAGCCGGTGGATTTCGACCAGGACGACATCGACATGGCGGTGCGCATCGGGCGCGGCGGTATCGCTGGCGCCACGGCGATTCCATTGTTCGGCGAGAGCGTGGTGCCGCTCGCCAGCCCGGCCTTCATCCGCAGCCACCGCCTGCGGCGTCCGGCGGACATGGCGCGCGCTCCCCTGCTGCATGACGATTCGATGCGACGCATCGGCCGTCCGACGCGCTGGACGGAGTGGCTCTCGGCAGCGAAAGTGCGCAACGTCGACACGGGGCCCGGCATGCACATCGACGACGGTCACCTCGTGCTGCAGGCTGCCGCGGGCGGCTCCGGAGTCGCCCTCGGCCGCCTCGTCTACGCGCTCGACGACCTTGATGCGCGCCGCCTGCGAATGCCGTTCGGGCCGGTGCTCGACCTGGACCTGCAGTATTACCTGTTCGTTCCGGAGGCGAGGGTGAACGAACCTGCCATCGCCGCGGTGCGGGCGTGGCTTGTGCAGGAGGCCGAGTCGTTCGTGAAGCGACTGCGCGAGTTCATCCGCGTATCGTCCGTGGCCGCGGGCCGGCTGGCGCGCTGAAGCTCACTCGCAGGCGGCGACATGCGGCGGTTCCTGGTCCGCGTGCTCCTCGAAGAAGAACTGCCGCTCGCCGAACGCCGGCTTCAGCTGGTCGAGCCAGGTGGCGTGGGGATCGAATCTGGCGAAGAACGGGCGACCGACCCACTCGCGGTGCCGGCCGCGCAGGAAGCTGAGGATGAACACCTTCTCGCCCTTCACTTCCTGCGTGCCGAGCACGACGACCTTGCCCGGCGTCGCCGACATGGACGGGCCGCGCACGGTGCGAGCCAGTCCCGACACCTGGCGGAAGGCGCGGCGGAAGATGTCGTGCGCGTCCGCAAGCGGCACCTCGAAATAGTTCTTCGGGCCGGTGTCGCGCTCGACGAACATGTAATAGGGAACCAGCCCGAGCTGCACCTGCTTGCGCCACATCTCGGCCCACGTGTTGGCCGAGTCGTTGATGTGCCGCACGAGCGGTGCCTGCGTGCGGATCACGGCGCCGGTGGAGCGGATCCGTTCGATCGCCCTGCGGACGATCGGCGTATCGAGTTCCCGCGGGTGCGTGAAATGCGCCATCAGCGCCAGGTGCCGGCCGCTCGCGACGACGCACTCGAAGAGCCGCAGCAGCGTGTCCGCGTCCGGGTCGGTGACGAACTTGTACGGCCAGAAAGCCAGCGCCTTGCTGCCGATGCGGATGTGACGGATGTGCTCGTATTTCGGTCCGAGCAAGGGCTCGATGTAGGCGCGCAGGTGCCACGCGCGCATGACGAGCGGATCGCCGCCGGTGAACAGTACGTCCGTGACCTCGGTGTGCCGGCGCAGGTACTTGTGGAACGTCTCGGTCTCGCGCTGCGCGAACTTGAGGCCTTCCATGCCGACGAACTGCGCCCAGCGGAAGCAGTAGGTGCAGTAGGCGTGGCAGGTCTGCCCGCGCCTGGGGAAGAACAGCACCGTCTCCTTGTACTTGTGCTGCACCCCGGGCAGTGGCGTGCCGTCAAGCCGCGGCACATTGTGTTCGAGCTGTCCGGCCGGATGTGGATTCAGCGTGAGCCGGATCCGGTCGGCGATGGCGCGAATGTGCTGCGCTGCTGCCCCGGCCCGCACCAGTGAGCTCACCCTGGCGAGGTCCGCCGGCTCCAGCATTTCCGGCTGCGGGAACGTGAGTCGGAAGATCGGGTCGTCCGGGATGTTGTTCCAGTCGATCAGCTCGTCGATCACGTACGAATTGGTACGGAACGGCAGCACGTGCGCGAGTGCGCGCATGGCCAGGCGGCGCGCCTCTGAAAGCCGCCCGAGCTGCGGGATATCGTCCATGCACGACAGGACGTAGGACTGGTAGCGTGGGTTTAGCTGCGGTTTCATGCGCTGGCTTTCTGCACTGGCCCCGGTTGGCTGGCGCTGCCGGCAGCAAGGTCGAGCGATGCTGTGCTGTCGATGATTTCGGGCAATGGTCACCTTGTGGCGCCCTGGGCGCCGTCGTTATCCAGGGCCGGACAGTCTAGGTGCTGGCGGCGGTGCGCCGGAAACGAGGAATCCTCAAGTGCCTTTCAAACCCGGCTTGTCAGTCGCTGGCGGTTGGCAGAGCCGGCCGATGGGGTATTTTAATTTCCTGTACCCTCTGTTCTTGTTCGCCACGCTTGCCCTTGCCCTTGCCCTTGCCCTCGCCGGCGCGCGACGAAATGGCTATTCGCATCGAGTGCGAATGGCTCACGTCGTGGGATTTCACGCGAAGAATGAGTACCTGACCCTGCAGGAGCGGCTTCAGGCGCGATGGTCGGCACTCTGCTCAGCCTCTCAGTACCTGTCCGACTCGCGATCCTCGTCCATCGGCCACAGGCGGTGGGCATCCAGCAGCATGCGGGCGATGGCCTCGTTGGCATCGAGGCGCGCCTGCCCGGCGGCCACCTCGGCCTCGGCCGCATTGCGCCGGGCAAGCAGTGATTCGGCGAGCGGCAACTCTCCGAGCTCGAAGGCACGGCGCGCCAGGTCGGCATGGCGTGTCGTGGCCTCGGCAGCCAGCTGCAGCTGGCGCCATGTCTCTACCCCGGACACGGCACGTTCCCAGTTGACGACGGCCTCGGCCGCCAGGCGCTGGCGGGTAGCCACCTCCAGCGCCGCCAGGGCTTCGGCCTCACCAAACTGCCTCCTCGCTTGCGCGCGCCGGGCGCCACCGACGATGGGCACGGCGAAACTCATGCCGACGATCTCCTCGTCGTGGTGCTGTTCGTTGGCATAGAAAAGACCCAAAGTCGGGTCCGGCAGCCACTGGTCGCGGCTCGCCCGCCGCGCTGCCAGGCGACTCGCCTCAAGGGCGCTCTGCACCGCGAGCAGTTCGTGGCTGTGGGCCAGGGTGGCTTCCACCCAGTCGGCCTGTTCGCCCATCGGCAGGACGGGATCGACGGACTTCGGCGTCACCACCGGGAGATTCG
Organism: Gammaproteobacteria bacterium; assembly: GCA_023383705.1. Classification (GTDB taxonomy): domain Bacteria; phylum Pseudomonadota; class Gammaproteobacteria; order Steroidobacterales; genus SHZI01. Next base: position 18,781 of record JAHDYM010000016.1, on the reverse strand, counting down.
GGAAGCTTGCGTGCAATGCTCCGTGCGCCGCCTGCTGGCGGCTCAGCGCCTGCTGCTGTGCGGAGCGTGCCTGGGCCAGTGCGGCATCGGCCTGCAGCAACTCCAGGCGCGCCGCATCGCCACGCCGGGTGCGCGCCTCCACGGTGCTCCGCACCTCCTCAAGCAGGCTGGCCTGGTCGGCGCGCAGGCCCAGCTCCCTGGAGGCGCGCAACGCACCGTACCAGAGGGCAAGCAGCTGTCGGCCGGTTTCGTGGCGGGCATCGCCGACGTTCTCCTGCGCTTCGGTGATACCCCTGGCGCCAATCTGACGGTCGAGCCCGGCCTTGCCAAAGAGGCGGAAGCCGCGTTCGATGCTGGCCGACCACTCATTGGAGCGGCGCGGGTCACCCGTGGTGTCGCGGCGCTGGCCGCTGAACTGCAACTCGGCCTCGTGTGGCCCGGACCTGAGCGCATCGCGATCGGCCGCCGCAACCAGCAGTCGCGCCTCTGCTTCGCGCACGACCGGGTGCTCGTCGAGGAGGGCGGTCACCGCTTCGATCGGCGGCAAGTCCGCCGGTGGCAGGAACTCGGCGGCCGGCACCGTGCCGGCCAGCACCAGTGCAATCCAGATACCGTGCCTGCTCATGCCAGCCTCCCCATCGCGGTCACGGGCAAGATCCAGTAAATGACTTCCCGCGCCGGCAGGGCGGCCTTCAGCTTGTCGATGAGCTGCTGGGCGAGCTGCGCCTCGATCACGACCTGGACCACGCAGCGGTCGGCGCGCCCGCGCACTTCCTCCTGGACACTCAGGACCTCGCCCCGCGTACCATGGCCCTCTGCCCACGCCATCGTGAAACCGGTCGTCCACTCCGGGTTCGCCAGCAGGCCTTCCACCAGCGCATCCTCCAGCCGGCGGGGCGCGACCAGCGTCAGTTGTACCAGGCTCATTGCGGATCACCTCCCAGGATGAAGCGCCGGTAGAGCACCGGCAGCAGGACGAGTGTCAGCGCCGTGGACGACACCAGTCCGCCGATCACGACGATGGCCAGCGGCTTCTGGATCTCCGATCCCGGCCCCGTGGCCAGCAGCAGCGGCACCAGGCCAAAGGCCGTGATGCTGGCGGTCATCAGCACGGGGCGCAGCCGGCGCAGCGCACCGTCGCGCACCACGCTGGTGGCGGGCAGGCCCTGCCCGGCCAGCTGGTTGAAGTAGCTGACCATCACCACGCCGTTGAGTACGGCGATGCCGAGCAGCGCAATGAAGCCCACCGATGCCGGCACCGACAGGTACTCCCCGCTGATGAAGAGAGCCGCGACCCCGCCCACCAGCGCGAAGGGCACGTTGGCCAGCACCAGCACGGCCTGCCTGAGCGAGTGGAAGGTGGTGAACAGCAGCGCAAAGATCAGCGCGAGCGAAACCGGCACGACGAGGGCGAGGCGGGCCGCCGCGCGCTGCTGATTCTCGAACTGGCCGGAGTAGACCACGCGATAACCCTCCGGCAGCTGCAGTTCCTTGCCAAGGCGCACCCGCACCTCGTCGACGAAGCCGACCAGGTCGCGGTCCGCGACGTTGCTCTGCACCGTCACGTAGCGCGCAGCATTCTCGCGGTTGATGGCTACCGGGCCGTCGGTGCGCTCCAGCCGGGCCACCTCATGCAGCGCGATGGCGTTGCCACTCGGCGTCGGGATGCGCAGGGACTCGAACAGCGGAGGGGACATGCGTATATCCTCGCCTGCCCGCATCACCAGCGGCGTACGCCGCATGCCCTCCTGGACGATGCCGAGCTGCATGCCCTCGATCTGGGTCTTGAGGAAGGCAGAGATATCGTCGACGGTCAGCTCGTGGCGGCCGGCAGCGAGGCGATCCACCCGGACCTGCAGATACTGCACGCCCTCGTTCTTCTTGCTGAGGACGTCCTGCGCCCCGCGCACCGAAGCAATGATGGTTTCCACCTGGTCGGCCAGGCGGTTGAGGGTCTCGGTGTCGGTACCGAATATCTTCACCGCCAGGTCGCCGCGGCTGCCGGTCAGCATCTCCGAGACGCGCATGTCGATGGGCTGGGTGAAGCCGAAGCTGATGCCGGGGAATTCACCCAGCACCTGGCGGATCTCCCCGATCAGCCACTCCTTGTCCCGCTGCCGCCATTCATCCATCGGCTTCAGGACCAGGTAGCCATCGGTCTCGTTGAGGCCCATGGGATCGAGCCCGATCTCGTCGGACCCCACCCGCATCACCGCCCCGGTGATCTCGGGCACCTGGCGCATGATGGCCCGCTGCACCTTGAGGTCGAGCTCCATGCTCTCATCGAGGCTGATGGAAGGCAGCTTCTCCAGCTGCAGCAGCAGGTCGCCCTCGTCCAGCGTCGGCATGAAGGACTTGCCGATGAAGGGAAAGAGCACGGCCGCCAGGGCCAGCAGGGCGACAGCTGCGACCATCACCGGGCGGGTCCGCGCCAGCGCAAAATCCAGTATCGGCGTGTAGATGCGCACCGCCTGGCGCAGCAGCCAGGGATCCTCGTGGGCACCGGTCTTCAGGAGCCATGAGGCGAGCACCGGCACGACGGTGAGCGAGAGCAGCAATGCAGCCCCCAGCGCGAAGACGATGGTGAGCGCCACCGGCACGAACAACTTGCCTTCGATGCCTTCCAGGGTCAGCAACGGCATGAACACGATCATGATGATGAGCACGCCGGAGACCACCGGCGCACCCACCTCGCACACCGCGCAGAATACCTGGTGGAGCTTGCTCTGACGGCTGTCGTCGTGGGCGAGGTGGGTGACGATGTTCTCCACCACCACCACCGCGCCGTCGACCAGCATGCCGATGGCGATGGCGAGGCCGCCGAGGCTCATGAGGTTGGCCGACAGGCCCATCTGGCGCATCAGCAGGAAGGTTGCCAGCGCCGCAAGCGGCAGTGTCAGCGCCACGGTGAGGGCGGCCCGGACATTGCCGAGGAAGAGCAGCAGCAGGGCCAGCACCAGCACGCCGGCTTCGAGCAGTGCGGTGGACACGGTGTCCACGGCGTGCTCGACCAGCACCGAGCGGTTGTAGAACGGCTGGATGCTCACGCCCTCGGGCAGCGTGGGCGAGATCGCGGCCAGCCGGGCCTCGACTGCGGCGGTCACCTGCTGGGCGTTGGCACCTCGCAGCGCGAGCACCAGACCCTGCACGGTCTCACCCTCGCCGTTGTGGGTGACGCCACCGTAGCGCGTGAGTGCGCCGAGGTGCACGGTGGCCACGTCGGCCACGCGCACCGGCACGCCGGCGATATCCTTGACCACGATGCTGGCGAGTTGCTCGAGGCTCTGCACCGCACCCTCGACCCGCAGCAGCCAGACTTCCTCGCCGTCCACCAACCGGCCGGCACCGTCGTTGCGGTTGCTGGCCTCGATGGCCCCGGCCAGTTCGGCCAGCGTCACGCCGCGCGCCGCCATGGCCGCGTTGTCCGGCGCCACCTCGAAGGTCTTCACCAGTCCACCCAGCGAGTTGACGTCGGCAACACCCGGCAGGGTGCGCAACTGCGGGCGGATCACCCAGTCGAGCAGCGCGCGCCGCTCGGCAAGGCTGAGCGTCTCGCCCTCCACGGTGAACATGTACACGTCGGACAACGGCGTGGTGATGGGCGCCAGGCCGCCGGTTACGCCATCGGGCAGATCCGCCAGCACGTTGTTGAGGCGCTCGGCCACCTGGCTGCGTGCCCAGTAGATGTCGGCGCTGTCCTCGAAGTCCACGGTGATGTCGGTGAGCCCGTATTTCGAGATCGAGCGCAGGATGCGCTGGCGCGGGATACCCAGCATCTCGGTCTCGATGGGCGCGGCGATACGCGCCTCGATTTCCTCCGGCGTCATGCCCGGCGCCTTGAGGATTATCTTCACCTGCGTGGTGGAGATGTCCGGGAAGGCGTCGATCGGCAGCGCGCGCCAGGCCTGCACCCCCGCGCCTACCAGCAGCAGCGTGAGGCCCAGCACCAGCAAGCGCTGGGTGAGCGAGAACTCGATCAGGCGATCGATCATTTACTCGCCTCCAATGCCCTGCCAGGCCGCCTTCACTGCAGCGATGCCCTCCACCACGACGCGCTCACTGCCCTTGAATGGCCCCAGTACCGCCGCAGACTGCGGGGCGCGCGAGATTACCTGCACGGCCATCGGTTCAAACCCCTGGGGCCGCTCGACAAACACCCAGTCCTTGCCGTCCTGGCTGACGATGGCACGGATCGGCACCCGCCACTGGCGCTCGCCGGAGGGTCTCTCGATGCTGGCAGTCACTTGCTGGTTGAGGCGCAACTCGCCGGCAGGATTCCCCACCTGCGCGCGGATGACCACTGTCTGTGCAGCACTGACGCTGCTGCCCACGACGAGAACCGTGCCCTGCGCGCGGGTGCCGGGTACGGCGACCTTCTGGCCAGGGCGGACGCGCGACGCTTTCTCCACCGGCGCCTGGATTTCCAGCCAGAGGGTGCCGAGGTTCGCGATGTGCGCCAGCGGGGTAGCCGCGTCGACGCGGGCCCCGGTTGCCGCCGGTACTTCCAGCACGGTGCCAGCGATGGGCGCTGCCAGGCTGACGCTGTCGCTGAGTTCCTCACCCAGTTCCGCCTTGGCCACCTCGGCCGCCGCAAAGCCCATGAGACGCAGCGAGGCGCGTCGCTCCGCGAGCTGGGCCCGCGCCTGGACCAGGGCCGCACGCGTCGCCTGCAGACGTGATTCGGGCACGATGCCTTCTGCGAAGAGGGCTTCGTCGCGCCGGGCCGATTCCTCGGCGAGCTGCGCCTGCACGGCCGCCGCCGCCGTATCGCGCTGGGCGGCCGCCAGTTCCTCGCTGCGCAGGGTCACTACCGGCTGCCCGGCCTTGAGCTGGTCGCCCGGCGCAACCAGTACGCGGGCGACCATGCCCGCCAGTGGCGCAGCGATCACCCGTTCGCTGTCGGGCGGCACCCGCACCGTGGCCGGCAGTCCGACCGCCGCTGCACCCGCATCTGCAGACAGCGGTCCCGTCACGATGCCGAGCGCAGCGCGCTGACTGGCATTGATGACGACCTGGGCATCCTGCGCATGCACGGTGGCCGCGAGCAACAGGACGGAAATGGCGAACGAACGATGCATCACAAGCTCCCGGGGGTTGCCGAAACGCACGCACCGGCGGAGGGTGCAAGCAGCCAAAGGCGGGCGAGTATAGGTCATAAAAACACACAATGGACTGAGTCTGCCAAGCCCCTGCGTCAACACGATGCAAACGTAGGCGAACGACAAAACCGCACGCCCACGATCGCAACGATCATCGTGGCGGAGCCGATTCCTCAAATGTATGTAGTACAATACATTTAGGCACCCAGCTCCGGAGACCGGCGATGAAGATAGATGTGCTGCTCGAGCCCGACCAGACGCCCGAGCAACTGGTCGAACTGGCAAGGCTCTGCGAGCGTGCCGGCATCCAGACCATGTGGCTGCAGAACTACCTGTCGAGCCGCGATGCCTTCCTGTCGCTGGTGCCGGCGGTGCTTGCCACCAGCAAGCTCCGGCTCGGCGTCTGCATCGTCAGTTCCTACGAGATGCACCCGGTGAAGATGGCCAATGCGCTCCTCACCCTGAACGAATATGCCAGAGGCCGCGCCGGACTCGTCATCGGTGGCGGTGGCGAATGGATGCTCCGGCTCGGCATGAAGACCGACAAGCGGGTGACGGCGGTGCGCGAGTCCATCGAGATGGTCAAGCAATCGTCGGCCGACAAGCCGCTGGCCTATCACGGCAAGGTATTCAAGGTTTATGGCTTCCAGCCGAAGTACGCGACCGATGCGCCGCCACTGGTCTATGCCGGTGCAAACCGGGAAAAGATGCTGCGCGCAAGCGTCGCGGCCGGCGACGGCGTGATGTACAGCGACATGCCGCGTGGTCTCGTGCAGAAGACGAGCGATACCGTGCGCGAGGTGTTGCAGGCGGCGAAGCGGCCCGTCGAAGGCTACCGCATCAGCAATATCTGGGCCTGGCACTTCAAGAAGGATCGGGAGGCGGCGCTGCGTGAAGCGCGGCGCGAGTTGTTGCTGCGTGGCTGGCTGGACAGCTGGTATCTCGAATCATTCCTGAGTGCTGACGAGACGGATTTCATCACGCAGAACAAGGGCGCCTTCTACAAGTCCTACCTCAGTCGCACCGGGGTGGTGGACGGGGTACCGGAGGAACTGGTCAACCGGCTGATCGACAACCTGAGCCTGACCGGCAGCATCGATGAACTGCCGGGAAAGCTGCACGAACTGGATGCCTTCAGCGCTGCCGGCGTCAACGAGATCTGCTTCCGGCTGCATGACGATCCGGCCGAGGCGATCCGGCTGATCGGCGAGCACGTGGTACCGAAATACACGCAGTAGGCGCGGCTTCAGCCGCGAATCGTCGGGGGCGGCTTCAGCCGCGAATCCTCGGCGCAGTCCTCAATACACAGCCTGCCAGCGGCGCTCCTTGCCGCTGCCGCGCCTGAGCAGGGTGGTGCGGTATTCGTAGCGGTCGGGCCGGAACAGCGCTTCGATCAGGGCCACCGGCGTGTCGTTGGCATCGCTGAACAGCGTGCGCATCGCGATCAGCGGTGCGCCGACCGGAACCTGCAGCTGGCTGGCGACGCGGTCATCGGCGATGGTGGCGGTGATCGAGTGCTCGGCGCGCGCCAGCGCCATGCCCGCCTGCTCCAGCGCCATCGGCAGTGAATCCGACTGCAGCGCACGGCGGCCAAGTGTCCCGGCAACCGGCTGCGGCAGCCACGCGCTCATCACCGTGTAGGGCACGTTGCCGGCCGAGCGCAGACGCACGATGCGCGTGACATTGGCATGTTGCGGCCCGAGCTGCGCGGCGACTTCCGTCGGCGCCGGCATGACATCGATGGAAACGGTGGTGGCTTCCGTGCGGGCAGACTGCCCGGCCGACTGTCCCGGCGCCTGCCCGATGAGGCCGCCGATGTTGTAGCGTTCCTGCCGCTCGGCTGCCTGTTCGACCGGAAAGGTCCCGATGCCCCGACGCCGGCTGACCAGGCCTTCGAGTTCCAGCGCTTCCAGCGTGCGCCGGACGGTGACGCGCGATACGCCGTATTGCGCCGCCAGCTGGTGCTCGCCGGGCAGGGCGAGTTTCGGATCACATTCGCCGTTGAGGATTTTCTGGCGCAGCGCCAGGTACACCTGGTGATAGAGCGGCGTGACCGTGCGCTCGACCGAGCCGAGCTTGCGACGTGCGGCAGACTGTCTCATGTGCGCCTTCCCCCCGCGCATTTTCCGGCTGATGGTACCCGGTATGGCTATTCTTCGGGCGGATTATCCGTCGCTTCCCAGCGTTCGCGGTGGGCCTGGGCCGCTTCGGCACGGACGCTGGCATGGCGGTTCGAGAGCAGCAGCGAGTTCGGATCACAGATGCGGGCGCGGATCACGCCGAGATCGACGGCGGCGTCGAACAGGCTGGGGTACCAGCTGCGCCAGTTGGGCAGCAGGGTTTCCACTTCTTCGCGGAGGCTGCTCATGGGGCGACTTTACGCCTGCCGCCCGGATCGCGCATCAGCCGCCGGTCACGTTATGCCGCATGCTCCGGCTCAGCGATTCGACTGCCCCGGCGGCCGCGCGCGCCGCGTGGGCTCGGCCTGGTGCGGGTCCTCGGGCCAGTAGTGCTTCGGGTAGCGGCCCTTCAGTTCCCTGCGCACATCGTGGTAGGCGGTTTTCCAGAAGCTCTCCAGGTCGCGGGTGACCTGCACCGGCCGGCGTGCCGGCGACAGCAGCTTGAGCAGCACGCCGACGCGCCCGCCGGCAATGCGCGGCGTCTCGCGCAGGCCAAAGACCTCCTGCAGGCGGACCGACAGGCTGGGGACCGGGCCATCCAGGTAGTCGATGGCGATGCGTGAACCGCTGGGCACGGCCAGATGCGTGGGCGCAAATTCCTCGAGCCGCTGCTGCTGTTGCCAGTCCAGCAGGCCGTGCAGGGCGGCGCGCAGTTCGAGTCGCGCCAGATGCGTGCGGCGGGAAACGCCCTCGAGCCAGGGCAGCAGCCAGCTCTCGAGTGTTGCGGCCAGCGTCGCATCGCTGACATCCGGCCAGGGCGGCATCGCTTCCGGCTGCGCGGCGCGGGCCAGCAGCACGCGCGCCTGCCACTGCCGCAAGTCCGCTGTCCAGGGCAGCGCATCGAGGCCCATGCTGCGGATGCCTGCGAGCATCGCGACTGCGGTCTGCGCGGGGTCCGGGTTCCGGACGGCGGCATCGTCCAGCAGCAGTTCACCGAGACGCCGCTGGCGACGCGCCAGCACGGCCTGCTCGCGTTCCTCCCAGTACACGCGCACGCTGTCCTGTATCGCCTCGCCAAAATGCGCTTCGATCTCGTCGAGGCCCAGCGGGGCGGCCGTGAAGATCCGCGCCTCGCGCTGGCCGGCATCGAGATCCGCGATGGCGAGGAACTCGCTGTTCGCCAGCGACTGCGGTTCGGCGAAGAAGGCGCCGCGGCCGTTGCTGAGCTGATAGCGGCCGGAGCCCGGCGTGCGCGCCCGCGCGATCCGGTCGGGATAGGCGCTCGCCAGCAGCCAGCCGGCGGCGTGCATGTCGATGTCCGCCGGCGTACCACGCAGCCCGAGCTGGCGCGCAAAACTTTCCGCGCTCCGCTGCACCTGGCGCAGCGCCTGCCGGTCGGCATCGGGGTGGCCGGCGGCATCGGCCTGGCGCGCAAGCAGTTCCAGCCGCGTGCGCAGGTCGGCGTCGCGTTCCTTCGGTCGTGAGCGCAGCACGTCGCGCTCGCCGAGCAGTGCCGCCAGCGCGCAGCCGGTGCTCGCCACGCCGGCCTGCTGTGCACGCAACAGCAGGTGGGCGAGGCGTGGATGGGTGCCGAGCCTGTGCATGTCGCGGCCATGTGCGCTGATGCGCCCGCGCTCGTCGAGCGCGCCGAGTGTCTGCAGCAGTTCGCGCGCCTGCGCCAGCGGACCGGCCGGCGGCGGCGTCAGCCAGGCCAGCGTGGCCGGATCATGCGTGCCCCAGCAGGCGAGTTCCAGTGCCAGCGGTGCCAGATCCGCGCTGGCGATTTCGGGAGGCGTGTGCGCGGCGAGGCTGCGCTGCCGGGCCTCGGTCCACAGGCGGTAACAGACGCCGGGCGCGAGTCGTCCGGCCCGGCCGCGCCGCTGCTCCGCCGAGGCCAGCGAGATCGGCACGGTTTCCAGCCGGTTCATGCCGCTGCGCGGATCGAACAGGTTGCGCCGCTCGAGACCGGAATCGATCACCACGCGCACGCCCTCGATGGTCAGGCTGGTCTCGGCGATGTTGGTGGCGAGCACCACCTTGCGCTGGCCGTCTGCTGCCGGCTGGATCGCGCGCTCCTGCGCTTCGCGCGGCAGGTCGCCATACAGCGGGTGCAGCTGCGCCTCGATGTTGCCGCCGAGCAGGCTTTCCACGCGGCGGATCTCGCCGGCACCCGGCAGGAACACCAGCAGGTCACCCGTTTCCTCGCGCAGTGCGCGGTGGATCGCGGCGGTGACCTGGCGGTCGAGGTGGTCGCTGCTGTCGCGTTCGGCGTAGCGGGTTTCCACCGGGAAGCTGAGGCCCGGTGCAGCGATCAGCGGCGCGTCGTCGAGCAGCCGGCTCACCGCTGCGCTATCCAGCGTCGCCGACATCACCAGCAGGCGCAGCTCCGGCCGCAACTGGCGGCGCACATCCAGCGTCAATGCAAGGCCGAGATCCGCCTGCAGGCTGCGCTCGTGAAACTCGTCGAAGATCACCAGCGCCACGCCGTCGAGCGCCGGGTCGCGCTGCAGTTGCCGCGTGAGGATGCCTTCGGTGACCACCTCGATGCGCGTGCGCGGCCCGACTTTGGTATCAAGCCGCATCCGGTAGCCGACCGTCTCGCCCACGTTCTCGCCGAGCAGGCTGGCCATGCGGTTGGCCACTGCGCGCGCCGCCAGTCGTCGCGGCTCCAGCACCAGCATGCGCTGACCCGCCAGCCACGGCGCATCGAGCAGCGCCAGCGGCACCCCGGTGCTCTTGCCCGCGCCGGGCGGTGCCTGCAAGACCGCGAGCCCGGTATGCGACAGGGCCGCCGCGAGCTCGGGGAGGGCGGCGGTGACGGGGAGGGTGGTTTCCATAGGGGCATTCATTAGGGCAGCAGTTTAGTATGGCCGCTGCGCGACAGCGTCTGGGTGGGCTGACAAGACTGCCACGTCACCGAGCCAGTCTCAGGATTTGAGACTGGGGTGGGGAAGTATTTGGTCAGGGACGGAGCGGTGAACAGAGTGTGCAGGCCAATTAAGGGCAATGAACGAGATAGATAGGAAGCCTGCTTTTCTAGTGGCGCACTCCAATCCTCGTTGCCCAGAGGATGCGGCGCTTTGGGAGCCGCTGATAGGCGGCAATGGCCACATACACCGTGTATCACGTCGAGCATTGAGGTTCGCTCGCAGCGCCTTCAAATGCCTCCCGGAATGGAGCGTGCTTGGATACCTCGCCGGCCGCTGGCATGACTTGGGCAAATTTTCCGAGGCTTTCCAGCAATATCTGCTCAGTGTGGCAGGTGACAGCCATGAAGGCGAAAGGACAGGCAAGGTTGATCACAGTAGTGCTGGCGCCCAACATGCCATGGCTTCCTTACCACCACCACTCAACGCCATGGTCGCTTATGCCATTGCCGGTCATCACTCGGGTCTGTTGGATGGTCTCAACATCCAGCGGGCTTGTCTGCAAGCGCGCTTGCGAAAAACTGATCTGCCGCCGTGGCGGGACAGGGTGCCTGCAGCGGTGTTGGGAACGGTGGAGGTCAGCATGCCGGACCTCTTGGCTACCTCACGATCCGAACTTGCGTTCAAGCTTGGCTTTGCCACTCGAATGCTTTTTTCCTGCCTGGTGGACGCCGACTTTCTCGCTACCGAGTCCTTCATGAACCCCGAGCAGGCGGCCGAACGTCCCACTGGCAAGGCGGACTTTGCTGCCCTTAATGTCCACCTGACTGCCTATCTGGACAGTCGGTTTACGCAGAGTGAAGGCAGGGTTGCAGAGAGCCGCGCGGTGGTGCTGGCCGCATGTCGGGAGAAGGCCAATGGCAAACCCGGACTCTACTCGCTTACGGTTCCTACCGGTGGCGGAAAGACCCTCTCATCGCTTGCCTTTGCGCTGCGTCACTGCGAGACCAATGGGCTCAATCGGGTGATCTATGCCATTCCCTTCACCAGCATCATCGAGCAAACTGCCAACGAATTCCGCTCGGTGTTCGAGACCTTTCCAGCAGAGATCGACCACCTGATCCTGGAACACCACTCCAACTTCGATCCGGAGAAAGAAACGACTCGCAGCCGGCTGACCAGCGAGAACTGGGACTCACCGCTGATCGTCACTACCAACGTACAGTTGTTCGAGTCACTTTTCGCTAACAAGCCTTCGCGCTGCCGCAAGCTGCACCGTATCGCCAACTCTGTGATTATCCTCGACGAGGCGCAAACAATTCCGGTGACGTTGCTCGCACCGTGCCTGCGAGTGCTTGAACTGCTGGTACATCAGTACGGCTGTACTGTGGTGCTCTGCACAGCTACGCAGCCAGCCATTGAGAAACGCGAGGAATTCCCCATCGGCTTGCCATTGCCGATGCCCATAATTGAGAACGCTGCGGCGCTCTACTCGACCCTCAAGCGCGTCGAGGTACGCAATGCCGGTGTCATGAGTTGCGCGGCGCTCGCTGCGCGCATGGCAGAGAACCCGCAGGGGCTTGCCATAGTCAATACCCGTCGCCACGCTACCGCTCTCTATAACAGCCTCCGGACCCTCGTGGACGAAGAAGACTGTTGTCATCTGAGTGCTGCGATGACGCCAGAGCACCGTACCCGGAAGCTTGTCGAGATTCGCGTCCGGTTGAGCCGCGGTCAGCCCTGCCGGGTAGTGGCCACCCAGCTTATCGAGGCCGGGGTTGACGTTGATTTTCCAGTCGTTTGGCGTGCCCTTGCCGGGCTCGACTCGATTGCTCAAGCAGCCGGCCGTTGTAACCGTGAAGGCCGGCTGACTGATGCGGTAACCTGGATTTTCGAGCCAGAAGAAGAACAATTTTCAAGACTATTCGGCACCATCAAGACTGGCGCCAACGCGGCTAGTCAGGTGATCGGTTGTGGACACGACCATGACTTGTTGGGCCTCGCCGCCATCGAGCACTACTTCCGGCTCCACTACTGGAGCCACGCTCAGGATTGGGATACGCACGCCATCTGCGAAGCCTTCCAGGTTGGAGATGGGGAGCTGCCGCTGAATGGCGCCTTCGCGACCGTAGCCGAGCGATTCCGGTTTATCGATGATGCGCAACGTCCCGTTGTAGTGGGCTGGGACAAGAAAGGCCGAGGGTTGGTCAACAAGTTGAGGCGGCTGGACAGCTTGGGCATACATCCAGATCGCAAACTGAGCCGGCTGCTGCAGCGGCAAACGGTAGCGGTTTCCCAACGGCTCTGGCAGCGGGCATTGCAGGACAGGCGAATCGAGATCCTCTGTGACCGCTTCGCAGTGTTGACGGTACCGGAACTCTGCTACCACGCAGAGCTCGGGCTGCAGCTCGATGCCGACCCACTCTACGATACAAGAGTTCTGATCCAGTGAAGGAGGCCAAATGGCACACGGAGTAAGACTTCTGGTCCGGGGTGACTACGCTTGCTGGACCCGTCCTGAAATGAAAGCTGAAAGAGTTTCGTACGATGTGATGACTCCCTCCGGTGCGCGCGGAATCCTTGAAGCGATCTACTGGAAGCCTCAGATCCGCTGGGTTATCGACCGGATCCGGGTCCTTGCCCCGATCCGTTTCACCAACATTCGGCGCAATGAAGTTGCCAGCAAGATCCCAACCGGCACGGTGAAGAGTGCAATGAACGGAGGTGCCCAAGTGCTGGCGCTCTACGTCGATGACGACCGCCAGCAACGCGCTTCATTGCTGCTCACGAATGTGTGCTATGGCATCGAGGCCCATTTCAACATTCTTGATAGCCGCGAGGCCAACGGTGTAGTTAACGGTGAACCGGCCGGCAAGCATCTCGATGTCTTCAATCGTCGTCTGCATAAGGGGCAGTGCTTTCATCGTCCGTACCTGGGTACCCGAGAATTTGCCGCTGATTTTCAGCCGGTAAGTGAGTGGCCTGCGTGCCCCGATGAGCTGAAAGGCGAGCGTGATCTCGGCTTCATGCTTTACGACATGGACTTTGCGGGCAACATGACGCCGGCCTTCTTTCGTGCCCGTATGATCGATGGCGTTATCGATATTCATCAGTGCCTCAAGGATACAGGGGGCACAGTCGCATGATTTTGCAATCGCTAAACCATCTCTACGATCGGCTTGCCGCCGATCCCAGCTACGATATCGCGCCGGCCGGCTACAGCACGCAGAAGATTGCTTTCGTCGTGGTATTGCATGCCGATGGTCGATTGCATGGCATTGATGACATTCGAGAGGAGAAAGGTAACAAGCGGGTACCCCGTCAGGTGCTGGTTCCGGGGCAATCCAAGTCATCAGGTTCCGGCATTAATCCCTGCATTCTCTGGGACAATAGTGCGTACCTGCTTGGATATGTTGCGCCACAAAAGGGCAGCGAGACCGACGAAAAATTCGAACAGCGCTGCTTACGCACCGCCGAGTCTTTCAAAGCTTTCCGCGAAAAGCATTTGGATCTGAAATCGGCAATCAACGACGATGGTTTCACAGCTATCTGTCGCTTCCTTGATGCGTGGAGTCCAGAGCGCTGCGCCGAGTTTCCTCTGCTTTCAGAACTGCAAGGTGGCTTCGGTATCTTCCAGGTCATCGGTGAGGCGCAGTACCTTCACCAACGCCCTGTCATCAAGGCGTGGTGGGCGAGTCAGCACAGCACGTCAGAAGACGGGATAGAACTAAGTCTCTGCCTGGTTACTGGCCAACGTGCCATAGCTGCGCGAACCCACGAACCCAAACTGAAAGGTGTTGTGGATGCACAATCCTCCGGTGCCGCACTGGTCTCATTCAACTGCGACGCTTTTACCTCCTATGGCAAAGCGCAAGGCATGAACGCACCGGTTTCTGAACAGGCGGCCTTTCGTTACTGTACCGCCCTGAACAGCATTCTTGCGGGCTCCCGCAGCGACAAGCACCGATTCCAGGTTGGCGATACCACGGTTGTTTTCTGGACCGACAAGCCGACAGTGACCGAAAGCTGGCTTGCTGATCTTCTCAAGGGTGACTTGACTGAAGTGCAAGATGATACCGCCCTGAAGCAGGCGCATATGCTGCTTCAGGCGCTGCGCCATGGAGGTGGGGAGCTGCGCGTCCTGGGTGATGATCCCGATACGCCCGTGCATCTTCTGGGGCTGGCGCCCAATGCGGCACGGCTTTCTGTTCGATTCTGGCATTCTGGTTCGCTGGGCGGCCTGTTCGACAAACTGAAAGCGCATCACGATGCGTTACAAATAGCTCCCGAATTCGGAGCAGGGAGTAAACGTCCGGATCCCGAGTTTCCTCCGATCTGGATGCTGCTGAGAGAGACCGCGCGTGAGACCAAGGATGTCTCGCCGTTACTTGGCGGCGCCCTGATGCGCGCCATTCTCGAAGGGGTGCCCTATCCGGATGCCTTGGCCAGCGCGGTGATCCGCCGAATTCGTGCTGACCGTATGGTCAATTATCTCCGCGCCGCAACTCTCAAGGCGTGGTTAGTCCGAAAGCCCAATAGCCAAGGAGCCATCAGCGTGAGTCTTGATACCGTAAATCCAGACCCGGCCTATCGCCTAGGTCGCTTGTTTGCCGTGCTTGAGTCCGCCCAGTACGCTGCCATGGGTGATGTAGGTGCCGGTATTCGCGACCGGTTCTATAGCGCCGCCTCGGCAACGCCCGCCATTGCCTTTCCGCGCCTGCTGCGCACCTATCAGCACCATCTGGGGAAGATGGGCATGGGTGCGAAGGTCGCTTTTGAGAAACGTGTGCAGGAAATCATCGATGGCATCGACGCGATGCCATCCAACTTCAATATCGAGGCGCAAGCCCGTTTCGCTATCGGCTACTACCATCAGCGGAAAGCGCAGTTTGACGGCGCGAGAACGAACAATTCAGAAAACGAAACCACGGAGCAGTAGGCCATGCAGAATCGCTACGACTTCATCTATCTGTTTGACGTCAAAGATGGTAATCCAAACGGTGATCCGGATGCCGGCAACCTGCCCCGGGTGGATGCCGAGACCGGCCACGGTCTGGTTACCGACGTTGCGCTCAAGCGCAAAGTGCGGAACTTCGTCGGGCTGACGCATGGTGAACAGCCACCATACGAGATCTATGTGAAAGAGAAAGCTGTGCTTAACAGGCAGCACATGCGCGCATACATGGACTGCAAGCTCAAGCCAGAGTCGAAGAAGCTTCCCAAGAAGCAGGAAGATGCTAAAAGAGTCACTGGTTTCATGTGTAGTAATTTTTTCGATATTCGGACCTTTGGTGCAGTAATGACTACAGAAGTGAACTGCGGTCAGGTTCGAGGGCCGGTTCAGCTTACATTCGGTCGGTCTGTAGAACCCGTGGTATCCGCAGAGCATTCCATAACTCGCATGGCTGTCACGAATGAGAAGGATCTTGAGAAAGAACGAACAATGGGCCGAAAATTCACGATCCCATACGGCCTCTACCGCACCCATGGCTTCGTGAGCGCCCCGTTGGCTGAGCAGACTGGATTCTCGGACGAAGATCTTGAACTGCTGTGGAAGGCGCTGGAGCAGATGTTCGAGCACGATCACTCCGCGGCACGTGGCCAGATGAGTGCCCGCGGCCTGCTGCTTTTCAAGCATGATGACCGCCTCGGTAATGCGCCCGCCCATGGGCTGTTCGATCGGGTGATTATCGAGCGGACCGACAAAGCCAAGCCAGCTCGTGACTTCAGCGACTACCGTGTCCTGTTTGATGAAAAACCCATCGATGGTGTGGTAGTAGCCGGTGCCAGCGAGAACCTGGGAGGTGGCGTTACTCTGATTCGGCGCATCTAAGTCTAGGCAGTGTGAGTGTCGTGACCACGCTTGGGCATGAAGACTCGCTTTTGCCCCTCTCGGCACTTCAACATTTTGCCTATTGCCCGCGCCAGTTCGCGTTGATCCACGTCGAACAGGAGTGGGCGGAAAATCGGTTCACTGCTGAGGGGCAGGTGTTGCACCGGCGAGTCGACGAGGGGGATTCTGAGCAACGTGGCGATTTCCATGTTGCTCGGAGTCTGCGTCTGGTCTGCAGCAAGCTGGGTGTCAGTGGCGTAGCCGACGTGGTCGAGTTTCACCAGACTGCGCAGGGTGGATGCGAGTTGCCAGGGTATGCAGGCCGTTGGCAGCCATATCCGGTGGAGTACAAGCGTGGTCGATCCAAGGTGGCTGACTGGGATCGTATACAGCTCTGTGCTCAGGCTATGGCGCTAGAGGAAATGCTGGGCGTCGCGGTGCCCGAGGGTGCCTTGTTCTATGGCAAGCCGCGTCGGCGTGAGCGGGTAGTCATTGGCGATCAATTGCGAGAAGCCTCTCTACGCCTCGCTGCAGCCACCCACGCCTTATTCAATAGTGGCCGATCTCCGCCGCCGGAGTACGGACCGAAATGCGACGATTGTTCGATGCGTGAGATATGCGTTCCTGACAGATCAAGCGCCAAAACATATCTGCAGCGGATGCTTGATACATGAAGCGACTGCTCAACACCCTCTACATTACAACTCAGGATGCCTGGCTATCACGCGAGAGGGAAAACGTGTTGGTGCGCGTGCAGCAGGAGGCAAAAATGCGCTTTCCGATTCACACCCTGGGCAGCATTGTCGGGTTCGGACAGGTCAGTGCCAGCGCACCGCTGATGGGGCTGTGCGCTGAGCGCGGTGTTTCGCTGATTTTCTTCACGGAGTACGGGCGGTTTCTCGCTAGAGTTGAGGGGCCTGTGTCCGGCAACGTTCTGCTACGGCGCGCACAGTACCGACGCAGCGATGATCCACAGTCAGCTGCCGAACTTGCGGCAACGTTGATTGCCGCCAAGATCGCCAACAGTCGCTATGTCCTGCAGCGCAGCCTGCGTGATCGGCCTGATGGACCGATGTGCCAATCATTGCAAGATACGATTGATCATCTTGCAACTCTGCAGCGACGAGTACGCAGGGAGTCGATGGATATCGACTCCCTGCGCGGTTACGAAGGCGCGGCCGCCCGTGCCTACTTCGATGTTTTCGATCACCTGATTCTTGGCAACAAGGAAGCCTTCTGCTTCGAGGGCCGCAGGCGCCGCCCCCCACGCGATTTCGTCAACGCAATGCTTTCTTTTGTATATACGCTGCTGCGCCACGATATTGCTGCCGGTCTAGAGGGTGTGGGGCTTGATCCGGCAGTTGGCTTCTTGCATCGGGACCGGCCCGGTCGGCCGGCTCTGGCGCTCGACCTGATGGAGGAGCTGCGTTCGCCGTTGGCTGATCGCCTAGTGCTGGCACTGATCAACCGGAGTCAGGTCAAGCCCGGTGGATTCTCTGTGACAGAGAGTGGTGCGGTCAGTATGGATGACGATACCCGTAGAACGGTGTTGGTCGCCTGGCAGGAGCGAAAGCGCGAGAGTATACGTCACCCCTATCTAGAAGAAACAGTCGAGATAGGCTTGGTTCCTCATCTGCAGGCGAGACTGCTCGCAAAGTTTCTGCGCGGAGACTTGGACGCCTATCCGGCGTTTATTTGGCGTTGAGGAACAGATCGATGTTGGTGTTAGTAACCTACGATGTGTGTACGGAGAGTAGAGGTGGCCAGAAGCGGCTTCGACGTATCGCCAGCCTCTGCCAGGATTACGGGCAACGGGTGCAGTACTCTGTGTTTGAGTGCTTGGTTGATCCTGCACAATGGACGTACCTGAAACAGCAGCTGACCACCGAGATGGATCCGGACGAGGATAGTTTGCGTTTCTACTTTCTTGGCGCCAACTGGAAACGACGTGTTGAGCACATCGGCGCCAAGCCCGGATATGACCCGGAAGGGCCTCTTGTAGTTTGATCGCGAACCTGAAGCTACCAGGGATTTCCCTGAGGGTTCGCGTAGTTCTTTAACAGAATGAAATCAGCAACTAACCGGATGCAGTCGGTCGAACTGCGGTGCCCAGCGAGCGTCCTGTAGAACGTTCGCGTACGTATAGCCCATACGTGAAGCAAAACAGAGAGTTACGATACGGCGGTCGCCCCCCACGCGGGGGCGCGGATTGAAACTTCGGTGAGCCGGGTAGCGATGAGGTACCGACGCGTCGCCCCCCACGCGGGGGCGCGGATTGAAACTTCTCCTGGGCGAGTCGGAACACTCGCGATTGGCGTCGCCCCCCACGCGGGGGCGCGGATTGAAACATGGCGATGCCGTCGCCGTCGGTGTCCTCGATGGTGTCGCCCCCCACGCGGGGGCGCGGATTGAAACTGGATATTGGTCAGCAGCGCCGTGGAGTAGCTGGGTCGCCCCCCACGCGGGGGCGCGG
This sequence comes from Gammaproteobacteria bacterium, assembly GCA_023383705.1. GTDB lineage: Bacteria > Pseudomonadota > Gammaproteobacteria > Steroidobacterales > SHZI01. The sequence continues at coordinate 389 of JAHDYM010000016.1, read as the reverse complement.
ATTGAAACACGTCCTCACCAAGGATGTTGCTGGCCTGCTGATGTCGCCCCCCACGCGGGGGCGCGGATTGAAACCTGTACGGCGAAGCGGGCAAATGCGGCGGACAGGTCGCCCCCCACGCGGGGGCGCGGATTGAAACTCTCCAGCTCCCGTATCACCCACTCCGGCGGCGGGTCGCCCCCCACGCGGGGGCGCGGATTGAAACTGGCACAGGGCGGTGATGCTGGTGGCGGACCACGGTCGCCCCCCACGCGGGGGCGCGGATTGAAACAGTCCGCCGGTCCGAACGGTGTCACCTGTGCCGGAGAGCCCCCCACCGGCGGGTCGGGAATGTTAGAGGGTACTGGTGCGGCAGCGGGGGGGGGGAGCTGGGTGGCCCCCCGCGGGGG
>JAHDYM010000134.1 GCA_023383705.1 Gammaproteobacteria bacterium | reverse complement strand
CTCCCCCAAGAGTCCACATCGACGGGGAGGTTTGGCACCTCGATGTCGGCTCATCACATCCTGGGGCTGTAGCAGGTCCCAAGGGTATGGCTGTTCGCCATTTAAAGTGGTACGCGAGCTGGGTTCAGAACGTCGTGAGACAGTTCGGTCCCTATCTGCCGTGGGCGTTAGAAACTTGAGGGTGAGTTGCTCCTAGTACGAGAGGACCGGAGTGAACGTACCTCTGGTGTTCCGGTTGTCACGCCAGTGGCATTGCCGGGTAGCTATGTACGGACGGGATAACCGCTGAAAGCATCTAAGCGGGAAGCCCCCCCCAAGATAAGGTTTCTCTGGGAACTTGATTCCCCTGAAGGGCCGTCGAAGACTACGACGTTGATAGGCTGGGTGTGGAAGCGCCGTAAGGCGTGTAGCTAACCAGTACTAATTGCCCGTGAGGCTTGACCATATAACACTCAAGCGACTTGAGTGATTGCTGGTGTTGTCGGAAGTTGCGTGACTGCAGTCTGGCGTTGAACACATTCATATTGTTGCGCGTGCCCCCGCTTCGGGACATGCGTCAAATTTAGAGTTTGCCTGGCGGCCATAGCGGGCGGGAACCACCCGATACCATTCCGAACTCGGAAGTGAAACTGCCCAGCGCCGATGGTAGTGTGGGGTCTCCCCATGTGAGAGTAGGTCACTGCCAGGCACCTATCCCCAAGCCCCGTCGCGTCAGCGACGGGGCTTTTCTTTTTTAGCTGCCAGCAAGCAGTTTCACGTAGACGATCTTTCCGTCGCCCGGCGCATAGAAGTCGGGGAACTCCGCAGCCTGTTTGAATCCGCATCTGCTGTAGAAACGTCGCGTCGGCGCATACTGCTCGCGCGAGGATGTCTCGGCATACAGCTGGTCGCCGGCGGCGGCGCTGACCCGAGCTTCAACCCTGCACAGGATCTGCCTGCCGACCCCCTGCGCCTGGGATGGCGGTCCGACAACGATCCAGTAGAGATCCCAGGCAGAGCGGGTACCGGGAATTCGTCCAAAGCAGGCGTAACCAGCCAGCACCCCGTTCTGCTCTGCAAACACAAACCGGTAGTGGCTGTGTTCACGATTCGCGAGGGCGTCGTCGGCCAGTTCGCGTGCAATGCCGATTTCCTCCGGACTGAAGAATTCCGTTGAGCGCACCAGTCTCTCGATCTGGTCCGGGTCGGTATCGCGCAACTGCTCCCTGAACACCGGCGCTGGCATCAGCTGCCTTCAGGTCGCCTGTGCCGCGGCGACGATGCGCCGGATGGCTGTGGAATAGGGAATGCCCTTTTCGGCCAGTGCGGCAGCAAACCCCGCATCGGGCGAGATACATGGGTTGGCATTGATCTCGAGAACCCATGGCTTTCCGTTTCCATCCACCCGGAAATCGACCCGCGCATAGCCACGGAGCTGGAAAATATCCCAGCAGCGCAATGCGATCTCGCCCAGTTGCCGGCAGAGCGGTGCCTCCTTGTCCGGGTCCACGAAGCGCCTTACCGTGTTCCGGCACTCGAATGAATCCTCGGCCCACTTCGCGGCGTAACCGACGATCCGGGGTTTGTCGGCTGGAAAGTCCACGAATTCGATTTCCGGAATGGGCAGGATCTCCGGGCCTTCGCGGCCGCCCAGCAGCGCGACGTTGATCTCCCTCCCCTCGATGAACTGCTCGGCAAACCAACGGCAGGCACGCACCTGCTGTTTCTCCGCGATCCGCCCGGCCACGCCAGCGAAATCCGCGACGACCGAGGCGTCGTCCATGCCGATTGACGCATCCTCGTACAGCGGTTTGGTGATCCAGCGGCCGGGCGCCGGTACAACCGGCGGGCGAGTCTCCGGATCCCACCAGTCTGCGGTGGCGATGCCATGCAGCCGCAGCCAGTGCTTGGTCAGTATCTTGTTCGAGGTGAGTACCAGTGCTTCCGTGCCGGAGCCCGTATAGGGGATGCGCAGATGGTCGAGAAGCGTGGTGGCGATCGGTACCAGTTGCCCACTGTCGTCTATCGCCTCCACCAGATTGAAGACCACGTCGGGCCGCTCCGCCTGCAGCTTCGTCTTTGTGGCTCCCAGGTTCAGACCGATTGAGAGCGTGCTGGTCTGGTACCCCTCGGTGCCCAGCGCCTCGGTAACGGACCGGATCTGGTCAAGGATGTCGCGTGCATCCGCTGGCGACTCATCACTGACGTCGTTATGAATGATGAGGACCTTGCCGGCGGTATTCATTGGCCGGTGGCCCCGGGACTGCCGGCGGACGGCTGCGTGACCCGGCTGAGTGCCGAAGCCACGATGCGCTGGATCAGCTGGTCAAAGGAAATGCCCTTGAACCCGCAGATGAAGGGCAGGTCGGAGTGACCGGGATTCAGGCCTGCCAGCGGATTGGCCTCGATGAAGTTGGGTATGCCTGCTGCATCGAGCCGGATATCGAGTCGGCCGCCATCGCGACAGCCCAGCGCACGCCAGGCGCTGACGGCCAGTGCTTCGACAGCCTCCACCAGGGGTTCCTCCGTCAGCAGCGCATAACTGACCCTGCCCTCCCAGTGCGCCTTGTTGTCGAAGGTATAGATTCCGGGGTCGGCCTTCGGGCCAAAATGCACCTCCATCGTGCCCAGTGCTTCGGCTGCCTGGCCCGTGCCGATCAGCCCGACGGTGAACTCCCGGCCTGGCAGGAATTCCTCGACGAGCACGGGTTGCCGGTGTTCCTCGAGCAGGGCCCGGCACACCGGTTCAAGCATGGCTGGCGAATCGATACGGGACGCGATGGAAATGCCCTTGCCGGTGCCTTCCGCAACCGGTTTGGCAAACAGTGGATAGCGAAGCGGGAGGCTGGTCGCGAGATCGGCGGGGCTCTCGATCACGGCAAAGTCGGGTGTGGCGAGGCCATGGCCCCTGACCACATGCTTGGCCATGCCCTTGTGCAGGGTCAGGGCGCAGGCCAGCGGGTCCGAGAACACATAGGGAATCCGCCAGGCGTCCAGCAGTGCCGGGACCAGCGACTCACGGCCAAAGCCGTACAGTCCCTCGCAGAAGTTGAAGACCAGGTCCCAGCGGTCACCTGCCACCAACCGGGCAGTCAGCTGTTGCGCGCTGCCGATCCGGTCAACCGCCAGCCCTTGCCGTTGCAATGCGCCCGCGATGGCATCGATGGTCTCGGGCTGGTCGAACTCTGCGGTTTCGACCTCGCTGTAGCCCGCGGCGAGATAGTCGTCGCGAAGGTCGTAGGTCAGGCCGACTCGCATCCGGAGCTTTCTGGCCGGGGATCCGGATAGCGATAGGAGCCGTTGGCGTAATTGGTGAGCAGCAGATCATCCCCATCGCGGCCCGTGACATAGTCAGGCGCCAGAGGAATCTTGCCGCCGCCCTCCGGGGCATCGATCACATAGGTCGGTATGGCATAGCCGGTGGTGTGGCCGCGCAGCCCGCGGATGATCTCCAGCCCCGTCTCGACCGGCGTGCGGAAGTGCGCGGATCCGGAAATCGGGTCGCACTGATACAGGTAATAGGGCCGTACCCGTATGCGCAGCAGCCCGTGGACAAGCGCCCGCATGGTGGCGACGTTGTCGTTGATGTCCTTGAGCAGTACGGTCTGGCTGCCAAGCGGGATGCCCGCATCCGCCAGCCGCGCGCAGGCCTCGCCAACCTCGGGGGTCAGTTCATCCGGGTGGGTGAAGTGCAGGCTCATCCACAAGGGGTGGTAACGCTTGAGGATGCGGGTGAGTGCCGGCGTGATGCGCTGGGGCTGGACGACCGGCTGCTTGGAGCCGATCCGAATGAACTCCACATGCGGGATCTGCCGCAGGCGTTTCAGGATCCACTCGAGGCGTTCGTCATCCAGGCTCAGGGGATCGCCACCCGACAGCAACACATCGCGGATCGCCGGGGTCGCCGCGATGTAGTCGATGGCCTTCTCAAGATCATGCTTGCGGATGCTGCGCTCGCCAACCGCACCGACCATCCGGGCCCGTGTGCAGTAACGGCAATAAACCGAGCAGAAATTCGTGACCAGCAGCAGTACCCGGTCCGGATAGCGGTGCACCAGTGCCGGTACCGGACTGCTCGCATCCTCGCCGAGCGGGTCATCGGATTCACCCCGGGATTTCAGGTACTCGCCGGGCACCGGAATGACCGTCCTGCGCAGGGCCTGCGCGGGGTTTTCCGCATCGATGAGGCTGGCATAGTAGGGGGTGATGCCGAGGGGCAGGGCGCCATGATGAGCTTCGATCGCCTGTCGCTCGTCATCGGTGAGGCGAAACATCCGGTCCAGGTCCGGCAGGCTGCGAACCCGGTGGCGGTTCTGCCATCGCCAGTCATTCCAGTCGCGCAGGCCGGCCTGCGGGTAGAAGCGGCGCCGGAAAGCATCGCTCCGGGCGCTGACCGTGAGTCGTGGAACGGCGTGTTTCGAGGTGGGGACGGCGCTGAGGTTGACCGTTGGCGGGACGAGCGGCGAGGAAATGCCAAGGACTGCAACTCCGGATACCGGGCCGGGCGGGTCCTCGCTGTCGGCCTGGCCTGTGATCGAATCCGGAACGGACCTGTCCACAACGGACAATACTCTCGGCATCGAGATCACCTCGTCTGGGCGGAACGGCCGTTGAAGATTTTTCGAGACAGTAGCAACTGGAGTCCCTGCAGGGGCAACGTCTTACTGTGATGTGTCGTGAT
>JAHDYM010000015.1 GCA_023383705.1 Gammaproteobacteria bacterium | reverse complement strand
CGGCCGCACCCCCCCCCTGCACCCGCCCCGGGGGGGGTGGGGGGGGGCGGGGGCGGGGCGCGGTTTTTTTTTTTTGCCTAACCGCCAACCCCGCCCCCCCCGGCACCGGGGGGTTGCCGCTTTGGTGTATTGAATGCGTTGCTCTGCTAACTGGCCGCTTGCGAGCTTTTGCTAGGTTTGGACTGGGTCCGGGCAGGCGGCGGTCGCGCCGTGTTCAAGCAGGGGGGATTCTCCAATGTCACATCAGGCAAATCGTGCTGTGGTGCATTGCTGTGTGGCCGGCTGTCTTGCGGCAGCGATGGCCATGCCGCTGCAGGCAGCGGTACTGGACGAGATCGTCGTCACCGCGCAAAAGCGCGAGCAGGACATTCAGGACGTCGGTATCTCTATCAGCGCCTTTACCGGCGAGCAGATGGAGACGCTCGGCATCGGCGCAAGCAGTGACATCGCAGCCTTCGTGCCCGGTGTGCACACCAGTGGCGCACTGGCCGGGCAGAACAAGCAGTTCACGATCCGCGGCGTGACGCAGGCCGACTTCAACGACATCGTCGAGGCGCCCAATGCGGTGTACCTCGACGAGGGCTATATCGCCGTCGCCCAGGCACAGACCTTCGCGCTGTTCGACATCGAACGCGTCGAGATCCTCAAGGGACCGCAGGGCACGCTGTTCGGCCGCAATGCGACCGGCGGCCTGGTGCAGTACCTGAGCCGCAAGCCGACTTTCGATGCGGTTGAAGGCTACGCCGACGTCACCTATGGCCAGTTCGACGCCAACTCCGACCCGAACTCCCTGCGCTTTGAAGGTGCAGTCGGCGGTCCGCTCAGCGACCGGGTCGCTGGTCGTGTCGCGCTGATGTACAACGATCAGGATCCCTGGCTGAAGAACCTCTACGACCCGAATGGTCCCTATGCCTTCGGTGCCGCGACCATCGGTACCGGCCCGACCAACGACCCGGGTGAGGGTTCCGGCGCTGACCTCGCCGATGACGAGACCACGGCCCTGCGCGGCATCCTGCAGTTTGATGCGCGCGATGACCTGCGCTTTACCTTCTCCGGCAACTGGGCGCAGAGCGATGTCTCGACCGCCCCGTACCAGGCCAAGCCGGTCAGCCCCGTCTACAACGGCAGCAACCCCGATCCGAACGTGCAGTTGTCGCAGGGCGAACTGATCAACGTGATCGACATCGACCCCACCGACAGCCGCCGCAGCATCTGCGCCGATGGCTCGGATTGCGGCTCGGACCAGGACAATAACGGTTTCCCCGATGATTTCGACGGCGACAACATCACCGATACCGCGCGCGTCACCAATACCTTTGCGCTGAGTCCGGGCACCGACTTCTTCGGCTACCGGGATGCCGACGGCGACGACACGACTTTCAACAGCGATTTCGCCTTCAAGGACCAGGGCAATATCGATACCTGGGGTGTGGCGCTGCGCATCGAGCACGACATCAACGACAACCTCCAGCTCACCGCGATCAGCGATTTCAAGGATTACGAGAAGCTGCTGTTCCTCGACGTCGATGGCGGGCCGGCCAACCAGTCGGTGAACTACGCGGCGGTGGATGCCACCAGCTTCACGCAGGAGCTGCGCCTCAACGGCACTGCCGACCAGATGCGCTGGGTGGCCGGTCTCTATTACCTGAACATCGACAATACCTCGGACAACGGCCTGAAGTTTCCGGTCAACAGTGTGGTGCCGGACGCGCCCTTCGACCTCGGCTCGGACGCTGATCTGGAAACCGATTCCTATTCGCTGTTTGGCCAGGTGGAGTACGACCTGCGCGAGGACCTGACCCTGATCGTCGGTGGGCGGCTGATCCAGGAAGAGAAGGACTACACCTTTGCCCAGAACCTTTACTTCACTGCTGACTCCAGCCAGATCCATCAGGGCACGCCTGTTCCGCTTGGTCCGGTACCCGGTGCCAATCCGGGCGATCCGGCGAGCGCTTACTCTGACGACAGCAGCGATACGCTGTGGGCTGGCAAGGTGCAGCTCGACTGGCGGCTCAACGATGACTGGCTGCTGTATGCCGGTATCAACCGTGGCGTGAAGGCCGGCAGCTTCAATGCCCAGCTCTATGGTGGTCTGGCTGTGCCGGTTAGTGCCATTCCCTACGACGAGGAAAAGCTGCTGGCCTATGAGGCGGGCTTCAAGTCCACCTGGCTGAATGGCACCACGCGCTTCAACGGCTCGATCTTCTATTACGACTACGCCGACTACCAGGCCTTCCTGTTCACCGGCGTGGGCGGCGTGGTGATCAATGCCGATGCCACCAACGTCGGCATGGAACTCGAGCTGCAGACCTCGCCGATCGAGGGCCTCGACATCATGCTGAGCGGCTCGTGGTTCAACGCCGAGGTCGAGGACGTACCGCTGCGTGTCGACGGCCCGATCGTCAGGGACGTGGAGCCCACCTATGCGCCGGAGATGCAGTTTGCCGGGCTGGTGCGCTACGAGTGGCCGGCACTGGGCGGCTTCGCCTCGGTGCAGGGCGACTTCAGCTACTCGGACGAGTTCTACTACAACCTGCGCAACTTCGATGCCGACCAGTTCGACAGCTACACGCTGGTCAATGCGGTGTTTGGCTGGCGCACCGATGACGGCCAGTGGCGCGGCAACCTCGGCATCCACAACCTCACCGACGAGCGGGCCGGCAACCAGGGCTTCAACCTGGCCACGCTCTGCGGTTGCAACGAGGTGTCTTACCAGCCGCCGCGCTGGTACGGCCTCACCCTGAAGTACTCCTTCTAGGCGGTGCCGGGTCGCAGTTTTCGAAGTTTTCGGTTTCAGTCACAGCGATTCCCCCCGCTGTGGGGCCGGGCAGTCATCTGCCCGGCCCTTTTTGCGGTTTCCCGCACGGCAGGCGCGAGCGCCGGCTCGGCATCGAGCAGCGCCAGTGCGCGCTGCGCGTGTTCCTGGGCCTCCGCCGCGCAACCCCGGTCGATCAGCAGATTGGCGAGATTGTTGTGGGCGGCGAGATGGTCGGGCTGCAGTTCCAGCAGCCGGCGGTAGCGGGTTTCGGCGGCAGCCAGTCGCCCGCTGGCATAGTCGTGGTTGGCGGTCGCGAACAGCAGCAGCGGATCGTCCGGCCAGCGCTGCAGGGCGGCCGCGTAGCTGGCATCGAGGTCGGTCGCCGACAGGTGGCGTTCGCTGTCGGTGATCGCGCGTACATAGCCTGCCGCCGTGGCGGTGGCCGGAATCTGTCCGGGTGGCGTGAGCGTGATCGCCCAGTTGTCGCTGGCCTGCCAGCTCTGCAGGAAGTACGCCTCGCGTTCGAGATGCCGGCGTTGCTTCCCTGAGCGCAGCACCAGCACCGCGCGTTGCGGGTCATGGCCGACCACCACCGCATAATGCCAGCGCCGGATGCCGAGCGCGCCCAGGTCCTGCAGCACCAGAACCGGATTGCCGGCCGCGAGTTCGCTGCGCAGCGCCGTGAAATCGGGCGGCAGCAGCCAGGGGATGCGGCCGCGGCGACGCGCGGCAGCGAGCATTTCCACCTGCAGGCTGCCGCGGCGTGCCGGGATATAGACCTCGGGCACGAGCTGTTCCGGCGTGGTGTCGACACCCGTCGATACCAGCAGGGTGGCGAGCGCAGCGGGCCCGCACTGGTGGGTGTCCTGGGGAAAGAAGGCGACGCTGGATAGTTCCTGGCGGGGGTCTTCGGGCAGTGGCCCCGGTCCGGTGACGCAGGCGGTGAGTGCCAGCGCACCCACCGCCGCGATCAGGAACCGCTCAGATCTTCTTGAAGATGTCGGTGACACCCGTGATCTCGAGGATCAGCAGCACGACGAACACGATGCCGATGACGGCCAGGAAGCTGTCGCCGCCGGCCGGCAGCTGGTCGAGCTTCTCGCTCATCAGCTTGAGTTCGGCATCGCTCAGCGCGGCGATACGCGCGGTGGCATCGGCCGGATTCACGCCGAGTGCAACCAGCTGCGCCTGCACGTCAGCGCGGGACAGGGTGGACTCGATGCGGGCGATCTGGCCGGCCCGGTCGGTGGCTGACAGGTACTCCGGCGTGCCGATCACCCCGGCAGAGGCGGTGGATTGCAGGCCGAGGCTGAGGAAACAGGCAGCCGTGACGGCCGCGATCATTTGCTTGAAACGCATGACAACAACTCCTACTGGAGGCAACTCAAAAAAACCCGCGGCAAGTATAGCCCGTCCGGCCGCCCTGATCAGCCACGGATGCGTGACCGGTGCTGTTATGATGGAAGCCGGTCAGAATATTGTTAAAAATAGCCCGCATGCCGCTGATGCCCGTATCCCCGCCGCTGTTCCATGTCATCGACCCCCGCGTTTTCGATCGCGCCCAGCTCGATGATCTCTGCGACCTGACCAACCGGGTACGCCTGCTGGCCAAGCATCCGGACGGGGCGCGTTTCCTGCTCGGCCTGTTGCCCGACCGGCGCGCGATGTTGTACTTCGTACAGCCCTCGACGCGGACCTTCCTGTCCTTCAGCAACGCCTGCCACGTGCTCGGCATCCGCACCAGCGAGATCCGCGATCCCTCCACTTCCTCGGAGGTGAAGGGCGAGAGTTTCGAGGACAGCATCCGCACCTTCAGTTCCTATGTGGATGTGATCGTGATGCGCACGCCGGATTCGGGCAAGGCGGCGCGTGCCGCCGAGTTGATGAACCGCATCCCGCGGCCGGTGCCGATCATCAACGCCGGCAGTGGCCAGGACCAGCACCCGACGCAGGCGCTGCTGGACATCTACACCCTCGAGCGCAGCTTCGAGAACCAGGGCGGCATCGACGGCAAGGTGATCGGCCTGATGGGCGACCTCAAGCGCGGCCGCACCGTGCGCTCGCTGTGCTACCTGATGAAGAATTACCGCGACGTGCGCCTGGTGATGATCGCGCCGCAGCAGTTCGCCATCGAGCCGGATATCAAGGCCCATCTGCGCGAGCAGAACATCAGCTTCGTAGAGAATGCGCAGCTTGCCAGGGTGCTGCCGGAACTCGACGCCGTCTATGTCACGCGCATGCAGTCCGAGTGGGACACGGATGGCGAAACCGGGCGCGTGGACTACCGTGACTACAGCATCACGCCGGAAAACCTCGGTGCGATGAAAAAGACCGCCGTCATCATGCATCCGCTGCCGCGTGGCCCGGAGATACACCCTGCAGTCGATGACGACCCGCGTGCCGTGTACTGGCGACAGGAGCGCAACGGCATGTGGATGCGCGCGGCCATCCTCGTCAAGCTGTTCCAGGCCGATGGCCTGGTCAGGAATTTCGATCTGTCTGCCCTGCGATAAACACACCCAACCCGGAGAAAAATCATGATCAAGCTGTACGGTGGCATTGCTTCCCCCTACGTTGCCCGCGTGGTGCTGTATGCAAAGTTGAAGGGCGTGGACCTGCCGCTTTCCGATCCGCCCGGTGGCATGGCTGGCCTCAAGAGTCCCGCATACCTCAAGCTCAATCCGATGGGCAAGATGCCCACGCTGGAAGTCGACGGGCAGGGTATCGGCGAGTCCTCGATCATCTGCGATTACCTCGATGACGTGTACCCGCAGAAGTCCGGGCTGCCGGCAGATGCCCTTGGTCGCGCGCGTTCGCGCCTGGTGGCGCGCATCGCCGACCTGTACCTCGCACCGCACGTGGGCCCGCTGTTCCGGCACATGAATCCGGAAAAGCGCGACCAGGCGGCGGTTGATGCGGCCGCCAAGGAGATCGCCAAGGCCTATGGCTATCTCGAACAGGTGATGGACAGCGGCCCGTTCTGCGTCGGCAACAGCCCGACGCTCGGCGATGCCGCACTCGGCACCATGACCGCGATGCTGCACGCGATGCTGGCGGCGGGTAATTTCACCATCGCCGATCCGGTCGGCAGCGGCCGCCTCGCGACCTGGTGGAAAGCCGTGCAGGACGACGCCGTCTGCGGGCCTGTCATCCGGGAGCACGGCACCGCCTTCGGTGGCTTTCTCAAGATGATGACCGGCCGCAAATAAACGCGGCCGGGCGGTCATGCGCCCGTAGCTCAGCTGGATAGAGCATCAGGCTTCGAACCAAGGGATGCAATGTTTGATTGGCAATATATTATCTGTCGCTACAAGAGCTTACAGAGGCGATGGCAAGGCGCCAACTCTATGAGTTACCAATGAGTGACCAGTGGGTAGTGGACTGAGACCAATAGGGCGCCCGTAGCTCAGCTGGATAGAGCACCGCGCTTCGAACGCGGGGGCCGGCGGTTCGAATCCGTCCGGGCGCGCCATTTTGCTTACACCGGTGGATGTTCCCGTCGGAAACGGCGGGACGATCACAGAAGCGGTATCGACCCAGGTCTGGAGCGGGACACGGTCGTGCACATGTCCATCGTCAACTGGACAAAGGGCGACCAGCCCAGCCCAAAGAAGCTTTTCAAGCAACTCGGTGACAATCGCGATTCCTCCGGGGAAATACGCGACATGCCCCGCATTGGTCCTTCGCTGTCCTTCGAGGTCGATGTAAGCACCGCGCTGCCGATCCGCCCGAACTCCGAATCGAGCGTCTGCTATCAGGGACAGTATTCGACTCGTTTCCTTGGCCGCCGCAGCCGACAGCAAAGGCCGTCGAGAGCGTTGCCAATGCAGCGGTTTCCTTACGGGAACTTAGACGCGCGAGCATGACCAGACGCCGTGCGCGAGGTATACGGGATGGGTAAGTCGGACGACGCGTTGTCATTTCTGTTGTCGCTAAACCAGCAATTCGTCGCAAACGAGGACACGCAGCAGCCTGTCATAGGCCCGGGCCTGCCGCCGGGGGCGAAGAACAAGAAATTCGTGACAGATCATCTCCTCTCAATGAAAAAGGCGAAGCAACCTGTACCCGCCTGAGCCCATTCGCCGCCGCGGTTTCCCCCGTTGGCCGCGTTTCATCTCAATCCAATTACAAGAGTTTCGCTAGCCGCCTGATACGGCGCACGAGCTCATCTTCCGGTAGAAAAACAAGATCATCATCCTGTAGAAGACGCAACGCCTGATGCAGGCGGCTCGGTGCCACAACTTCGTGCCTCTCCCCGAGCTGGGATCTCTCATGCAGGGACTGCCTGGCGTCGATACCCGGATCTGTAGTTTTGTGGGAGACCGTTGATGGCTAGCGACCTCGAATACGCCGTGATGGCAAGATCCGCTTGATGCCGGTGCGACACCGTTGGCGTCAACATTTGATGGCCAGGTATCGTTGCATTCGATTGAATTGCATGCAGCGCTGGTGGCATCAACAAAATTGAGTTCACGCAGGTGGAAGACAGCGGTGGCCTCGGCTGGCAGGCCTACTACCCGCTGCGCGATCATCTGGGCAGTGTGGACAAGCAGTACGCGGCGATGGGCTCGCCACCTGCCGCGCAGTCTATCGCCTACAGCTACGATGCCTTTGGCCGCCGGCGCAACGACAACTGGAGCAACGATGCGGCCGGTACCGAGATGGCGGCCACGCCGTGGAACCATCAGGGCTATACCGGCCATGAGATGCTGGACACCGTGCAGCTCATCCACATGCGGGGGCGGGTCTATGACCCGACGCTCGGGCGGTTCCTGTCACCCGACCCGCTGCTCGATCGGCTCAACATGCCGCAGAGCCTCAACGCCTACAGCTATGTGGCCAATAACCCGCTGTCGTATACCGATCCGAGCGGGCTGTTTCTCGGCAAGATCGGTAACTTCTTCAAGCGGCTGATCCGCAAGCACGGGCGGACCATGGTGGCAATGGCAGTGACCTATGGTGTGGCATCGGGCGTGAGTGCTGCATACATGAACTCTATCGGGCAGACGGCAATTATGGAGGGGGGTTACACGTCAGCAGTCGTGAGCGCGCAGCAAGGATTTGCAAGTGTTGCCGGCGGCGTAGCGGGCGGAGCGGCTGGCGGCGCGGTTGCCACCAAGAGCGCGAAGGGTGCGTTCTGGGGCGGGGTGACGGGCGGTGCCTTCGCTGGCGTTAACGTTGCCTTCGATGGCCAGTACTCGGCCGGGCGTGTTATAGCCGATGCGGCCGTTGGGGGTGGCAGTGCGGCGGCTCAGGGTGGGGACTTTTGGCAGGGGGCTGGTACCAGCGGTAGCCTCTCGGGGCTTACTTGGGCGGCGCTGGAAATGCGGGAATCTATGATCGCGCAGTCTAAGTTGAACCCAGAAAATGCGCGAGGCACTAGCGTTGGATTTCGGGGTGATGGATTTAAGCTCGCTGGCTGCCGTATGCCATGTGAATCAAGCTTTTTTGGTGGGATCCAAGGAGGACAGGGTCATATTGGTTTCAAGCGCTTCGGATTCAATTATTCGCCCGGCAGTTTTTGGGATAGCTTGGTTGAGGTGTATGCAGGGCCGCATGACTGGCTTAATAGCAAGATTTTTTATAGCGCTAGTGGGAACCTGCGACTATCCCCAGGCGTTGATGCCATTTTGAGCCCGATTAACATCGCAAATCTTGTACCGGCGACGATTTTCGCAGCGCCATCCATTATACCCAGCCATGCATATGGCGTGATAAATGCGCCATGACGAAGGTTCCGTTTCGCAATCGACTGAAGTGTGCTCGCGCGGGGCTATCAATTGCTTTGGTTTTGTTTGTGGGAGTTGCATGTACATCCCGAGAGGAGCTCGTTGATTCCTGGCGAGAACGCAGGGATCTTTCTGTCGGATCGACCTTGGATCTAGCAACCAATAAAAAACCTGTTGCAATAAATCATCGGGAGCACGAAATCGATGAGTACACTTATCAGGACAGGAAGTGTCGCTGGACATACTTTGTCAATCGGAGCACAGGTTTGGTGACGGGATGGCGATACGATACTGACCCCATGAATTGCGAGATATCCTATTGCTTTTTCTGTTCTTGGTGAGCGGCTCGCTGACCCAGTATCGCTCACATGCGTTCGCCAATGACCAGGTGGTGTTCACGCAGGTGGAAGACAGCGGTGGCCTCGGCTGGCAGGCGTACTACCCGCTGCGCGATCACCTGGGCAGCGTGGACAAGCAGTATGCGGCGATGGGCTCGCTACCCGCCACACAGTCTATCGCCTACAGCTACGATGCCTTTGGCCGCCGGCGCAACGACAACTGGAGCAACGATGCGGCCGGTACCGAGATGGCGGCCACGCCGTGGAACCATCAGGGCTATACCGGCCATGAGATGCTGGACACCGTGCAGCTCATCCACATGCGGGGGCGGGTCTATGACCCGACGCTCGGGCGGTTCCTGTCACCCGACCCGCTGCTCGATCGGCTCAACATGCCGCAGAGCCTCAACGCCTACAGCTATGTGGCCAATAACCCGCTGTCGTATACCGATCCGAGCGGGCTGTTTCTCGGCAAGATCGGTAACTTCTTCAAGCGGCTGATCCGCAAGCACGGGCGGACCATGGTGGCAATGGCAGTGACCTATGGTGTGGCATCGGGCGTGAGTGCGGCTTACATGAACAGCATTGGTCAAGCCACCGCACAAGCAGTAGGACAAGCGGCAAGCGTCGCTGGAGTAGAGGTGAAAGCCATGATGGTTAAGTCCTCGCTCGCCTATTCGGCCAGTACCGCTAGCGTTGTCGGTGCCGCTGCCGGCGGCGCTGCGGGTGGGGCTGTGGCCACGAAGAGCGCGAAGGGCGCGTTCTGGGGTGGGGTGACGGGCGGTGCCTTCGCTGGCGTTAACGTTGCCTTCGATGGGCAGTACTCGGCCGGGCGTGTTGTGGCCGATGCGGCCGTTGGGGGCGGCAGTGCGGCGGCTCAGGGTGGGGAGTTCTGGCAGGGGTTCGGAATGTCAGGTATTTCTTCCGGGGCAGAGTACACCTACAGGAGTATCGTCAAATACGGTACTGACTGGGGTCCGGGTGGGCCGGCGAGGGCAAAGCGAGAGTTGACACAGATGCCCTATAGAGGCGTGAACAACATTGGTACTGCAATGAGTGTTGTGAATCCGGACAGCATCTGGGGTGAAGGTGGAATAGCCGGCGGCCGATAGTCACGCGCTGAAGGTGTATACAGCTCACCCGGACAGGCGCCGTTGAGCGCCTGATGCGGACGCTCGTGGTTGTAAACCCCGATGAAGCGATCAAAGCGTTCCTGCTGCTGCAGGAAGTTGAAGGAGGCGGGCTTGGTGGCCTCCTGCTTCAAGGTCAGGTGCATGCGTTCGTGCCGACCGTTCTGCTGCGGGTGCCCCGGCTTGATACGCTGGATCTGGATACCGAGGCGCAACCACCAGACCGCGAGCCGGGAGAGCCCGAACAGGGCATTGGGCGCGGCAAAAGGCGGGCCGTTGTCGGTGCGGATCGCCTGGGGCAGGCCAAAGTCCTTGAAGGCACGCTCGAAGATCGCCAAGGCGAAGTCGGAGCGCGTGGAGGTCACGCCCTCGCAGGCCAGCAGGTAGCGGGACCGGTAATCGGTGATGGTCAGCGGGTAACAGTACTGCTTGTTGCCGAGCATGAACTCGCCCTTGTAATCGGCACACCACAGGCCGTTGGGGTCGTGGGCGGCGTGCAGTTCGGTGCCCTGGGCCTTGTGCCTGCGGCGTCTGCGGCGCTTGACCAAGCCGTGGCGGTCGAGCACCGCGTGCACGGTGCTGATCGCCGGTGACTTGATCATCGGGTACTGCTTGATCAGCTTGTCGTGGATCTTCGGCGCACCCCAGGAGGGGTACTCTCGCTTGATGCCGAGAATACTGCGCTCGACCTGGAACGGCAGCCGGTTGGACTGACGGTAGGGGCGTCGACTGCGATCGTTGAGCGCATCCAGACCGCACTCCTTGTAGCGGTTGAAGATCTTGTAGCCGGTGACCCGTGAAATGCCGAACTCGCGGCACACGGTGGCCATCTTCTCGCCTTCAAGCAGTCGGGCAACGAATCTGAGGCGTTCATCCATCGGTTTACACTCTTTCCAGGGCATCTGAGGACTCCCCTCAAATGCGAGATGTGTAAACCATGTGTCCGGTATAAGGTGTCAGCTATCTCTCGCTAAGCACACATTAGGCTACGACCATGGACAAGGCCGACAGCAAGCAGGGCAGGGTGCGCAACCTGCGTGATGCCATGGCGCGGACCCTGGCGGATGAGCGCGTTGCAGCGGTGCAGGAGGCCGAACTGGCGGCAGCTGCGCAGATTGCCGGAAGCGGGCAGGCCGACCCGGCGATACGCGAAGGCATCGACGCGATCATCGCCGGCGCCTCCCCCGATGATGCCGCACGACTGCGCGAGTCGCTCGGCCTGCCGAAACCACCCTTCCGGCCGCGCAAGAACCGGGATGAACTCGCCGACGACTGGCGGCAGGGTGCCTATCCCTACAAGTACAAGATGCTGCGCAAGGATTACGAGCGCCAGAAATTCATCCTCCAGACCGAGCTGCTCAAGCTCCAGTCCTGGGTCAAGGAAGCCAGCCAGCGCCTGATCATCCTGTTCGAGGGGCGCGATGCGGCGGGCAAGGGCGGCACCATCAAGCGCTTCATGGAGCACCTCAATCCACGCGGTGCGCGCGTGGTCGCGCTGGAAAAACCCAGCGATGTCGAACGTGGCCAGTGGTATTTCCAGCGCTATGTCGAGCATCTGCCGACCCGCGGTGAAATCGTGCTGATGGATCGCAGCTGGTACAACCGCGCGGGCGTGGAGCGGGTGATGGGCTTCTGTACCGATGCCGAGCACCGGGAATTCCTGCGCCAGGCGCCGGAATTCGAGCGCAACCTGGTGCGCAGTGGCATACACATGATCAAGTTCTGGTTCTCGGTGAGCCAGGCCGAGCAGCGCCGGCGCTTCAAGGAGCGCAAGGTGCATCCGCTCAAGCAGTGGAAGCTCTCGGCAATCGACCTCGCCAGCCTCGACAAGTGGGATGAGTACACCCGTGCCAAGGAAGCGATGTTCTTTGCCACCGATACCGCGGATTCACCGTGGACGGTGATCAAGTCGGACGACAAGAAACGCGCCCGGCTCAACGCCATGCGTTATGTGCTGCATTCACTGCCGTACCGGGACAAGGACGTGCAGCGGATCGGCATGGTCGACGACCTGATCGTCGGCCGCGCCAACATCGTTTACGAACGCGGCGAGTAACGCAGCTCAGCGGTTGCGGTAACGGTTGAGGTCGAAGATTCCCGCTTCGACCGGTTGCTGGCGCCGGTACTCGGCCTGGAACCAGTCGGCCTGTTCCCAGAATGCGGTATTGGTGCGGCGCAGGCCATACCGCGCGACGAATCGCTCGTAGTCATCGCGGCTGTGCACGGCCAGGAAGCGGTCGGCGAACTTGTTGATGTCGGCGGCATCCACGACCAGGAAGAAGTTCGGGTAGCTGGCGGCAAAGCCGGGCAGCACCGTCAGGGTGTCGTTGTCCGGATTGCGGGCATCCTCGCTCTCCAGCATGGAGGTCAGGTTGCTGTAGTCCTTGTTCAGCACCAGGGTGTAGGCGAGATCGTCCTGGCCGCCGACGCCGCGTCGCACGCGCAGGAAGGTGGCGTCCGGCAGGATCTGCAGGTGGCTGCCGCGCGCCTTGGCGATACGGCGCAGGGCCTGCTCGACGCTGGCCTGCACCGGGTCGGCAGCCTCGGCACAGCCGCCGGTAGCGCAACGGTTGATGTGATCCTCGCCAGCCAGCGCGCCCAGGTGGCGCTGCAGGTGGCCGTAGAGTTCGCGCTGCGGGTCATCGGTCTGGTAGCCGATCACGGACTCGACGCTGAGCCAGTCCATCGGTTGCTCGAACTGCTTTTCGCGCTTTTTCCGGATCCCCTGGTACCAGCTGTCGCGGATGGTCTTGCGCTGGCTGGCCGGCAGAAAAGCCAGAAAGCTGTTCTCGCCCTCCATGCGCAGGAAATCCATCACGATCCGCGTGTTCAGCTGGTGCCCGGCCGTGCCATATACATCGAAGCCGGCGACCAGCAGGTAGTGGATGCGTTCGAACAGCGGGTAGTCGATGATCCAGGCGGTTTCGGGAAAATCGCCGTGCAGACCGTTCATGACGAAGGCGCTGTCGGTGTGGCGCATGATGGTCAGCGCTGCGTTGGGGTTGCTGCCGCCGCCATCCCAGACGTGATCCAGTGCATCGTCGAGGCCGACCGCATGGATGTTTTCGAACCACGCCTGTCGCGCCGTCATGTAGGCCTTCTGGCCTTTCCAGTACTCGGTCCAGAGGCTCAGTACATTCAGGGTATTTGCGCCGCGTTCAGCGGGCAGCTTCAGGTAGTCGGCCATGCTTGCGAGGAATTCATCGCGGTTGGCCATGGCCGGGTGATCGGGCGAGAAAAAGAACACCCAGTAGCGGTCGTCGATGACATTGAGCGCCACCTGGCCGCGGCACACCGGGCCCTTGATGAAGCCCTCGATGAAGAAGCGCGCATCGTCGAGCAGGAAGCGGTAACGCGAGTCGACCGGCAGGTCGATGAAGGTGCGCAGCGGGTTGGAGGCGATTGCCGGGTCGTAGGAGGGCAGTGCGGTGACCGCGTAGTCCGGGGCGAGAAACAGCTCGCGATAGCGCTGCATGCGCTGATCCGACCACTCGTACACCACGTGATCCTTGGCGACGATGCTCTGGTGATCGAGCCACAGCCGGTACCAGAAGGGGCGCGTGCCGGGGTCGCCGAAGGGCATCACGGTGGCAATTTCGTCGATGGGCTCGCCGGGCGGTGTCCACGAGCGGACCAGGCGGTAAAACTCGCGATCCGGCGTGTGGGCCAGATGCAGATGGCCGATGAACAGGTGTTCGTAGAGGTAGCGGCTCATCAGCTTTTCGCGCAGCGACGGACCGTTGAGAAACTGCTCCCACTGCGCGATCTGTGTGGCCGCAGCGGCTGACGGTTGCTGCGCGGCTGGCGGTGGCGCGCCCTGCGCCAGCCAGCGCACGAGCGTGCCGTATTCCTGGTCGCTGAGGTTGGGCATCCCGTAGGGCATGCCCCACAGCGGATTCTCTTCCGCGAAACGGTCGAAGTTCTCTTCCGTCGTGCAGACCTGCTTGCGATCCAGTTCGACGGTGACCTCTTCGGGCAGCATGCCGGTGCGGGGCTGGGGATTGAGCTGCTTCAGCCGCAGCATGCGATACAGGACGGAATCCTCGAGTCGTGATGTGCTGTTGCCGGTGGCTTCGGCGATGACCGGATGGAAGCCCTTGGCGCGCCAGTCGGCAGTCGTCCTGCCATCGATGAACAGGCGGGTCGGTTCTGCTGCGCGGATTCGCGTGCCGTCATAGACCTTGTCGGGATTCGCGCCGCGGCTGAGGCCTTCGTATGAGGACAGCTTCAGCTGGCAGGAGGCGTCGTAGCAGGCATGGCAGACCACGCAGCGTCCTTCGATCACCGGCTTGACATGCTGGTCCCACGAGAGCGGGGTGGCGGCCGGGTCGAGGATGAGGTCGTAGTCGACGGTGGCCTGGCCCTGGGTGAGCGAGGGTGCCTTTGCCGTCGTACAGCTGCTGATGATGGTGAAAACCAGCAGCAGCGCGAACGCCAAAAGTGTCTGACCTATTCTCACCGCCCAAAGGTGCCAGATTTATTTTCATAAATAAATCTGGCACCTTTGCCGGCATGAGCCTGCTGATGCCACTTGCGGGTGGAGTGCTGATCGGCTGCAGCGCGCTGGCCATGCTGGCGCTGCTCGGTCGCATCACGGGGATCAGCGGCATCTTTGCCGGTGTCCTGGCCGCCGAGACCGGCCTGTGGCGCTGGGCTTTCCTCGCCGGGCTGATCCTCGCGCCGCCGCTGTTTCATGCCGCCAGCGGACAGGCTGCACCGGCGCCCGGCAGCGCCAGCTGGCCCCTGATCATCGTTGCCGGCCTGCTGGTCGGTTTCGGGACGCGCCGTGCCGGCGGCTGCACCAGTGGCCATGGCGTCTGTGGCATCGGCCGGCTGTCGCCGCGCTCGATGGCGGCAACCGCCACCTTCATCGCGGCCGGCATGGCCACCGTGTTCGTCACACGGCACCTGCTGGCCTAGTGCAGATGCTGCGACAGATCCTCATTCCGCTGCTGTGCGGGCTGGTGTTCGGCACCGGCCTCGCGATCTCCGGCATGACCGATACGCAGGTGGTGCTCGGTTTCCTGGATGTGGCCGGTGACTGGAATCCGGCCTTGCTGATGGTCATGGTCGGTGCACTGGCGGTGACCATACCGGGCTTCTGGCTGGCACAGAGACGCAGTACGCCGTTTTTCGCCACGCAGTTTTTCCTGCCGGCAAGTCGTGCGATCGAAGCGAAGCCGGTGGTGGGGTCGGTGATCTTCGGTATCGGCTGGGGCCTGTACGGCTACTGTCCGGGTCCGGCGCTGGCCGCGCTCGGCAGTTTTGCCTGGCAGCCGCTGCTGTTTGTGGTGGCGATGGCGGCCGGCGTTTACCTGGAAAAGGCGTCAGGGACGGCCCGGTAGGATTCCGCCGTACAGCTGCACGCCTTCGGCCGGTTTCGATTCCCACAGTTGTTCGGCGAAGCGCGGAATGCTCATCGCCACCATCGGGAAGCACTCGACCAGCTGGTCAGGTTTGGTCGGGATGCCGTAGAGCGCGTAGCAGAAGAAGTCGCGCTCGTCCGGGCGCCAGAAACCGCGGATGCTCTTGTTGTCGCTGGTGATCGAACCATCGGCATTGAACCAGGCACGAAACACCAGTTCCCCGCCGGCTGTCACCATGCGATAGCGCGTGGTGTTCGACATCATGTGGTTCCAGAAACTCGGGAAGCGTTCCGAGACCGGTTTGCTGCGGTCGGGATCGACCACAACTTTCGGCAACTCGGGTTTCGGCCAGTCGGCGCCACCGGTCTCCAGCATCATGAAGGCGATGAGCGCGAGGCGGTCGGGATTGGGCACGCCTTCGGGAATCGCCATGCTGGTGCCGGGAATATCCCTGAGCGGATCGGCGAGAAACCGGTCGAGGCGATCGGCGCTCCAGGTGATCTCCGCAGCGCTCAGTGCCGGAGAGTATTTGAAGTCGCCGCGGCTGCCAGCCTTGCTGCCGATCACGCCCCACAGGTTCGGGCCGGTCAGGCTGGAGCCGCCGTCTGCCAGCGTGTGGCAGGCACTGCAACGCATCTGGAAGGCGCGCCGGCCGACCACGTAGTCTGCCCGTGACAGCGCATCACGGGTGAGGACCTGCTGCGCATCCGCCACCGGGATGTACACGTTGGCGAGCAGGCTGGCGGTGAGGAGGGCGGCGGGCAGGCGGTGCATCGGGTGACTCCTGGGTGACACCTTTTCCCGATCCTGCGAGCATGGGCGCGTCCAGTCAACAGGATCGGAGCATGACGAACACAAACCTTTCTGCTTCAGCCAGGACCTTCATCGTCATCGGTGCGCTTTCCCTGCTGGTGGCCACCCAGCTCAGTGCCATCGGGTTCCATGCCCTGAACGAGGTGCTGACGCCAGCGAAGCGCGAGTCCTGGCACTGGGCCACGGAGATGCAGTTCTACCATTCGCTGGGCCTGATCCTGCTGGCCTTGCTCGGGCCGCGCCTCGGCAACCCGCGGTTGCTCACCTGGGCATCCGGGTTCATGGTGCTCGGCCTGCTGCTGTTTTCGGGCAGCATCTACCTCGGCTCACTCGGTGTCCCCGCCGTCGGGCAGGTGGCGCCCATGGGTGGCAGTTCCTTCATGCTCGCCTGGTTGCTGGTCGCCATTGCCGCGTTCCGGGCCCCGCGTCCTTAAGCCCGCGCATGCCTGGTCGTCAGCAGCGTCCCTGGGTTGCCATCATCGGCAGCGGGCCCTCGGGTCTCGCAGCGGCAGAGATGCTGGCAGCCGACGCCGAAGTCCATGTCTTCGATGCAATGCCCTCGCCGGGGCGCAAGCTGTTGCTGGCCGGCAAGAGCGGCCTGAATCTCACCTACGCCGAAGACTTCGAAAAATTTCTCGAGCGCTTCGGTACCGCTCGCGCGCGGCTGGAACCGGCCCTGCGCGAGTTCCCGCCGGCAGCGATAAGGCAGTGGGCGGCGGATCTCGGCACGGACACCTTTGTCGGCAGTTCCGGACGCGTTTTCCCCACGGCGATGAAAGCCTCGCCGCTGTTGCGCGCCTGGCTTGCACGCCTGCGTGCCGGCGGCGTGAGCCTGCACATGCGTCACCGCTGGCAGGGCTGGAACGCAGAGCGTGTGCTGATCTTCGACACGCCGGATGGCCAGCGAAAATACAGTGCGGATGCGACGCTGCTCGCGCTCGGCGGTGCCAGCTGGCCGCGCCTGGGTACGGATGGCGGCTGGTCGGCCTTGCTGGCGGAACAGGGTGTACGCGTCAGCACGCTGCGGCCCGCGAATTGCGGTTTCGATGTGCCGTGGAGTGCGCATCTGCGCGAGCGCTTTGCCGGCGCACCCGTGAAAGCGGCCAGCCTGTCCTTTGGTGCGCAGACGGTGCGCGGCGAGTTCGTTGTCAGCGCGAAGGGCATCGAGGGCAGCGCGGTCTATGCACTGTCGGCCTCATTGCGGGATGCGATCGAAGCGCAGGGCGCCGCGACGCTGCTGGTCGACCTGCTGCCGGATCGCAGTCTGGAACAGTTGCGGGCAGCCTTGTCACGTCCACGTGGCAAGGCGAGCCTCGCCAGTCATCTGCGCAAGGCCGCCGGCATCGAGGGGGTGAAGGCTGCATTGCTGCGGGAGACTGCCGATGCGCAAACGCTGGCCGATCCGGCGCGGCTGGCGGCGCAGCTCAAGGCGCTGCCGCTGACCCTCACCGCGCCGCGCCCACTGGCCGAGGCGATCAGCACGGCCGGCGGCGTTGCCTTCGACGAGCTCGATGCGCAGTTCATGCTGCGCCGCCTGCCCGGCGTGTTCGTGGCGGGAGAAATGCTCGACTGGGAAGCGCCGACCGGCGGCTATCTGCTGAGCGCCTGCCTCGCCACCGGCCGCGCGGCCGGCAGGGGACTGGCCGGTTTTCTGCAGGGGCGGTGAGTCCGGTCGGGCAGTTGCCGGCTACCAGCCGGGCACCGTATCCAAGTCCATCAGCCGGGTTTCATCGACGAGGGTGTCGCCATCCCAGTCGATGGCGAGTTGCAGCTCGGCCTCATTGAGCGCCGTGACCAGGATGCTGGTGCCGTTGGCGCCATCGATGCGCAGGACGCCCGTGCCCGGGGGATTGCCATCGACCGACTGGAAGGGGCTAAGGGTGCCGTAATCGATCCTGCCCTCGAAGTTCCAGCTTTCCAGCGAACCCGACTCGGAAAAGGTCGACAGCCAGCCACCGCCCCGGTAATCGTCCTCGGCAGACGTCACCATGTCACGGAAAATCCGCGATCTGCTGCCTGAAGTCACGGTGAACCGGCTGGTGCTGATGTCGTACAGTTCCAGACCTGGCGTCAGGAAGTTCAGGTCGATGTCGAGGGCGCCGTCGCCCGTTTCGCTGATGCCATTCTCCGTGACCGCCAGGTTGGTCAGGGTGAAGCGGCTGTCCAGCCGGTAGAGATCGCTGTCCAGGTCGCCGGAAAAGTCGTGCACATCGATGCGCAGCCGGCCGTTGAGCACGGCGCCATCGCCGTCATTGCAGGAATTGAAGACTGCCGTGATCTGGTCACCGCGCTGAAGCGTTTCGGTGCTGGCCAGGGTGGCGGACAGGGTAACCGTGCCGCTGACGAGGCAGTCACTGCGTTCCGGGCCGTAGCTTGCGCTGGGCTGGACAGTTCCGCCGGCCTGGCTGCCGGTGTCGCCCACTGCCTGGATCGTGCGGCGTGCCGCCATCCCCACGGCCAGGGCGTTGGATCCGCCATTCGCCGACAGGATTGCGCCGCCGGTTGTCGTGCCGAAGCCACTGGCGCCGAAGCCGCCACCCAGCACTTCGCGGACGATGGTGTCGGCATTGCCGCTGTCCAGGCTTGCGAGGTCGGCCGGAGCGGCTGTGCCACCGCCACCGCCGCCGCCACAGGCGCTGATTCCGGCAGCCATCAGACCAAGGGCCATGCGGCCCGTCACAACAGTGAATCGATACCGATACATGGCGTTGTTCTCTTGTTGTTGTGCCTGGCCCTGTATAGCACCGCCGTCGCGGGCTGTCGCCAGCAGAATCAGTCCAGAATCACCGGATTTGCCTTTGCGGCTATGCTGGCGCCATGGCCGGCCTGTCCAAATCGCGCCTCATGTCCTGGCACCAGTGCCCGAAACGGCTCTGGCTGGAAAAGCATCGCCCGGATCTCCTGCAGTTCAGTGCCGCCACCCAGGCGGCCTTTGCCACTGGCCACGAGATCGGCGAGATCGCCCGCCAGTTGTATGACCCGGACGGCAGCGGCGTGCTGATCGGCGTTGCCGGTGACATGGCGGCCGCGCTGCGTGAGACCGCTGCGGCGCTGGCGCGCCCCGCAGCCACGCCGCTGTTCGAGGCGACCTTTGAACGCGATGGCCTGCTGATCCGTGCCGACGTGCTGGACCGGAAGGCAGCGCGGCTGGTCGAGGTAAAGTCCTCGACCGCCTGCAAGGACGAGCATGTCATCGACTGCGCCATCCAGGCCTGGGTGCTCGAGACCTCGGCGGTGCCGCCAGAGTCGGTGGCACTTGCCCACGTCAACAACCAGTTTGTGTACCAGGGCGATGGCGACTACCGGGGCCTGCTGGTGGAAAAGGACCTGGCGGCGGCGATCCTTGCACCGCGCCAGCAGGTGCCCGGATGGCTGGCGGCGGCCAGGCAGGTGGTGGCGGGCGACTGTCCCGATGCCGCCATCGGCCGGCGCTGCAAGGTGCCGTATGAGTGTCCCTTCATGGCGCATTGCTGGCCGCAGACCGATTACCCCCTCGACACGCTGCCCGGCATCGGCAAGCGCCTGGACGAGTTGCTCGCCCGGGGCTACCGGGATGTGCGCGAGTTGCCGGAAGCCAGCGTCGGCGGCAAGGAGGCGCTGCGCGTGTGGCGCGCGGCCCGCAGCGGGCAGCCGGAGCCTGCCGACCCGGTCCGTGCCGAACTCGCCGCGCTCGGCTGGCCGCGCTATTACCTCGATTTCGAGACCATCGGCGGCGCGGTTCCCCGCTGGGCCGGCACGCGGCCTTACCAGCCCGTGCCCTTCCAGTGGTCGCTGCATGTCGAGCCCGCGCCCGGCCAGCTGGAGCACGCGGAGTTCCTCGACCTGAGTGGCGGGTTCCCGGCTCGTGCGGCTGCCGACGCGCTGCTTGCCGCGATCGGCACGGCGGGGCCAGTGCTGACCTGGACGGGCTACGAAAAACAGTGCCTGGGGACGCTGGCGGCCTTCTGTCCGGAGCATGCCGATGCGCTGGCGGCGGTGGTCGAGCGGCTGGTGGATCTGCATCCGGTCGTCAAGCGCGGCTACTACCATCCCGCCATGCAGGGCAGCTGGTCGATCAAGGCGCTGCTGCCGGTGATAGCACCGGAACTGGATTATGCCCGGCTCGAAGGGGTGCATGATGGCGGCGGCGCGCAGCTGGCCTGGGCAGAAGCGGTGGCTCCGCAGACCACGGCAGCGCGGCGCAGCGAGCTGCGCGGGCAGCTTCTGCGTTATTGTGCGCACGACACGCTGGCCATGTTGCGTGTGGTAAATTTTTTCTCCATCCCGGTTGAAGGGCAGTGTCTGAATGGATCTCGCCTCACCTGATTTCTGGATCGCTGTCGGCCAGATCATCGCCATCGACATCCTGCTCGGCGGTGACAATGCCGTAGTCATCGCGCTGGCCTCGCGTCGTTTGCCGGCGCAGCAGCGCGCGCAGGCGATCTTCTGGGGCATGTTCGGTGCGATCGCGCTGCGCGTCGTGCTGATTTTCTTTGCGCTCGAGCTGCTGCGCTTCCCCTGGCTCAAGATCGTCGGCGGCGTGCTGCTGTTGTGGATCGGCATCAAGCTGCTGCTGCCGGCCGATGAAGACGGCGGCCACGAGATCGACGCGAGCACGCATCTCATGGGTGCCATCAAGACCATCGTGCTGGCCGATGCGGTGATGAGCCTCGACAACGTGATCGGCATCGCGGGCGCGGCCAAGGGGCACCTGGGCCTGGTGATATTCGGCCTGGTCGTCAGCGTGCCGATCATCGTCTGGGGCAGCCGCTTCGTGCTGACCCTGATGGACCGTTTCCCGGTGGTGATCCTTTTTGGCGCAGCGCTGCTCGGCTGGATTGCCGGTGACATGATCGCCCACGACGTCGTGCTGGTTGACCGCTACAAGGCACTGGCGCCGGGGATCTATGCCTGGACGGCGCCGGTGGCCGGTGCCCTGCTGGTGGTCGCGATCGGCAAGCTGGGTGGCAAGCGGCGTGCGGCAGTGGCGGCCACCAGGCCGGTCGATCTGGTCCAGCGCGACCACAACAGTGAACCTCGGGAGTAGCCCCATGTTGACCTTTCTCATCGCCATCGACGGTTCGGGCTATTCGGACAGTGCGGTGGACTATGTGGTGCGCCGGGCGGGCCAGTGCCGGGAACCGGTGCACGTACATCTGCTCAATGTGCAATTGCCGCTGGGTGGCGTGAACGTCAAGATCTTCATCAAGCCGGAGAGCGTGGAGAGCTATTACCGCGACGAGGGCATGGCGGTGCTGGAAAAACCGCGCGGCGTAATGCAGGCAGCCGGCATCAGCTGCGACTACCACATCGGTGTCGGTGACCCGGGCGAGGTGATCGTCAGCTATGCACAGGCCAACCGCTGCGACGAGATCGTCATGGGCACGCACGGCCGGGGCGCGCTGGCCGGTGCGGTGATGGGCTCGGTGGCCCGCAACGTGGTCCAGCAGGCGTCGCGGCCCGTGGTGCTGGTCAAGGGCGAACCGGCGGCCGGCAGGTAGTGGTTCGCCGGTGCGCAGGCCTCAGCGGCGGCGCAGCCAGGCGGCAACACCGAGCGTTGCGAGGCCGGCCAGGGCGGCCGCGAGCAGCAGCAGGTATTGTCCCTCGATGAACGCACTGCCCAGGTAGACCGTGCCCAGCGCGTAGGGCAGCTCGGCAACCATCAGGCCGGCGAGATAGCTCCGGCGCGGATAGCCGGCCAGGCCAAAGAAGTAACCCGAGATATCCGAGGGCAGGGCCAGCTGTGTCAGTGCCGCAGTCAGGAAGGTGCCGTTCAGCGGGATGCGTCGTTCGTAGCGGGCCATTTTGTCCGCGGAGAGTATCCGGCGCACGGCCGGCCGGCCGAGATACCGGCCAATCGAGTAGGCGATCAGGCCGCCGAGCAACCAGCCACTCCAGAGCAGCAGGAAACAACCGGCCGGACCCCATGCCTGGATGCCCACGGGCACCAGCAGCAGGCTGGAAACAAAGACCAGGATGGCCGAGAACGCCGCCAGCAGCACGAACAGCAGGGCACCGAGCAGCGGCGCTGCGTCGATCACCGGTTCGGCCAGCGCGATCAGCCGCACGATCTGCTGATGGATGTCCCCGGACCAGGCCAGCAGGGCAGCGATGCCCACGCCGATGACCAGCAGCAACAAGCGGGGTGACAGGCGTGAAAGCCCGTTGGTGTGATTCCGGTGCATGTGGTGCCAGCGATCCCTGCTGGATACGGGGTGAGTACAGATCCGGGGTGCGACTATAGGCGAAGCGCCGGCCCGGGGCGAAAAAAACTGCGCTGTGGTATCAAGTGGATCCGGAGGAGGTGGCGATGTCGCGCACAGCCCGCAAGGCGCCTGCTACGCCCGACCGCGACAGCGATGCCGCACTCGAGAACCGGCCGCTGGTCGGCGATATCCGCCTGCTTGGCCGGATTCTCGGCGACGTGATCCGCGAGCAGGAAGGGCGCAAGGCCTTTGCGCTGATCGAGCGGGTCCGGCAGCTGTCGGTGGCCTGTCGCCTGAAGCAGGATGCGGGTGCCGGCCGCACGCTGGGCCGGCTGCTGAAGCGCCTGTCCGGTGACCAGATGGTGAGCGTGATCCGCGCCTTCAGCTACTTTTCGCACCTCGCCAACATCGCCGAGGACCGGCATCAGCTGCGGCAGCGGGCGCAGCAGGAGGCGCAGGGCGAGCTGCAGGATGGCGCGCTGCAACTGAGCCTGCGGCGACTGGCCGATGCCGGCGTCAGTGAGCGCCAGATTGCGGCGAGCCTGGCGCATGCGCATCTCAGCCCGGTGCTGACGGCCCATCCGACCGAGGTCCAGCGCAAGAGCATCCTCGATGCCGAGCGGGCGATCGCCGTGTTGATCGCGCAGCGCGACAGCCTGCATCTCGAGTCCGAGCGGGCGCAGAACGAGTTGCTGATCCGTGCCCGCGTGACGCAGCTCTGGCAGACGCGCATGCTGCGCACGGTCCGGCTCAGCGTGCTCGATGAAATCGACAATGCGCTGTCGTACTACCAGACCACTTTTTTGCGGCAGTTGCCGCGCGTGTATGCGGAGCTCGAACAAGCGCTGCCCGGCCAGACGGTGGCGCCGTTCCTGCGCATGGGGCACTGGATCGGTGGCGACCGTGACGGCAACCCCAACGTCACGGCCGCGACCCTTGCCAGCGCCTTCGAGCGGCAGGCCGAGGTGGCGCTGCGCTTTTACCTGACGGAAGTGCATGAGCTCGGCGCCGAGTTGTCGCTGTCGCAATTGCTCGCCGGCGTTTCGGACGAGCTGGCGGCACTGGCGGCGCGATCGCCGGATGCCAATCCGCATCGCGTCGATGAGGCCTACCGGCGCGCGCTGATCGGCATCTATGCGCGGCTGGCTGCGACCCTGCAGGCGTTCACCGGTCAGGAAGCCCTGCGCCATGCGGTGGAGCCGCAGCCGGCCTATGCCAGTGCGGAAGAGTTTCTGGCCGACCTGCGCGTGATCGAGGCCTCGCTGCGTTCACACCACGCGGAGGCGCTGGTCGTGCCGCGCCTCGCGCCGCTGATCCGTGCGGTACAGGTATTCGGTTTCCATCTCGCCACGATCGACCTGCGGCAGTCATCGGACCGGCATGCGGCGGTCGTTGCGGAACTGCTGCAGGTGGCCCGGCTGCACGTCGACTACCTGGCGCTGGACGAGGCTGGCCGGCGCGGGATCCTGCTGTCACTGCTCGATGATGCACGCCCGCTGCGTGTGGTCGATCACGCCTATACGCAGGCCACGACCGACGAGCTGGCGGTGTTCGCAACCGCCCGCGACGCGCTGGCCTGCTACGGGCCGGCGGCCATCCGTCATTCCATCGTGTCGCATACCGAGGAGGTGAGCGACCTGCTCGAACTGCTGCTGCTGCTTAAGGAAACCGGCCTGATGCAGGGCACGCTGGCCGATGCGGCGCGGTCCAGCCTGATCGTCGTGCCGCTGTTCGAGACCATCGGCGACCTGCGGCGTGCCGTCGGCATCATGCGCGAGTTCCTGGCCTTGCCGGGCATGCTGGACATGGTGTTGCGCAGCGGTGGCGAGCAGGAGGTGATGCTCGGTTACAGCGACAGCAACAAGGATGGCGGCTTCTTCACCAGCAACTGGGAGCTGTACCGGGCCGAGACCGAGCTGGTGGAGCTGTTTGCGCCCTTGCGCAAAAAGGGCCTGGTGCTGCGCCTGTTTCACGGCCGCGGCGGTACCGTCGGTCGCGGCGGCGGGCCGAATTTCCAGGCGATCCTCGCGCAGCCACCGGGTACCGTGAACGGCCAGCTGCGCGTGACCGAGCAGGGCGAGGTGATCACCTCGAAGTATGCGCATCCCGACATCGGCCGGCGCAACCTGGAGACGCTGGTGGCAGCGACGCTGGAGGCCAGCCTGCTGCACGCGCGGCCCGGCAGCGCCGGCTCGGTGCCGGAGGAGTTCCTGCAGGCCGCTGCCGAGCTGAGTCGCCTCGGCTTTGCGGCCTATCGGCAGCTCGTCTATGAGACGCCGGGCTTCAGCGAGTATTTCTTCGCGGCCACGCCGATCCGTGAAATCGCCGGACTGAAGATCGGCTCGCGTCCGCCGTCGCGTCCGCGCCAGGCTGGCGGGGCCTTGCGCATCGAGGACCTGCGGGCGATTCCCTGGACCTTTTCCTGGGGCCAGTGCCGCGTGGCCCTGCCGGGCTGGGCCGGGTTTGGCTCGGCCGTGGAGGGCTATCTGGGCCGGAACGGCCCCGGGCGCAAGCGCCGGCTGGCACTGCTGCAGCGGATGTACCGGCAGTGGCCCTTCTTCCGCACGCTGCTGTCAAACATGGACATGGTGCTCGCCAAGAGCGACCTGCACATCGCCGCGCGCTATGTCGAGCTGGTCGAGGACAGGCGCCTCGGCAAGCGGCTGTTCGGCATCATCCAGGCCGAATGGCAGCGCAGCAGCAAGGCGCTGGGGCTGATCACCGGCGAGTCGCGGCGACTGGCCGGCAATTCGGCGCTGGCGCGCTCCATCGAGCATCGCTTTCCGTACCTGGATCCGCTCAATCACCTGCAGGTCGAGCTGATGCGCCGCTATCGCAGCCGGGGCGACACGGACCCAGAAGCCGAGCGCGTGCGCACCGGCATCCATCTCTCCATCAACGGGGTGGCGGCCGGTTTGCGGAATACCGGCTGAGCGCCCGCATGGCATCAGCCGCAGTCACGGGTGGCAGCGTCGCGGCGGCGTACTGGTCGCAGGATGCGGCGGAACTTGCCCGCGAGCTTGCCAGCAGTGCGGCGGGCCTGTCGGCCGGCGAAGCGGCGGCACGCCTGCGGCGTCTCGACGGCCACGGCATCCGCGATGCCAGCCGCCTGTCGGCTGCACGGCTGCTGCTGCGCCAGCTGCAGAGTCCGCTGGTCCTGATCCTGATCGTCGCCGCGTTGCTGTCGCTGTTCGTGCACGAGTGGGTCGATGCGGCGATCGTGCTCGCCATCGTGCTGGGCAGCGTGCTGCTCGGCTTCCTGCAGGAGTATCGCGCCTCGGCGGCCATCGCCGGCCTGCGCCAGCGACTCGCGCTCACCGTGCATGTCCGGCGCGATGGTGTGGTGTGCACCGTCCCGGCCGCCAGCGTGGTGCCCGGCGACGTGGTGCTGCTGGCGGCCGGCAACCTGGTGCCGGGCGACGGCGTGATCCTTGCAGCGCGGGATTTCCTGGTCACCGAGGCGAGCCTGACCGGTGAATCCTTTCCCGCCGAGAAGCGGCCCGGCGTGATGCCTGCCGACACGCCGCTGGCCGGGCGCAGCAATGCGGTGTTCCTCGGTACCTCGGTGCGCAGCGGCACCGCCGAGGTGCTGATCGTGCGGACCGGGCGCGATACCGTGTTCGGTGCCATTGCCAGCGGCCTGGCGGTGAACGCGCCCGAGACGGATTTTGCCCGGGGCGTGCGGCAGTTCGGTTACCTGCTGGTGCGCGTGATGCTCGGCATGGTGGTCTTCGTGCTGGCGGCCAACCAATGGCTGGGCCGGCCGGTACTCGAGTCGCTGCTGTTCGCCATGGCGCTCGCCGTCGGCATGTCGCCGGAACTGCTGCCGGCAATCGTCAGCGTGACGCTGTCGCGCGGTGCGCGGCAGATGGCCGGGCGCGGAGTCATCGTCGCGCGGCTGGAGGCCATCGAGAACCTCGGCAGCATGGACATCCTGTGTACCGACAAGACCGGCACGCTCACGCTCGGCGTGGTGGCGCTCGATGCGGCGGTGGATCCCGCCGGTGCGGCGGCGCCGTCGGTGCTGCAGTACGCATGGCTGAATGCGGCGCTCGAGACCGGCATCGAGAATCCGCTGGATGCGGCCATCGTTGCGGCCGGCGAGCGCGCCGGGCTGGCGACGACCGGATACCGCAAGATCGACGAGATTCCCTACGACTTCATGCGCAAGCGACTGACCATCGTGGTGGCGGCAGATGCCGACCCGGCCACCCACCTGCTGATCACCAAGGGTGCTTTCGACAATGTGCTGGCGACCTGCACCACACTCACGCAGGGCGATGCCGAAGTGGCGCTGGATGCGCCCCGGCGCGTGGCGCTGGAGGCGTTCTTCAAACGCCGTGGCGAGGAGGGCTACCGGGTGCTCGCGGTGGCCGTGCGGCGTGTGCCGGCACGGGAGCGCTACACCATCGAGGACGAGACCGGGCTGAATCTGGCCGGCTTCCTGCTGTTCCAGGACCCGGCGAAAACGACGACCGCGAAGACCATCCGCGACCTCGCGGCACTCGGTATCCGCACCAAGATCATCACCGGCGACAATCGCCATGTCGCCGCGCATCTCGGCGCCAGCATCGGCTTCGATCCCGGCGCCATGCTGACGGGCGCGGAGATTGCCGCCATGAAGGACGAGGCGCTCTGGCACCGTGCCGGGGCCACCGATCTGTTCGTCGAGGTCGATCCGCAGCAGAAGGAACGCATTGTCCGCGCCCTGCAGCGCATGGGACATTCGGTCGGCTATATGGGCGATGGCGTCAACGATGCGCCCGCGCTGCACGCCGCCGACGTCGGCATTTCGGTCGACAAGGCGGTGGATGTGGCCCGCGAGAGCGCCGATGTGGTGCTGCTCGAGCCGGATCTCGATGTGCTGCGGCAGGGGGTGGAGGACGGACGCCGCACCTTCGCCAACACGCTCAAGTACATCAGCATCACCACCAGTGCCAATTTCGGCAACATGGTCAGCATGGCGCTGGCCACGCCGCTGCTGCCGTTCCTGCCACTGGCTGCCAAGCAGATCCTGCTGAACAATTTCCTCTCCGACGTGCCCTCGGTGTTCATTTCGACCGACAACGTCGATGCCCGGCAGTTGCTGAAACCGCAGCGCTGGCGCGTTGCCGAGGTGCAGCGCTTCATGTTGGTATTTGGCCTGCTCAGCACGGTCTTCGACCTCGCCACCTTCGGCCTGCTGCTCGGCTGGTTCGAGGCCGGTCAGCCGGTTTTCCAGACGGCCTGGTTCGTGGTCTCGCTGCTCACCGAGCTGGTAGTGGTGCTGGTGCTGCGCACGCAGGGGCCGGCGCTCCGGAGTCGCCCGAGCCGCCTGTTGTGCGGGGCCACGGCCGCCGTCGGCGTGCTGGCGCTGGCGGTTCCCTGGCTGGGTCCGGCGGCGTCGGTCTTCGGCTTCGTGCCGCTGCCGCTGCCGCTTGCCGGGGCCATCATCGGCATCGTTGTGGCCTACATACTCAGCACGGAACTGGCCAAGGCCTGGTTTTTCCGTCACACGGGGGATTGAACTGTCGGTGATGGCCGTGGTCCATTCACCATGTACCACGGCGAGCGTTTCAACAGCATCAGCCATCTGGCCGGGGCGGGGCTGGCACTGGCCGGTGCGATCGTGCTGGTGACGCTGGCTGCCCGGCTCGGGGATCCCTGGAAGCTCGTCAGCTTCAGCATCTACGGCGCCATGCTGGTGACGCTGTATGTGTTCTCGACCATGTATCACAGCGTGCGCGGCCGGGCCAAGGAGATACTGCGCAAGTTCGACCACTGCGCCATCTACCTGCTGATTGCCGGCACCTATACGCCGTTTGCACTGGTGTCCCTGCGCGGCAGCTGGGGCTGGTGGCTGCTCGGCATCGTCTGGAGCCTGGCGCTGTTCGGCATCGCGCAGGAGTTCTGGCTGGGCCGGCGCACGCGCGTACTCTCGCTGATCCTCTATGTGCTGATGGGCTGGCTGGCGCTGGTCGCGGTGGTGCCGCTGTGGCACGCGCTCACGCCGTCGGGCTTTGGCTGGCTGCTCGCGGGTGGTGCGCTCTACACCGGTGGCCTGGCCTTTTATGCGACCGACCACAAGGTGCGCCACGGTCACGGCGTGTGGCACCTGTTCGTGGTGAGTGGCAGCGGCTGTCACTTCTACACGATCCTTCACTACGTCGTCTGACAGGCGGCCCGGCGTGCCGTAACATCGACTCCCGGGGCCGTGTCCAGGGGGGATGTCATGACGGCGCAAGCTTCGTTTGACCCGCCACAGGTCTACACCGGCAGCGTCGAGGACTACGTCGTGCTCGGCGTGCTGGTGGCCGCCTCCGTGCTCGCGCAGTTGTTCCTTGCCGAGCGCAACCGGCATGCCGACAACGTGCACAGTCCGCGCCTGGCGTGGATGCGCGCGCTGCTCTATTTCAGCGTCATCCTGGTGATCAGCTGGGCGACCGGCGTGCTGAAAGTGCTGGTGCATGCACCGGCCGTCGCGCCCGGGCATCTGGCCAGTTCGCTGTGGCAGGCGCTGACCGCTGCCTGGCTGGCGGTGCTGGTCTGGGCCTATGTGTACTGGTGGCCGCGCGGCACGCTGACCCATGACCGCAAGCTGTATCTGCTGCCGCAGATCCTGTTCGGACTGGCCTGGGGATTCACCTCGGGCCAGTTGACGCTGGTGCTGTGGGCGGTGATCGAGGAATTCGGCTTCGCCCGCTGGGGTACCGCGCTGCTGGTGTTTGTCGTGCTGGCCGGTTATGGCCAGATCTACCAGTCGGGCTGGTGGGACATCCACGTTTCACCACCGCACAACATCCGCGCCACGAACGCCAAAAAGGTGCTGTTTGGCCACATGCCCTTTCTCTGCATCGCGCTCGCGCACTTCACGCTGTTCGGCGATGCGTTGCTGTTCGTCGCCTTCCATGCCGCCGCGCTGGCCTGTTCGGCAGTCGCCATGCGCTTCCCGCCGTTCTGGGAAAAGGATGGTCCGGTGGTGTCGAAGGAGACGGCGCTCGGCGTCTAGCGCCGTGGCTCAGATATCCGGGTTGGCGAGAAAGCCCGGATGGTCGCTCTCGATGCGCTCGCGCAATGCCGCCGGGATGTCTGCGGGCCCGGCGATCTTCATGCCGATGATCTCCGACAGCACATAGCCGGCGTCGGCCTCCATGCCCATCCACGGATAGAAGCTCCACATCGTGGTGTGGCTCATGGTGGCCGGCACCACCGTCAGCAGCGGATCGTTGACGTCGGCGAGTGCCGCGCAGAAGTGCGTCACTTCCATCGGTTCGCCGGCGAGCCCCTTCGGCGCGCCTGGCACTGCCGGCGTGGCCGGTGCGGGAAACTGCGCCGCCAGCCGCTCGCTGCTCCAGACCCTGTCGCCGACGACCAGCGGCGCTGCGACCTGCCCGTCGAACGGTGCGCCCGGAAAGGACGGCCGGATCAGTCCGCCAGCCTCGATCAGATAGCGCAGGCGCAGGCGGTTGAAGCCGACGCCATTGATGCGCATCAGGCGCCTGGCGATCTCGCCGGGGCGCTTGCCCAGCACCTCGCCGTGCCACCACCACAGCACCGGCTGGCCGTCGCTGCGGGCGCGGATGCGGGCGAGGGTGGCAACGGGCTCTGCGGCGGAAATTGTCATCGCATCCGGTCTCGATTAAAGACAGAATCCGAGTCTAGTCCAGACCTTCGACGCCGATCATCAGGAATCGCCTGCGGTAACCACGATGCGTGCAATGGTGCTCGAGCGAATCAGCAGCCTGGCGGAGAACGACACGCCGTTGCGGCTCTGCGAGTTGCCCGAACCGGTGGCCGGCGAGGGCGAGCTGCTGATCCGGGTGAGCGCCTGTGGCGTGTGCCACACCGAGCTCGACGAGATCGAAGGCCGCCTGCCGCCGCCGCGATTGCCCGTCATTCCGGGGCATCAGGCAGTGGGCCGCGTGGTCGCGACGGGACCTCCCGATGCGCAGGGGCTGATGCAGCGTTCCGGGCTGCAGCCCGGTGACCGGGTCGGTGTGGCCTGGATCAATTCGGCCTGCGGCAGTTGTGACTACTGCCTGAGCGGGCGGGAGAACCTCTGTGCCGCATTCCGGGCTACCGGTCTCGATGCGCACGGCGGTTACGCGCAGTACATGACGGTGCGGGCGGATTTCGCCTACCGCTTGCCGGAGGCCTTGTCCGACATCGAGGCGGCACCGCTGCTGTGTGCCGGCGCCATCGGCTATCGTTCCCTGTCGCTCTGCAATCTGCGCGACGGCCAGACGCTGGGACTCACCGGTTTCGGCGCCTCGGCGCACCTGGTGCTGGCGCTGGCGCGACACCGGTTTCCGCGCTCGCCCGTGGTGGTGTTTGCGCGCAGTCCCGAAGAACAGGCCTTTGCCCTCGAGCTGGGGGCCGCCTGGGCCGGCGATACCGCTGACCGCCCGCCGCAGCCCTGTGCCGCGATCATCGATACCACGCCGGCCTGGACGCCGCTGGTCGAGGCGCTGAAAAACCTGCAGGCCGGTGGCCGGCTGGTGATCAATGCGATCCGCAAGGAAGCCAGCGACCAGGCCGTGCTGCTGAAGCTGGATTATCCTGCGCAGCTCTGGCGTGAAAAAGAGCTCAAGAGCGTTGCCAACGTCACGCGCCGCGACGTGCGCGAGTTCCTGCAGCTCGCGGCGGCTATACCGTTGCGGCCGGCCGTCGAGTGTCATGCGCTCGCCGAGGCCAACCGGGCATTGCTGGCGCTCAGGCACCGGCACGTACGCGGCGCCAGGGTGCTGGTCATCGACTGAATGGTTTACGGCGGGTAATAAATGCATATCCTGATCGTCTACGCGCATCCCGAGCCCGGCTCCTTCAACGGGGCGATGAAGGACCTGGCCGTTGCCACCCTGAGCGGCGCGGGGCACCAGGTCACGGTCTCGGATCTATACGCACAGAATTTCAACCCGGTGGCCGGTGCGCATGATTTCATCGCGCGGGCGGATTCCGCCCGGCTCGATGTCGGTACCGAACAGGCCCATGCCGCGCGCACCGGCGGCTTTGCCCCGGATGTGCAGCGCGAGATCGACCGCCTGCTCGCTGCCGAGCTGCTGATCCTGCAGTTTCCGTTCTGGTGGTACTCGGTGCCGGCGATACTCAAGGGCTGGATCGATCGCGTCTTTGCCTACGGTGTCACCTATGACTTCGGCCGTACCTGGGACCGGGGCGTGTTGCGTGGCCGGCGCGCGCTGCTGTCCTTCACGACCAGCGCGCCGCCCACTGCCTCGATGCCGGACGGCCGCAACGGCGACCTCGAGCGCACGCTCTGGCCGCTGCACGCCGGCGTGCTCGGCTTGTGCGGCTACGAGGTCCTGCCGCCCTTCGTGGCGCATGCCGTGCGCTGGGTTGACGATGCGCGGCGGCTGGCAATCCTCGATGAGTACCGCCAGCGGCTGCTGAACCTGGACAGCGATATGCCGTTGTTCTTCCAGAAACTCGAGGACTACGGCCCGGACGGTCGCCTGAAGCCCGGCATCGAGCCGCGCACACCGGGCCAGCATCGTGGCCCGAGGTGGCACCTGCCGGATGCGGGCTGAAGCGGTCGTTTCTGCTAAACTGCGCGAAAAACGAGCATGACCGAGCCATCCTGATGCAGCTGTTCTCCCGGTTGATGCCCCGCGAGGGGAAGTTTTTCGACTTGTTCAACCAGCATGCCGCGCTGCTGGTGGAGGGTGGTAAGGAGCTTGCCGAATTGCTCGAGGATTACGCCAACGTCGCGGCACGCGAGGCGCGCATCACCCGGATCGGCGAACTCGAGCGCGCGGCGGACCGCGTGACGCACGATACCGTGCAGTTGTTGCACAAGACTTTCGTCACGCCATTCGATCGCGACGACATTCACCGCATGATTTCCCGCATGGACGACATCCTGGACCTGATCCAGGACGCGGCGGAATCGCTGTTGCTCTACGATATCCGCACGGTCGAGCCCGAGGCAGCGCATCTTGCCGACCTGGTGCGGATCTGCTGCGAGCGGGTGCAGGCGGCGACCAGCCTGCTGTCCTCGATGAAGAACGCGCCATCGATCCTGATGGTCTGCCAGGAGATCGACGGCCTCGAGTCGGATGCCGACCGCGTGATGCGCGGCGCCATTTCCCGGCTGTTCCGTGACGAGACCGATGTGCGCCAGCTGATCAAGCTCCAGGCCGTCTACGAGATCCTGGAGACGGCCACCGACAAGTGCCAGGACGTCGCCAACGTCATCGAAGGCGTCGTGCTGGAAAACGGTTGAGCATCGATCCGCAAATCACCTTCGGGACCCTGGCGCTGCTCGTGGGGCTGGCGCTGGCCTTCGACTTCATGAACGGCTTTCATGATGCGGCCAACTCCATCGCGACGGTCGTTTCCACCGGCGTACTGAAGCCCCAGCATGCCGTGGTATGGGCGGCGTTGTTCAATTTTCTCGCGATCGCCATTCTGGAGCTGAAGGTGGCGGCAACGGTTGGCAAAGGCATCATCGAGCCGGGCTTTGTCGACTACCACGTGATCTTCGGTGCGCTGATCGGCGCGATCATCTGGAATGGCATCACCTGGTATTACGGCATCCCCTCGAGTTCATCGCACGCGCTCATCGGTGGCATGGTCGGTGCGGTGCTGGCCAAGTCCGGTCCTGCCGCCTTGCTTGCACCGGGCTTGCTCAAGACGGGCCTGTTCATCGTGGCCTCGCCGGTCATCGGTTTCCTGTGGAGCGCGATACTCATCACGACGATATCCTGGATCTGTTTCAGGATTCCGCCCAACCGGGTCGATCGCGTCTTTCGCAAGCTGCAACTCGTGTCATCGGCCATGTACAGCCTTGGCCATGGCAGCAATGACGCGCAGAAGACCATGGGCATCATCTGGCTGCTGCTGATCGCTTCCGGCGGCGCCACCGGTGATCATCTGCCGATGTGGGTGATCATCAGCTGCTTTGTCGCCATCGCCTGCGGCACGCTGTTTGGCGGCTGGCGCATCGTCAAGACCATGGGCCAGCGCATCACCAAGATCAAGCCGGTCGGTGGCTTTTCGGCGGAAACCGGCGGTGCGATGGCGGTGTTTTTTGCCTCGGACCTGGGTATTCCCGTATCCACCACCCACACCATCACCGGATCGATCATCGGCGTGGGTTCGGCCCAACGCGGCTTTTCCGCCGTGCGCTGGGGCGTGGCGGGCAACATCGTCGTCGCCTGGGTGGTGACGATACCGGCATCGGCGCTGATCGCTGCTGGTGCCTGGTGGGCGGGTCGTTTCCTGATCTGAAGCGCGTCAGCGCAAGGCTGGAATCACCCGTTCGCCGATCAGGCGGATGGCATCTGCCGGGTCATCGTGCACGCGCAGGGCGATCTCGGTGAGGCCGGCCGCGGCGAAGGCCTTGAGCGTTTCGATGGCCGGCTCGATCTGGTCGAGGCCGCCCACGAAGGAGATGTTGCGGACCATCTTCGTCACCAGTTCGTCGGGCACGTTCTCGATGACATCGGTGCCGCGCAGGAAGGCGTTCAGGAAATCCTGCTCGTGTGCGCGCATCAGCCTGACTTCATCGGCGTCGAGGAACGGCCGGAAATACTGTTCGCCCAGCCAGCCGCGCAGCATCAGCTCGCGCCGTGCCTCGCGCATCGAGGCCGCCGGATCCTTCTTGATGTGCCATGCCCAGAAGTTGCTGATGCGGAAATCGCGCACCGGGCGGCCGGCCGCCTGCAGCTCGGCGTGTGCCTTGTCGATGAAGTCCTTCATCAGCGGCACGACGAAATCGCTGGTGATCAGGCCGTCGGCGAGTTCGGTGGACAGCTTGCGGCTCTGCGGGTGGTTGGAGCCGAAATAGATCAGCGGCGGCGTGTCCGTGTACCACTTCGGCTGGTAGCCCCACACTTTGTAGAGCTCGCCGTTGTAATTCATCATCTTGTCGGGTGAGGCGCCCTTGAGGATCTCCAGGCACTCGCGGGTGCGGCGGATCATGCGTTCGCGCTTGCCGCCGATCGCCTGCAGCACGGCGCCGCCGCCGCCCACCATGATCATCGCCCGGCCGCGCGACAGCTCGTTGAGCGAGAACAGCAGGTTGGCCATCTTCAGCGGATGGAGTTCGGCCGGGCTGACCGCCATCGGCCCGAGGCGGATGCGGGAGGACTGATGGGCGAGCAGGGACAAGGTGAAGAAGGGGTCGCGCGACCAGCCGTAGTTGCTGGACCAGATGCCGCGGGCGCCGTAGCGCTCGGCCATCAGGCCGAGTTCCAGGGCTTCCTGGGGCGAGGCGAACTCGTTCAGGATGATGTCGATTTCCACGATGCGGTCCTTTTGCTGCCGGCTCTGACAGAATAGGCCCATGCAGAAGCCATTGTCGCCACATGCGCAACCGGTGTTCATGCCGTGGCTGGATGGCCGGGCAGCGCGGCTTGAGGCCACCCGGCATGTCGCGGTGATCGGCGGCGGGCTGGCCGGGCTGGCAGCCGCCACCGTGCTGGCCGAGCGCGGCGCCAGGGTCACGCTGCTGGAGCGGGATGGTCATCTCGGTGGCCGGGCCGGCGCCTGGTCCGACCAGTTGCGCGACGGCACCCGCTTCGAGATGGAGCGCGGCTTCCACGCTTTCTTCCGCCAGTACTACAACCTGCGGCAACTGCTGCGCCGGGTGGATCCGCAACTCGGTTTCCTGTCCGCCACCACCGATTATCCGATCCTCACGCCGACCGGCAACGAGTCCTTTGCCGGGCTCCGCCATTCGCCGTTGCGCAATGTCGCCACGCTGACCTGGCGCACCGAAACCCTCGGACTGCGCGACCTCGTCAAGGTGAACGTGCCGGCGGCGATGGAGATGCTGCGTTTCGAACGTGGCAGTACCTACGCGCGCTTCGACCCGCAGACGGCCGGCGCCTACCTGGATTCGCTGCGCTTCCCGCCGCTGGCCCGACAGCGCCTGCTGCACGTGTTCGCGCATTCCTGCTTCAATCCGCAGGCCGACATGTCGGCGGCGGAGCTGCTGCAGATGATGCATTTCTACTTCACCGCCAACCACGATGGCCTGGTCTTCGATGTGGCCAACCGGCCCTTTTCCAGCTGCATCTTCACGCCGCTGGGCAAGCTGCTCGAGCGGCAGGGCGTGGTGCTGCGTACCGGGGTGTCGGCGCGTGCACTCGTGCGCCGCGATGGCGACTGGGTCGTGGATACCGATCGCGACAGCGTGACTGCCGATGCCGTGGTGCTGGCGACCGATGTGCCAGGCGTGAAGTCACTGGTCGCGGCCTCGCCGACGCTCGACGATACCGCCTGGCGGGCTGCCGTCGACACGCTGCGCGTCACCAATGCCTTCGCGGTCTGGCGCTTGTGGCTGGACCGGCCGGTTGCTGCCGGTCGCGCGCAGTTTGCCGGCACCGCTGGCGTCGGGCCGCTGGACAACATCTCCGTCTTCGAACTGCTGGAGGATGAAAGCCGCGACTGGGCGGCACGTACCGGTGGCTCGGTGGTGGAGCTGCACGCCTATGCCTTGCCGTCCGGCGCTGCCGATACCGACGCGCTCCGGCGCGAACTGCTCGCGGGCCTGCACACCCTGTATCCGGAGACGGCCGGCGCACGGATCATTGAAGAGCGCTTCCTGCTGCGGCAGGATTGTCCGGCCTTCGCACCGGGCAGCCATGCGGTGCGTCCGGAAACGGCCACACCCTGGCGAGGACTTGCCCTGGCGGGAGATTTCGTGAAGCTGCCATTTCCGACTGCGCTCATGGAGCGTGCCGCTGCCGCCGGTTTCCTCGCCGCGAGTACGCTGCTCGATGCCTGGGATGTCAGTCCCGAACCACTCTGGTCGGTGGCCTTGCGCGGCCCCGCTGCCTGGAAGAGACCCGCATGAGCGAACTGATCATCTTTGGCCGCGCGCTGGATCCGCAGCCGGTCTGGTCGGCACTGCCCGACTGGCAACAGGCCGATCCGCGCTGGATCAACCAGGCGCTGCAGGCGGCGCTGCAAAAGCCCGGCGGTGGCTGGTTTGTGGTCGATGACCGGCGGAAGTTTGGCGATAAGCCGCGTCGCTATCGCATCGACGACCGCGAGTTCGTTTTCTGGCAAGGCAAGCACGGCCTGATGGCGGCATCCGACAGCTGCCCGCACCTGGGCGCCTCGCTCGCGGACAGCAGGGTGCGCGACGGTTGCCTGGTCTGTCCCTGGCATGGACTGGAACTCGGTGAGCGGCCGATGGGCAGCTGGGAGCCGCTGCCGGTGCATGACGATGGCGTGCTGGTCTGGCTGCGGCTCGATGACTGCGGCGAACCGCCCACCGGACAGCCGATCATGGCGCCGCGTCCGACCAGCTTCCTCGATGCCACGGTGCGCATGGAAGCCCGCTGCCGTCCCGAAGACGTCCTCGCCAACCGCCTCGATCCCTGGCATGGCGCGCATTTTCATCCGCACACCTTCGGTCGCCTGCGCGTCATCGAGCGCGGCGAGGAGGACATCACCGTGCGCGTGGCCTTCCTCGTGCTCGGTCGTCTGGCCGTCGAGGTAGATGCCCGTTTTCACTGCCCGGATCCGCGCACGATCATCATGACCATCGTCGGTGGCGATGGCGTGGGCTCGGTGGTCGAGACGCATGCGACGCCGATCGATGACACGCATTGTGCGGTCATCGAGTCCACGCTCGCCACTTCGGACCGGCCGCAGATGAAGTACGTGCTGCCGCTGGCGCGCTGGATCCGTCCACTGATGGAAAGGCGCGCGGCACGGCTGTGGGTCGAGGACGTGGCCTATGCCGAACGGCGCTTTGCGCTATCGGTGGCGGATGCGGGCCGCTGAACGAATTGTCTGATCAACGGAGGGATGTCCCATGAGTACAGCCTATCGCTGGGTTGAAGCGCCCTGGCCGATGACCGAACTGCCGCGCGAGCAGCTCGAAGACCGCATCCAGCAGTTGCTGGGGTCGACCAACATGTGCGTGATGGCCACCACCGGCAGGAACGGCCCGATCGCCAGTCCCATCGAGTACTACGCCGATGGCCTCGACCTCTACATGCTGCCCGACCCGGGCACGCCCAAGCTCAAGGCCCTGCAGCGCGATCCGCGCATCTCGGTCGCCGTGCACGGCGCCTACCACGGCTGGCACAGCGCGCGTGGCGCGCAGATCTTCGGCCGCGCCGAGATCATCGAGCCGCATGCGCCGGGCTGGGATCGCGGCATGCGGATCTTCCGCTGGCACGAATGGATGACCGATCTCGCCATGGACACCAGCAAACCCTTCGAACGCCAGGTGCTCAAGGTCATCCCCGACAAGATCCTCTACACCGAAACCTGGTTGTGGAAGCTGGGCTTCGGCGCCAAGCAGAAGTGGTTGCGATAGCGGGGGTCTGTCACCTTTTCGCTTTTTTTCGTTTTCGGGCGCCCTGTCATTGTGCGCATCTGCGCCGCGGCG
The DNA here is from genome assembly GCA_023383705.1 of Gammaproteobacteria bacterium. Classification (GTDB taxonomy): domain Bacteria; phylum Pseudomonadota; class Gammaproteobacteria; order Steroidobacterales; genus SHZI01. Next base: position 7,508 of record JAHDYM010000015.1, on the reverse strand, counting down.
TAGTGTTTTCCGCATGAGCAGGCTCTGGACCCGGTCTACGGATGTGGCGGCTTTGCCTGCTCCGGTTCCCGGTCCCCGGGGCCGGATGGTGACGCTCGACGTACTCCGTGGCCTGGCGGCCATGGGTGTCGTGCTGTTCCACTACACGGCCGAGTACGGTCGCCAGTTTGGCCTTCCCGGCGACATTCCCCGTTTCGAGGCCGGAGCCCTCGGCGTTGACCTCTTTTTCATCATCAGCGGATTCGTCATCTTCCTCAGCCTCGACAAGACGCGTTGCTGGGTGGATTTCGTGGTGTCACGCTTCTCGCGGCTCTTCCCCGCCTACTGGTCTGCGGTCCTGCTCACCTTTGCCGTCGTCGCGTCATTCGGACTGCCTGGCCGCACCGTCACGGCTGGCGACGCGTTTATCAACCTCAGCATGCTTGAACAGTTCTTCTTCATTCCCTTCGTCGATGGCGTCTACTGGACGCTGTCTCTCGAGTTGTGCTTCTACGCCATCATGTTGCTGCTCTACCGGGCTGACCTGCTGCGCGGGCGGCGCATCGATGTCGTCTGCGGCATATGGCTTGCCTATATCGCTGTCATCCACATGGCGGGAATCCAGCTGCCAGAGAGGGTGCAGATCCTCTCGATTTCACAGTATGGCCATCTTTTCATCGCCGGCATGATGCTTTACAAGCTGTGGAATGCAGGCAGGGACTGGCTGCGGATTGCGCTTGTCGGCGGCTGCTTGGCGGTGGAGGGATATTTCTACGGCAGCCTGGCTGGTGGCCTGGCGCTGGTTTTCAGTTTCGCGGTGATCGCCGGCGTCACCGGTCACCTGTCCTGGCTTGAGCGGCGGCCTTTTCTGTTACTTCCGCCCGATGACCTCGATCGGTATCGACAGGATGCGTGCCAGTTGCGGCCGTGTACTGATCAGGTCGGCGATCGTGTACCGGCTGAGTACGGCATTGAATGCCTGCGCCGCCTCGCCAAGCACGGTCCGCAACTGGCAGACCCGGGTGATGACACAGGCGTTGTGGTCGTCGTCGAAGCACTCGGCGAGGAGCGCATCAGCTTCGGTGAGTTGCACGATGGCACCGACGTTGATCTCTTCCGGTGGCCTGGCAAGCATCAGGCCGCCACCCTTGCCGCGCACGTTGTCGAGGAATCCCTGCTTGCCGAGGAAGTGCACCACCTTCATCAGGTGACTCTCGGAAATCCTGAAAGCGGTGGCGATCTCGGCAATCGTGGCGCGCTTGCCCGGCTGGATGGCCAGATAAATGAGCACGCGCAGGTTGTAATCGGTAAATGTCGTAAGGCGCATGCCGCCTATTATGCCTGAGCCGGCTCATGCGGTTTCACCAGTCGACCGGAGTTCCCGCTGCGGTACCCCCCGGGCCTCGCGCCCGGGGAGTCGCAGGACATAAGCGGCCAGCGCAAGGACACCGAGCGCAAAGACGATATCGCCGGGTACCCGCATCCAGACCAGGAACTCCATCACCGGCGAGTGAATGATCTCCGGCGAACGCGCATACCACAGGCCCCGGGTGATGCTGGCTGCGGCCTGGTAGATCCCGGCCGGCAGCAGGGACAGGAAGACCATCATCGCCAGCCCGCCGTTGAGGCACCAGAATGCCTTGCCGATCAGGGCTTCGGCGTGCCGGCCCGGGGTATAGAGGCCGCGCAGGCAGAAGAGCATCAGGCCGATGCCCAGCATGCCGTAGACGCCGAACAGTGCCGCGTGACCGTGGGCGGCCGTCAGGTTGAGCCCCTGCACGAAGTAGAGCGATGCGGGCGGATTGATGGCGAAGCCGAGCAGTCCGGCACCGACCGTGTTCCAGAAGCCGACGGCGACGAAGAACAGGATCGGCCAGCGATAGGTCGCGACCCAGGGTGCGGCCTTGCGGCGCAGATAGGTGCGATAGCCTTCGATGCCGACCAGTGCCAGCGGCACGACTTCCAGCGCCGAGAACACCGCGCCGAGTGCGATCACCGAGGTCGGTGTGCCGGTGAAGTACAGGTGGTGCAGCGTGCCGAGGATGCCACCGAACAGGAAAACCGTGGTTTCCATGAGGATGGCCGTGTTGGCGGAACTGGCCCGGATCAGTCCGAGCCGGGTGAAGATCAGCGCAACCACGGCGGTGGCAAACACCTCGAAGAAGCCTTCCACCCACAGGTGTACCAGCCACCAGCGCCAGTATTCGATCATCGAGTAGTGCGTCTCCTGGCCCCAGACCAGCGAGGTGGCGTAGAAACCGCCGATGCAGGTGGCCGACAGGAACACCATGGCGATCAGGCCGCGCGTCTCACCGGGCTGGCGCAGCGCTGGCCACAGCGCACGGCCGAGCAGGAACAGCCAGAACATCAGGCCGACAAACAGCAGGATCTGCCAGACGCGGCCCATGCTGGTGAACTCCAGGCCCTGGTTGCCGATCCAGAAGGCGTAGTCGGTGCCGCGTGCCTGCAGCGTGCCGAGCCAGCCGGTCAGGGTAGAGCCGACCACGATCGCGACCAGGGCCCAGAACAGCAGGTCGACGCCGAGCTTCTGGCCGGCGGGTTCCTTGCCGGCAAGCAGTGGCGCGATGTACAGCCCCGTGGCGAGCCAGGCCGTGGCGATCCAGAAAATGCCGGTCTGGGTGTGAATGGTGCGGCTCACCACGTAGGGCAGGATCTCGGCCAGTGGCAGCGAGAAGAAGGTCTGTCCCTCGACCGCATAGTGTGCGGTGACCACGCCCATCGCGACCTGCAGCAGCAGTATTCCGACCACCACGAAAAAATACTTGCGCGTGGCGAGCATCGAGGCGGTGGCCTTTGCACCGAGCAGCGGATCCCGGGCCGGGACTGCGGGCGGCTCTGGCTCGTGATTCGCGCTGTGATACCAGAGCATGCCGGCAATGCCGGCGATCAGCAGCACGATGCTGACGATCGACCAGATGGCGCTGCCCGCCGTCATGCGATTGTCGACCAGCGGCTCATGCGGCCAGTTGCTGGTATAGGAAAGCCCGGTCTCGCCCGGCCGGTCGGTCGTCGCCGCCCATGCTGACCAGAAGAAGAACGCCGAGAGGGCGGTACGATCCGCTGCGGCCGGTACTGTGTTGCCGGTCATTGCATACTGCTCGCGCAGCGTGTCGAGTGCCGGTTCCTCCCCGAACAGTTCGTCATAGTGTGCGGCGACCGTGCTGATGGCTGCGGCCCTGGCCGCAGAGATTTGCAGGATGTCGCTGTCGGCATCGTGGCTGTTGCGGCGCATTTCGGCCTTTGCGCGTGCGTCGATGCCGGCGCGTTGCTCGAAAGTGAGTTCGGCATATGGTGTGGCAAAGACCCGTGTTGCCAGTTCCTCGCGCAGGGCCAGCGCTTCCCGGTGCAGCCAGTCGGCGGACCAGTCGGGTGCGACGTAGCCGCCATGTCCCCATACCGAGCCGAGTTGCTGGCCACCGGAGGCCAGCCAGACCTGCTGGCCGCGCTGGATGTCAGCGCCGGTGTAGAGCACGCGGCCGTCCTCGGCCGTAACCGCGGCGGGGATGGGCGGTGCCTTGAGGTAAATTTCCCGGCCAGTCCAGCCGAGTACGGCAAAGGACAGCACGAAAACCGCGGCGAGGGATTTCCAGATCAGACGGGGAGAGAACATGGGTCAGCCTTCCGGTTTTATAAGAACGATTAAAGATAGTTCTTATAGTACCGAAGAGCTTTTTAAAAGCAATATACGGAATAGATCTTATAGCCCCGGGGTTCCGCCGGACTTCCCGGTGGACCCCCGGGGCACGTAGCTATTGCGGTCTCAGGACTGGTGGTTCGCCACGATCGTCACCAGCACCGAAGCGTCCTCGATGCCGCGAAGAGCGTGCGGGACATCGCCCTTCAGGTAGACCAGTTCGCCCGCGCGCAGCGTCTGTTTGTCGGCGCCCGCGCTGAATTCAACCGTACCTTCCAGGCATTGCACGGTGATTTCGCCATGCACCTTGTGTTCGGAGAACTCGGCATCCCTGAGCAGGATGTAGCGAAATACCTGCATGTGGGCGGTTTTTATCAGCGTGGTGGCGATGGCGTCCCGCAAATGTTTGCCAAGCGGCCGGATGTCAACGATTTCTCCCGAACTCGCGTGATGCAATGCCATCTTGTCTACTCCCCGAAATTCATTGTTTAACGCATACGACTACCATGCACCGCCCGGGGGTGCATGGCAACTGGCCATTCGCAGCAGGCCGGGTCACGAGGTAATGATGGTTACCTCGGCCCTGATCGAGCTGGCAATGAAACAGTTGCGGTGTGCAGAATCGTGCAACCGGCGCAGATCTTCTGCTGATACTTCGGTACCGGCGGCAAACTGCACGACCGGGTGCAGTTCGATGCGGGTCACGGCGATGCGCCCTTCGGCGTTCTTTTCCAGATGTCCGACGGGCTGGTCGGTGTAGCTCGCGACGACCAGTTTTTTTCTGGCTGCAATCGCGAGAAAGGTCAGCATGTGGCAGGCCGCCAGCGAGGCGATCAGGCCTTCTTCCGGATCGATGCAGCCGGTGCCGCCGCCGTAGCCTTCGGCCGCGGAGCCTTTCACCACAGGGCCGCCGGGAAATTCCCAGCTGTGGTCGCGCGGGTAGCTGTCGTAGTCCATCGTCGCGCTGTTGTTCTGCCAGCGAATCAGGGCGGTGTGCTCGGACATGGTTCCTCCTGCTCAGGCTGTGTGCCGGGAGTTCAAGATGCCACAGAAGCGGAGTGCCCAGCGCATAATTGCGCGCAGATGGTTATGCGCCTGCACAGTTTTGCGCCAGTGTCCCGCGCTGATGCCCGTGTGCTGATCCTCGGCTCGATGCCGGGCGTGGCCTCGCTGAATGCAGGCCAGTATTACGCGCAGCCGCGCAACATGTTCTGGCAGATTATCGGCCAGCTGTATGGCATCGACCGAAGCGCGCATTACACGCAGCGACTGGCGGCCCTGATTGCCCACCGCGTGGCGCTCTGGGATGTACTGGAGTCCTGTCAGCGTCCGGGCAGCCTTGATTCGAGCATCCGCCGCTCATCGGCGCGGCCCAATGATTTCACGCGGTTTTTTGTTGGCCATCCACAAATCAGCGCGGTGTTCTTCAATGGCAAGGCGGCGGCCGAGCTTTATCGTCGCCTGGTGTTGCCGACGCTCGAGGACCGGTTTGCCGGCTTGCGCCATGCCACCCTGCCGTCCACCAGTCCGGCCAACGCCGGCATGACGCCGGGCGAAAAGCTGGCGGCCTGGCGTGTGGTCTCGCAGAGCTGCTAAGCGGCAGGTATTCTGGCGGCGGGTCTGGAACGGTCAAATGTCGAAAAACAAGCAATCTAAAGCTAATAGCCCCGCAGCGCATGGCAAGGAAAAGTCTCTGGAGTCCTGGATCTGGGACGCTGCCTGCTCCATTCGCGGGGCCAAGGACGCGCCGAAGTACAAGGACTACATCCTCCCGCTGATCTTCACCAAGCGACTCTGCGACGTGTTTGACGATGAGCTAAACCGCATCGCTGCCGAGGTGGGCTCGCGCAAGAAGGCCTTCCAGCTCGCCAAAGCCGACCACAAGCTCGTCCGCTTCTACCTGCCGCTGCTGCCGGATGATCCCGAACAGCCCGTCTGGTCTGTCATCCGCAAGCTTGCCGACAAGATCGGGGAGGGCGTCACCACCCACATGCGGGCCATCGCCCGGGAAAACCCGCTCCTGCAGGGCATCATCGACCGCGTCGATTTCAACGCCACCACTCACGGCCAGCGCGACCTCGACGACGACCGCCTCTCCAACCTCATCGAGGCCATCAGCACCAAGCGCCTCGGACTCGACGACGTCGAGGCCGACATCATCGGCAAGAGCTACGAATACCTGATCCGCAAGTTCGCCGAGGGTGGCGGCCAGAGCGCCGGCGAGTTCTACACCCCGCCCGAGGTCGGCACCATCATGTCCCGCGTGCTCCAGCCCGAGCCCGGCATGGAAATCTACGACCCCACTTGCGGCTCCGGCGGCCTGCTGATCAAGTGCGAAATCGCGATGGAACAGGCGGCCCAAGGCAAAAAGCGCACCGTCGCCCCGCTCAAGCTCTACGGCCAGGAGTACATCGCCGAAACCTGGGCCATGGCCAACATGAACATGATCATCCATGACATGGAAGGCCAGATCGAGATCGGCGACACCTTCAAGAACCCCAAATTCCGCAACAAGCAGGGCAAACTCCGCAGCTTCGACCGCGTCGTCGCCAATCCCATGTGGAACCAGGATTGGTTCACCGAAGCCGACTACGACAACGACGAATTCGACCGCTTCCCGGCCGGGGCCGGCTTTCCCGGCAAATCCTCCGCCGACTGGGGCTGGGTCCAGCACATGCACGCCAGCCTGAATGACAAAGGCCGCGCCGCCGTCGTGCTCGACACCGGCGCCGTCTCCCGCGGCTCGGGCAACGCCGGCACCAACAAGGAAAAGACCGTCCGCCAGTGGTTCGTCGACCACGACCTCATCGAGAGCGTGCTCTACCTGCCCGAAAACCTCTTCTACAACACCACCGCCCCCGGCATCGTGCTGTTCCTGAACAAGGCCAAGCCGAAGGAGCGCCAAGGCAAGGTCTTGCTCGTCAATGCATCCCAGGTCTTCGAAAAGGGCGACCCCAAGAACTTCATCCCCGAAGCCGGCATCCAGCGCATCGCCGACACCCTGATCGGCTGGAAGGAAGAGGAGAAACTCAGCCGCATCGTCGATCACGCCGAGCTGAAGAAGAACGACTACAACATCTCCCCCAGCCGTTACATCCACACCTCGGATGCTGAAACCTACCGGCCCATTGCGGAGATTGTCGAGGAACTGAACGCCATTGAGGTCGAGGCGAGGGAAACAGACGCGGCTCTGCGGAAAATCCTCGAACAACTGGGGGTCAATTCATGAAGAAGAAGTCCACCGACGCCACGATCAACGTCCGTGGCACCGAAGTCGCCGTGGTCCAGCGGGAGGGGCAGGATTACATCTCTCTCACTGACATGCTCAAAGCCAAGGACGGCGATTTCTTCATCTCTGACTGGCTGCGAAACCGCAACACCGTCGAATTCCTCGGCATCTGGGAGAACGTCCACAACCCCCGTTTTAATTCCGGCGAATTCGCCGTAATTAAAAGTCAGGCCGGCCTGAACAGCTACAAGCTCAGCGTCAAGGAATGGGTGGAAAAAACCAATGCCATCGGCCTGCGGGCCACGGCTGGACGTTATGGCGGCACCTTCGCGCATCACGACATCGCCTTCGAATTCGGGATGTGGATCAGTCCTGAGTTCAAGGTCTACCTCATCAAGGAATTCCAGCGCCTCAAGGAAGACGAAAACCGCCGCCTCTCCCTGGCCTGGAACCTCAACCGCACCCTCGCCAAGATCAACTATCGCCTCCACACCGACGCTATCCAGACCCATCTAATCCCGGCGGAAGTGACCCCAAAACAAGCCTCCATCACCTACGCCAACGAAGCCGACCTGCTCAATGTCGCCCTCTGAGTTTCCCAGAGTTTTCCGGACATCCAGTTAGGTGCAATGATGCTACTGGAGG
>JAHDYM010000133.1 GCA_023383705.1 Gammaproteobacteria bacterium | reverse complement strand
CCGCGGGCTTCCGGGTAGGTCGCTTGAGGCCGCTGGTGACAGCGGTCCCAGAGGAATGATTGTCCACGACAGAACCCGGCTTATCGGCCGACTCGCTCCTTGCCCTGCATTGCTGTACGTGGCTGCACCGCATCGTATCTGCGCAGATTTCTGCTGGCGGCCGCCCGCGCCGCTCGCCCTGCGCTTTTGCCCGCTTCGCTGGTCGAGGTGAGCCTGTCGCGAGAAACCCCACCTAAGCTCATGATTTCTTGAACGACCATTGGATTTTCTTCTGCTGAGAGCCTGCTCGTTCCGAGCTAAGCCCCTGTCGCCCGTGCTTTTTTTTGCCACTTGTGTTGACGCATGTGCAGCTCAAACCTATAGTGGAACAAAGTGGCATGTGGTGGGAGAAAAGGGTTTAAAAGGCCCTGACGACAGTGTTCCGTGGAGCAACTCAAATCACCCTCGATGCCAAGGGCCGCCTGGCTGTCCCGGCGCGCTATCGCGATCGCCTGGCTGCCCGTTGCGCCGGGAAACTGATTTGCACCGTCGACCAGGATCACTGCCTGCTGATCTACCCGCTGCCAGACTGGGAAGAGATCGAGCGCAAGCTCATGCGCCTGTCGAGCTTCAACAAGAGTACGCGCCGCCTGCAGCGGCTGATGGTCGGCTATGCGAGCGAGCTCGAAGTCGATGGCCAGGGGCGTGTGCTGATTCCGCGCGAGTTGCGCGAGTTCGCCGGCCTCGAGCGCCAGGCAATGCTGATCGGGCAGGGCAACAAGTTTGAGCTGTGGGATGAGGCGCGCTGGAACGAACGTCGTGACAGCTGGCTGACTGAAGAGAAAGGGGACGGGCTCGGACTGCCGGCGGAGCTTGAGTCGCTCTCGCTGTAGGGACGAAGTCGAAAACACAAACTAACGCGTCCTGATGAAGACGCGGGGTGCTGGGGTGAATTCACATGTACCTGTCCTGCTGGACGAGGTGCTTCGTTATCTGGCCGTCCGGGCTGACGGCCTCTATGTCGACGCTACTTTCGGGCGCGGTGGGCACGCGCGGGCCATCCTCGCGCAGCTTGGGCCGCATGGCAGGCTGCTGGGACTGGACCGCGATCCGGAGGCCGTTGCCGCCGGCATGGCCCTGCAGGCTGCTGACCGTCGATTCAGCATCCGGCAGACCGGATTTTCGCACCTGCATGACGTACTCGGGGAGCTGGGCTGGCTTGGCAACATTCACGGCATTCTGCTCGACATCGGCGTTTCCTCGCCGCAGCTCGACGATCCCGCGCGCGGTTTCAGTTTCCGTGAGGACGGTCCGCTCGACATGCGCATGGATCCGGCAAGCGGCCTGTCGGCTGCAGACTGGATCAACGCGGCCAGCGAGCAGGAAATTGCCGGCGTGCTCTGGCGTTATGGCGAAGAGCGTGCTTCGCGGCGCATCGCGCAGGCGATCTGTGCGGCACGCGGCACAGAGCCGGTCCTGCGTACCCGGCAGCTGGCCGGCATCATCGCCAGCGTCGTGCGCAGTGAACCCGGTCGCCATGCCGCCACCCGCAGCTTCCAGGCAATCCGCATCTTCATCAACGGCGAGCTCGATGAGCTGGAGGCGGCACTGCGCGGCGCGGTCGACGCGCTGGCGCCGGGCGGACGGCTCTGTGTCATCAGCTTCCATTCGCTCGAGGACCGCATCGTGAAGCGTTTCATGCGCGATCACTCGCGGGTGGATCCGGCCCTGCGCGACGTGCCGGTGGTGCCGGCATCGGCACAGCCGGTGCTGAAACTGCTTGGCCGTGCGGTAACGGCGGGCGAGGCCGAACTGCAACGGAACCCGCGGGCCCGCAGCGCGGTGCTGCGTACGGCGGAGAAGCTGCGATGACTCCCGCCGATCGCAGCCGCGCAATCTGTGCCGGCCTGGCTGTCGCCGTGATGGTATCGGCGGTTGCCGCCGTGTATGCGAAGCACAAGTCGCGCAAGCTGTTCGTCGAACTGCAGACCCTGACAGCCGAACGCGACCGACTGGAGATGGACTGGGGCCGCCTGCAGATCGAGCAGAGCACGCAGGCTGCCTATCCACGGGTCGAGACCGTGGCCCGCGACAAGCTGGCGATGCGCATGCCTGATCCGCGTGGCATCGAGGTGGTGGCGCGATGAGCAGCGCTGACAGGCAGCAGAAGCCGGTCCAGCGCAGCTTTGTCTGGCGCATGTGGTTCGTCGCTGCAGTGCTGATGCTGGCGGTGGGCGGGCTGGTTGCCCGTGCCGTGCACCTGCAGGTCTTCAACACCGATTTCCTGCACGCGCAGGCGGCCGCCAGGCACCTGCGCATCGCCACGCTGTCCGCCACGCGCGGTGTCATCAAGGACCGCAACGGGGTGCCGCTGGCGGTCAGTACGCCGGTCGACAGCGTCTGGGTAAATCCCCCGCAGCTGCTCGAATCGGCGGACAGGATTCCGGCGCTGGCCCGGGTGCTGAAGATGGATGGCGGCGAACTCACCGCACGCCTCACGCGCAATGTGCGCAAGGAATTCGTCTATCTCAGGCGCCACATGAATCCGGCCGAGGCGGCTGCAGTCGATGCCCTGCAGATCCCCGGTGTGCATCTGTTGCGCGAATATCGCCGCTACTACCCGGCCGGCGAAGTCACGGGCCATCTGCTCGGTTTCACCAACATCGATGACCGGGGCCAGGAAGGGCTGGAGCTGGCCTTCAACAACTGGCTGCAGGGCGTGCCCGGCACCAAGCGCGTGCTGCGCGACCGCCTGGGCCGGGTGATCGAGGATGTGGAGAGCATCGAACCGCCGCGACCGGGTGGCGACCTGGTGACTTCGATAGACCTGCGCATCCAGTATTTTGCCTACCGGGCGCTGAAGGCGGCCGTGCAGCAGCACCAGGCCGCCTCGGCTTCGGCGGTCGTCATCGATGTGACAACCGGCGAGGTACTCGCCGACGTCAACCAGCCCGCCTACAACCCCAACGACCGCAGCCAGATCAAGCCGGCACTGTTCCGCAACCGCGCCATCACCGACATCATCGAGCCGGGCTCGACTTTCAAGCCGCTGATCGTTGCAGCAGCGCTCGACAGCGGGCGCTTCAATGCGCGCAGCGAGGTGGATACCAACTCCGGTTTCATCCGGGTTGGCAACAAGACCATCGAGGACAAGCACAACCTCGGCCGTATCGACCTGGCGACGATCCTGGCCAAGTCGAGCAACGTCGGCATGGTGCATCTGGCCATGCAACTCGACAAGGAAGTGCTGTGGAACACGCTCAGCCGCTTCGGTACCGGGCGCCTCACGACCAGCGGTTTCCCGGGTGAATCGGCCGGTGTGCTGGCGCCATACCAGAGCTGGCGACCGATCGGGCAGGCGACGCTGGCCTACGGCTATGGCCTGTCGATGACGCCGCTGCAGCTCGCCCAGGCCTATGCAGTGCTGGCCGCCGAAGGGCTGTACCGGCCGGTGTCACTGGTGCGCATCGCGCAGGCGCCGATCGCGCGGCGCGTGGTCAGCCCGCAGGTGGCGCGCGATGTGCTGTCCATGCTTGAGCAGGTGGTCACCCGCGAGGGTACCGGCCTCAAGGCGGCCGTGACCGGCTACCGGGTGGCAGGCAAGACGGGCACCGCACGCAAACTCACTGCCAGCGGCTATTCGGGTGACCGGCACACGGCGGTATTCGCCGGGGTCACACCGGTGGACAAGCCGCGTTTTGCCATCGTCGTGGTCGTGGATGATCCGCGCGGCGGCGTTTACTACGGAGGTGATGTTGCCGCGCCGGTGTTCTCCACGATCGCGACAGGTGCCCTGCGCATCTTCGCCGTGCCACCGGATGGCATCCCGCCACCCGAAGCGCCGCGTCCGGTGACGCTGGCTGCCAACCGCCCATGAACCTGCATGGCGACAGAGACATGGACCTGCGCACGCTGTTCGATGGTTTCGGGGTGGAGGTGCCGCAACGGGAGATCCTCGACATCACCACGGAAAGCATCAATGTGACGCGCGGCGGACTGTTCCTCGCCTGCCGGGGGCGGGCGCATCATGGCCTTGAATTTGTCGACCAGGCGCTGGCTGCGCAGCCCTCGGCGATCGCCTGGGAAGCGGATGCCACGGTACAGGTCCCGGCGTTGCCGGCCGGAGTTTGCGGTGTCGCCGTGCCGGATCTCGGCCAGCGGCTCGGCACGATTGCCAACCGTTTCTTCGCGGCGCCATCGATGGCGATGGCTGTCACCGGCATCACCGGCACCAATGGCAAGACCACGACTGCATGGCTGGTGACCCAGGCGCTTGGCAAGCTCGGTGCGACAGCCGGTTATATGGGAACGCTGGGTCACGGCCTGGCAGCGCGACTGCGTTCTGGTACATGCACCACGCCGGGTTGCATAACGCTGCACCGGCAGTTGCGCGAACTCGCCGACGCGGGCGCCCGGCATGTGGTGATGGAAGTGTCTTCGCATGCGCTCGACCAGCAACGTGTCGATGGCGTGCACTTCAGTACCGTCGCCTTCAGCAACCTGGGCCGCGACCATCTCGACTATCACCCTGATGTCGAGCACTACGCGGCGGCCAAGGCGCGCCTGTTCCGCGCTGGTGCGCGCACCGCGGTGATCAACCTCGACGACGCCTTTGGCCGCGATCTGGCAGCGTCGCTGCCGGCGGAAACCGCCTGCCTCGGTGTCAGCCTGGCGGGCAATCCCGCGGCACGGCTGCGGGCCCGCCTGTTGCAGTGTGACAGCGATGGCCTGGTGCTCGAGTTCAGCGGCGAGCATGGTACGGCCCGTCTCGAGAGTTCCCTGTGGGGCCACTTCAATGCCGAAAACCTGCTGCTGGCCGCCGGCATATTGCTGGCGGAGGGCCAGTCGCTCGCGCGTGCTGTTGCCGCACTCGCGGAGTGCACGGCTCCGCCGGGACGCATGCAGCGCGTGCCGGGAGCCGCGGGCCAGCCGACGGTCCTGGTGGATTTCGCGCATACCACCGATGCGCTGCGCAAGGTGCTGGAAGCGGCCCGTCCGCACTGTCGCGGCCAGCTCTGGTGCGTGTTTGGCTGTGGCGGCAACCGTGACCGCGGCAAGCGCGCGCCGATGGGCCGCGCGGCGGCAGA
>JAHDYM010000132.1 GCA_023383705.1 Gammaproteobacteria bacterium | reverse complement strand
AAAGCGGTTAACGATAACCGTTTGGAACCCTCCAAGATGGCGTTGGTAGCGGGGGTAGGATTCGAACCTACGACCTTCGGGTTATGAGCCCGACGAGCTGCCAGACTGCTCCACCCCGCACCAGCGCAGCTGCGCATGGTAGCGATTTCGCAGCAGTGAGGCAACCGCCATCGAGCGGGGCGGAAGGAACCAGCTCAGATCAGCGCAGCAGCATGCGCGCACAGCTCCAGCAACCGGTCCGGGAACAGGCCGATACCCAGCAACAGCAGGGCATTGACGCTAAGCACCACCCGGAGGTCCAGCGGCAGCCCGGCTGTGCTGGCAGTGCCGCCGTTGTCAAACAGCATCAGGCGTATCACCCGCAGGTAGTAGAAGGCGCCGATCACCGAAGTCAGCACACCGACGATGGCGAGACCCATGTAGCCGGAATTCAGCAAGGCAGCCAGAACCCACCACTTGGCATAGAACCCGGCGAGCGGCGGTACACCGATCATGCTGATCATCAGCAAGACCATCATCAGGGTGAACCACGGGCTCCTCTGCCAGAGGCCGCGCAAATCATCCAGTTCGTTTACATCCTGGCCGCGACTGCCGAGCATGACCAGGAAACCGAAGGCACCGGCCGCCATGATCACGTAGACGATGGTGTAGAACAGCGCCGCCTGCACACCGGCCGGACTGCCGGAAACCAGGCCCAGCAGGATGAAGCCGACGTGCGAGATCGTCGAATAGGCAAGCATCCGCCGGATGTTCGTCTGCGCGATCGCCGCAACATTGCCCAGCACCAGCGACAGCACGGCAAGCGCAGCCAGCATCGGCTCCCAGAAGGAGGCCAGACCGGCAGCGCCCTCCACCAGAAGGCGGACAGCGAGGGCGAGTGCGCCCAGCTTGGGCGCCGTACCGATATAGAGGGTGACCGGGGTCGGCGCACCGTCATAGACATCCGGCACCCACATGTGGAACGGCACGGCGCCGAACTTGAAGGCGACACCGGCCACCATGAATCCGAGGCCCACCCACAGACCCACGACCTCCGACCGGGCCGCAATGGCGGTCTGCAACTCACCGACCTGCAGGGTCCCCGTGATGCCATAGATCAGGGACATGCCATAAAGCAGCGTACCGGAGGCGATCGCACCCAGCACGAAGTACTTGATCGCCGCTTCGGCCGAGCGCGGCGAATCACGGTCGAAAGCCACCATCGCGTAAAGGCTGAGCGAAAGTATCTCCAGCCCGATATAGCTGACCAGCAGGCTGTAACCCGAGGCCAGCACCATGATTCCCAGCAGGCCAAACAGGCCCAGGAGGTAGTACTCGCCGAAATGCAGCTTCCTGCTGCTCAGCCATGGCCGGGAATAGAGGAACACCGTGGCCACCGCCGTGACGGCGAACAGCTTGAGCGCGCGGGACAGCCCGTCGGCGACGTATGCACCGCCGGAGGCCAGCTGCGCCGCGCCATCCGCACTGCCACCGATCAATACCCAGGCCACACCAGCCAGCAGGAATATCGCCAGCAGGTAGGTGATATCACGCGCGCTGTCACGCACGAAGAGGTCGACGAGCAGCAAGAGGCAGATGCCGGCGGCCAGGATGATTTCAGGCAGCAGGACAGACCATTCCATGAGTGCACTGTTCATAGGGCCGCCTGCAGCTTGGACTGGGTGATCTGCGTAACCAGATGTTCGACACTTGCCGACATCACATCAGCCAGCGGCGCCGGCCACAGGCCCAGCCAGAGTACGCCGACGGCAACGAGCAGGAGAATCAGCATTTCCCGGGCGGAGATATCGACCAGACTGGCCACGCCCGTATTGGCAACAGCACCGAATACAACCCGCTTGACCAGCCAAAGCGTATAGGCCGCGCCCAGGATCAGGGTCATCGATGCGAGGAAGGCATACCAGAATCCGGCCTTGAAGCTGGCCAGGATGACCATAAACTCGCCGACAAAACCCGAGGTTCCCGGCAAGCCGGCATTGGCGAGCGCAAACAGCACCATGAAGGCAGCGAAACGCGGCATCGTGTTTACAACGCCACCGTAGTCGGCGATCTTCCGGCTGTGCATCCGATCATACAGCACGCCGACACAGAGAAACAGGGCACCCGAGACGAAACCGTGCGAGATCATCTGCAGCATCCCGCCAGACAGGCCCATGGCAACGCCGCTGGTGTCCCCGGTACGCTCGATGATCGGCCAGGCGATGAAGAATCCCAGTGTGACAAAGCCCATGTGGGCGATGGATGAATAGGCGATCAGCTTCTTCATGTCCTGCTGGACGAGGGCCACGAAGCCGATATACACCACCGCGACCAGCGACAGGGCAATCATCAGCCCCGCCAACTGTCCGCTGGCATCCGGCGTGATCGGCAGGCTGAAGCGAATGAACCCGTAGCCACCCATCTTGAGCAGTATCGCCGCGAGGATCACCGAGCCACCGGTGGGCGCCTCGACGTGTGCATCGGGCAACCAGGTGTGTACCGGCCACATCGGCACCTTGACGGCAAATGCCGCAAAGAAGGCCAGGAAGATCAGGATCTGCTCGGTCTGCCCGAGCGGCAATTGCTGGAAAGCGAGGATGCTGTAGCTGCCCGACTTGAGGTACATGTAGATCAGCGCGATCAGCATGAATACCGAGCCAAGGAACGTGTACAGGAAGAACTTGACGGTCGCGTAGATCCGGCGCTCACCACCCCAGACACCGATGATGATGAACATCGGGATAAGCATGGCTTCCCAGAACACATAGAACAGCAAGGCATCCAGGGCGGCGAATACGCCGATCATCAGGCCTTCGAGGATCAGGAAGGCCGCAAAGTATTCCGCGGTACGGGACCGGACCGAATCCCAGCCGGCCAGCACGACGATCGGTGTCAGGAAGGCCGTCAGCAGGATCAGCGGCATCGAGAAGCCGTCCACGCCGAGGAAATACTCGACGTTGAAGGCCCGTATCCAGGGCATGCGCTCGACGAACTGCATGTCGGCCGTTGCGGCATTGAAGTCCGTCCACAAGGGCAGGCTGAGCACCAGGCAGAGCAGCGAGACCACGAGCGCCAGCAGACGGTCGGCACGCAGGCCGGCACCGCTCCCGGACGGCCTGCCCGCACTCGTCCGCCCGACCGCGAGGACCAGCAACCCGCCGAGTATCGGCAGCCAGATCAGTATGCTCAGTATTCCCACGTCTACCCCATCGCCCGGCTGAATCAGCCCGCAAACAGCAACCAGCCGACCAGCACAGCCAGTCCGGCAATCATTGCAAACGCATAGTGGTACAGGTAACCCGACTGGATCTGGCGCGAGAGTTGCGCAACCCAGCCCACAATCCGTGCGCTGCCATTCACCAGACCGTCATCGATCACGGCGACATCGCCGACACGCCAGAAGAAGCTGCCGAGCGCGGTGCTGCCGCGTGCAAACACCTTCTGGTTGAAATCATCGAAGTAGTACTTGTTGATGAGCAGCGTATGGATGGCGCTGAACTGCGCGCGCAAACGCTCCGGCAAGGCCGGGTTCTTCAGGTACAGGTACCAGGCACAAAGGGCACCGGCCAGGGCGATCCATGGCACCGGCATCTGCAGGGCATGCAGGACATAGCCAAGGGGACCATGGAACTCCGCGGCACCCTCCCCCAGCACATCATTGATCTCGTGGACGACGATCGCATCGCCGAAATAGCTGCCGAAAACCACCGGGGAGATGGTCAACCAGCCGAGGATGACCGATGGCACTGCCAGCAGGACCAACGGCAGCCAGACGACCACCGACGGCTCGTGCAAATGCTCCTTTGCATGCGGATCGATGCGCTCGGCGCCATGGAAAACCAGGAAGAACATGCGGAAGGAATAGAGCGCCGTGACGAAAACGCCGATCATCAGGCACCACCAGGCATAGTCCGCGCCGGCACGATGTGCAGCGCCAACCGCCTCAATGATTGCGTCCTTGGAGAAGAAGCCCGCAAAACCGGGAAAGCCGATGAGCGACAGGGTACCGATCAGGCTGGTCATCCAGGTGATCGGCAGGTAACGCCAGAGCCCGCCCATCTTGCGGATGTCCTGCTCATGGTGCATCGCGATGATCACTGCGCCCGCCGCCAGGAACAGGAGCGCCTTGAAGAAGGCATGGGTCATGAGGTGAAACACGCCGGCTGCATAGGCCGACGCGCCCAGCGCAACAGTCATGTAGCCGAGCTGCGAGAGAGTCGAATAGGCAACCACCCGCTTGATGTCGTTCTGCACGACACCCAGGAAACCGGTAAACAGCGCGGTCGTCGCGCCAACCACCATGACGACCGACAGCGCCGTATCCGAGTGCTCGAACAGCGGCGACATCCGGGCCACCATGAAGATACCCGCCGTCACCATCGTCGCCGCGTGTATCAGCGCCGAAATCGGTGTCGGGCCTTCCATCGAATCCGGCAACCACACATGGAGCGGCATCTGTGCCGATTTGCCCATCGCACCGACGAACAGGAGGATGCAGGCCAGCGTGATCACCGACCACTGGCTGTCGCCGAGCACCTGGATCGTCTCGCCACTCATCGCCTCGGCGCCGGCAAAGACCGTCGCGTAATCCAGGCTGCCGGTCGACATCAGGACCAGCGCAATGCCGAGCAGGAAGCCGAAGTCGCCGACACGATTGACGAGGAAGGCCTTCATGTTGGCGAAAATCGCACTGGGCCGCGTGTACCAGAATCCGATCAGCAGGTAGGAAACAACACCGACCGCCTCCCAGCCGAAGAACAGCTGCAGGAAGTTGTTCGACATCACCAGCATCAGCATGGCGAAGGTAAACAGGGAGATGTAGCTGAAGAATCGCTGGTAGCCGTCGTCGTCGTGCATGTATCCGATCGTGTAGACATGCACCATCAGCGAGACGGAAGTCACCACGACCATCATCAGCGCAGTCAGCCGGTCGACCAGGAAGCCGACCTGCATGTGCACGCCATCGACCACGGCCCAGGTATAGACCGTATCGTTCCATACCGGTGCACCGTCGAGAACCTGGGACTTGAGCACGAGCAAAGACATCAGGAAGGATGCGCCAACCCCGAGGATGGTCACGGTATGTGCCCCCGCTCGCCCGATGACCCGCCCGAAGATGCCGGCCAGCACAGCCGCAAGCAGCGGACAGAGGACGATAGCCAGGTAGATTCGCTCCATCACATCAGCCCTTCAGGGTATCCATTTCCTGCACATTGATGCTGCGCCG
>JAHDYM010000131.1 GCA_023383705.1 Gammaproteobacteria bacterium | reverse complement strand
GGGTCATGTAGTACAGGCCCAGCACCACGTCCTGCGACGGCACGATGATCGGCTCACCGTTGGCCGGCGAGAGGATGTTGTTCGTCGACATCATGAGTGCGCGGGCTTCGAGCTGCGCCTCCAGCGACAGCGGTACATGCACCGCCATCTGGTCGCCGTCGAAGTCAGCGTTGAACGCCGTGCAGACCAGCGGATGCAGCTGGATGGCCTTGCCCTCGATGAGCACCGGCTCGAAAGCCTGGATACCCAGACGATGCAGGGTCGGGGCACGGTTGAGCAGCACCGGGTGCTCGCGGATGACCTCCTCGAGGATATCCCAGACTTCCGGACCTTCGCGCTCAACCAGTCGCTTGGCCGCCTTGATCGTGGATGCCTCGCCGCGCAGCTGCAGCTTGGAAAAGATGAACGGCTTGAACAGTTCGAGCGCCATCTTCTTCGGCAGACCGCACTGATGCAGTTTCAGCGTCGGGCCGACCACGATGACTGAACGGCCGGAGTAATCGACACGCTTGCCGAGCAGGTTCTGCCGGAAACGGCCCTGCTTGCCCTTGATCATGTCGGCAAGCGACTTGAGCGGGCGGCGGTTGGTGCCGGTTATGGCCCGGCCACGGCGGCCATTGTCGAGCAATGCGTCGACTGCTTCCTGCAGCATGCGCTTTTCATTACGGACGATGATGTCCGGCGCATTCAGCTCCAGCAACCGGCGCAGGCGGTTGTTGCGGTTGATGACCCGACGATAGAGATCATTGAGGTCGGAAGTGGCGAACCGGCCGCCATCCAGCGGCACCAGCGGACGCAGGTCGGGCGGCAACACCGGCAGGACGGTGAGCACCATCCACTCGGGACGGTTACCCGACTCGATGAAGGCATCGATCAGCTTCAGGCGCTTGGAGAGGCGCTTGATCTTGGTTTCCGAGGTGGTTCCGGCGATGTCTTCGCGGACCTTGATCACCTCACGCTGCAGGTCAATGGTACGCAGCATGTGATGGACGGCCTCGGCGCCCATACGGGCATCGAATTCGTCACCATGCTGCTCGACTGCCTCGAGGTACTGCTCGTCGGTCAGCAACTGCCCGCGCTCGAGCGGCGTCATGCCCGGATCGATGACCACGAAGGCCTCGAAATACAGCACACGCTCGATCTCGCGCAGGGTCATGTCCAGCATGAGTCCGATGCGCGAGGGCAGCGACTTCAGGAACCAGATGTGGGCGACGGGGCTGGCGAGCTCGATGTGGCCCATGCGGTCACGGCGGACCTTGGCCTGGGTAACCTCGACGCCGCACTTTTCGCAAACCACGCCGCGATGCTTGAGCCGCTTGTACTTGCCGCAAAGACACTCGTAGTCCTTGATCGGACCAAAGATCTTGGCGCAGAACAGGCCATCACGTTCCGGCTTGAAAGTCCGGTAATTGATCGTTTCCGGCTTCTTGACCTCGCCGAAGGACCACGAACGGATCCTTTCCGGCGACGCCAGCTGGATACGTATAGCGTCGAAGTCCTCGACCGTCTGCTGCTGCTTGAAAAGCTTCAGTAGGTCTCTCATGAATCACCACCTGCCATTGTTCGGTCCGCGCGTTTACTGATTTACCGGTAGCCGCGTGTGTCAGTCCTTCTCGAGTTCCATGTTGATGGCGAGAGAACGGATTTCCTTTACGAGCACATTGAAGGACTCGGGCATTCCGGCCGCCACCTCGTGCGTGTCGTCCACGATGTTCTTGTACATCTTGGTGCGACCCTGCACGTCATCCGACTTGACGGTCAGCATTTCCTGCAGCGTGTAGGAAGCGCCATAAGCCTCCAGCGCCCAGACTTCCATCTCGCCGAAGCGCTGGCCGCCAAACTGGGCCTTGCCGCCCAGGGGCTGCTGCGTGACGAGACTGTACGGGCCGGTCGAGCGGGCATGCATCTTGTCGTCAACCAGATGGTTGAGCTTCAGCATGTACATGTAGCCAACCGTTGTCGGCCGGTCGAAGGCCTCACCGGTCCGTCCGTCGTACAGCTGCGCCTGGCCGGTCAACGGCAGATCAGCCAGCTCCAGCAGGCTCTTGATTTCCTTCTCGCTCGCACCGTCGAATACCGGCGTCGCGATCGGCACGCCATGCCGGAGATTCCCGGCCAGCTCGTCGATTTCGGAGTCCGTCAGCTCGTTGAGCTTGACCTTCTGCCCACCGGTCTTGTTGTAGATGTCGTCAAGCAGCTTCCGCTTCTCGGCAGTCGCTGCATTGGCCTCGATCAGCGCACCGATCTTGCGGCCGAGCCCCTTGGCAGCCCAACCCAGGTGCGTCTCCAGCACCTGCCCGATATTCATGCGGGAGGGCACGCCCAGCGGATTGAGGACGATATCCACCGGCGTGCCGTCGGCGAGGTACGGCATGTCTTCCACCGGCACGATGGTGGAAATGACGCCCTTGTTGCCGTGGCGGCCGGCCATCTTGTCACCCGGCTGGATGCGGCGCTTGACGGCAAGGTAGACCTTGACCATCTTCAGCACGCCAGGCGCGAGATCATCGCCAGCCGTGATTTTCTTGCGCTTTTCCTCGAAGCGCCGGTCGAACTCCTGGCGCTGCTGACGAAGCCGCTCGGCAGCCTGCTCGAGCTGTGCATTGGCCTCGTCGTTGGTCAGCCGTATTTCAAACCACTTTTCGCGGGCCAGCTCGGCCAGGTAGCCCTGCGTGATCCGGCCGCCCGACTTGAGCGCACCCGGACCACCTTCACTCTGCTTGCCGACCAGCATGCGCTCGACACGCTGGAAGATGTCCTCTTCAAGAATGCGCAGCTGGTCGTCGAAGTCCTTGCGCACGCTTTCGAGTTCGGCGGTTTCAATCGACAGGGCCCGGCTGTCCTTGTCTACGCCATCACGGGTAAACACGCGGACGTCGATGACCGTACCGTCCATGCCGGGCGGCACGCGCAGGCCGGTATCCTTCACGTCCGATGCCTTCTCGCCGAAGATCGCGCGCAGCAGCTTTTCTTCAGGCGTCAGCTGCGTCTCGCCCTTCGGGGTCACCTTGCCAACGAGGATATCGCCGGCACGCACCTCGGCACCGATGTAGGCAATGCCTGCCTCATCGAGCTTTGCCAGCGCGGTTTCGCCGACATTGGGAATATCAGCGGTGATCTCTTCCGGCCCGAGCTTGGTGTCACGGGCAACGCAGGCCAGCTCCTCGATATGGATCGTGGTGAAACGGTCCTCCTCGACCAGCCGCTCGGAGAGCAGGATGGAGTCTTCGAAGTTGTAGCCGTTCCATGGCATGAAGGCCACGAGCAGATTCTGGCCGAGCGCAAGCTCGCCGAGGCTGGTCGAGGCGCCATCCGCCAGCACGTCGCGCTTTGCAATCACGTCACCGGCCTTCACCAGCGGCCGCTGGTTGATGCAGGTGTTCTGGTTGGAACGCGTGTACTTCGTCAGGTTGTAGATATCGACACCCGGCTCCCCTGCAATGGTCTCATCATCGTTGACACGGACCACGATGCGCGATGCATCCACCGAATCGACGATTCCGCCACGACGCGCGACCACGGTAACGCCGGAATCGACGGCGACCGCCCGCTCCATCCCGGTACCGACCAGCGGCACATCGGAGCGGAGGGTCGGCACGGCCTGGCGCTGCATGTTCGCGCCCATGAGTGCGCGGTTTGCATCGTCGTGCTCAAGGAAGGGAATCAGCGAGGCCGCGACAGACACGGTCTGCTTCGGCGAGACGTCCATGTAGTCGATGCGTTCACGCGGCAGCAAGGTGAATTCGTTCTGGTGCCTGACCGAAACCAGGTCATCAACGAATGCGCCCTTGGCATCGAGCTCCGCATTGGCCTGCGCGATGACGTGCAGACCCTCTTCGATCGCCGACAGGTATTCGATTTCGTCGGTCACGCGGCCATTCCTGACCTTGCGGTACGGCGTCTCGAGGAAGCCGTAGTCATTGGTCCGCGCATAGACGGACAGCGAGTTGATCAGGCCGATATTCGGACCTTCCGGAGTCTCGATCGGACAGACGCGACCGTAATGGGTCGGATGCACGTCGCGGACCTCGAAGCCGGCGCGCTCGCGGGTCAGGCCACCCGGGCCAAGGGCCGACACGCGGCGCTTGTGGGTGACTTCCGACAGCGGGTTGTTCTGGTCCATGAACTGCGAGAGCTGGCTGGACCCGAAGAATTCCTTGACCGCCGCCGCCACCGGCTTGGCATTGATCAGTTCCTGCGGCATCAGGCCCTCGGAGTCGGCGATGGTCAGGCGCTCCTTCACCGCACGCTCCACCCGTACCAGGCCGACACGGAAGGCGTTTTCGGCCATTTCGCCAACACTGCGGACGCGACGATTGCCGAGGTGGTCGATATCGTCCACCTGGCCACGACCGTTACGGATTTCCATCAGGGTCCGCAGCGTATCGATGATGTCTTCCTTGGTCAGGACGCCGGTTCCGGTGATCTCGGCGCGGCCCACGCGACGATTGAACTTCATCCGGCCGACGCCAGACAGGTCATAGCGCTCGGCATTGAAGAACAGGTTCTGGAAGAGGTTTTCGGCAGCATCCTTGGTGGGTGGCTCGCCCGGGCGCATCATGCGATACACCTCGACGAGCGCATCCAGGCGCGTAACCGATGAATCGATACGCAGCGTGTTCGAGATATAGGGACCGCGATCAAGGTCGTTCACATAGAGCGTCTTGATGTGTTTCACGCCCTTCTCGACGAACTGGTCGATCATGGTCGCGGTCAGTTCATCGTTGGCGCGCGCAAGCAGTTCGCCGGTAGCCTTGTCGACCACGTCATGGGCGAGGATCTTGCCCTCGAGGTACTCGCGGGGAACCTCGAGGGTCTTGGCCCCGGATTCCTCGAGTTCACGCACGTGACGGGCACTGATCCGGCGCCCTTCTTCGACGACCACCTTCCGGCCGATCTTGATGTCGAACGTTGCCGTGTCACCGCGCAGACGCTGCGGCACGAGGCCAAACTCGAAGCTCTTCGGTGACAGGTAGAAATCATTCTTCTCGAAGAAGAGATCGAGCATCTCCTGGTTCGAGAGATTGAGCGCGCGCAGGATGATGGTTACCGGCAGCTTGCGCCGACGGTCGATGCGCGCGAATACGCAATCCTTGGGATCGAACTCGAAATCCAGCCAGGAGCCGCGGTACGGGATGATCCGCGCCGAGAACAGCAGCTTGCCGGAGGAGTGGGTCTTGCCCTTGTCGTGGTCAAAGAACACGCCAGGCGAGCGGTGCAACTGCGACACGATCA
>JAHDYM010000014.1 GCA_023383705.1 Gammaproteobacteria bacterium | reverse complement strand
CAGCCCCTGCAGACGCCGATGAACAACACCAAGGAAGTGCTGATGCCGGCCGACAAGGCTGTCGTCGCTTATCGCGAATGGCTGGCCAAGTTCGACGACATGGGCTGGCGCATCAACTGGGCCGAGTTCAAGAAGCGTCATGGCAAGGACAAGGTCTATGCAATCCCGTCCCCGGGTCGTCGCACCAGCGGCAACTGGGTACTGGAAGCAGTTCCCCTGTTCAAGAACCGCGCTGAGCGCAAGGCGGCTGACGAGGCTTGATTTCCTCATAGCCTCCTGAAGCAAATCGGGGTGCCGGTAGCGATACCGGCACCCCTTTTTTATTGCCGCCAGATCCGGGCTGTCAGCTGACCGTGACCTTGATCATGGCATCACCCTGCCGGATTGCATCGACGACATCCTGCCCCTTGCTCACCTTGCCAAACACGGTATGCCGGCCATCCAGGTGCGGTTGCGGACCATGGGTGATGAAGAACTGGCTGCCATTGGTGCCGGGGCCGGCGTTGGCCATCGAGATGACCCCGCGCTCGTGACGCAGCGGATTGGCATCGAATTCGTCCTCGAAGCGATAGCCGGGTCCCCCCCGTCCGCTGCCAGTCGGATCGCCACCCTGGATCATGAAGTCGGCAATAACGCGATGGAATACCACGCCGTCATAGAAACCTTCACGGGCCAGGAAAACGAAGTTGTTGACGGTCTTCGGCGCATGCTGGGGAAACAGTTCGAGTTCGATGCTGCCTTTTTCGGTCTCGATCACAGCCTTGTAGCTGCGGTCGGTTTCCACCTGCATGGCGGGTGGACTTGAATACTGCTTTGTAGCCACGGCGCAACTCCAGATTATTCGGGGCTGTGTTTATACCAGATGGCACCCCTGGCCGGACCGTCTGTAGCGTATGCTGCCGCGAAGAGTCAGGATCTGCCGATGAACAAGGCTTTCACCCGGGAACCGGATACCGACGAGGACGAGGAAGGCGCCACCGGACCGGTTGTGCCAATCCTGCCGGCCGGAACCAGGAACTACATTACCCCCGGCGGCCTGCAGCGCCTCAAGGACGAACTGCAGTACCTGCTGCACAAGGAGCGGCCTGCCGTGACTGCGGTCGTTTCCTGGGCAGCCGGAAATGGCGACCGCAGCGAAAACGCGGACTACCAGTACGGCAAGCGGCGACTGCGCGAGATCGACCGTCGCATCCGTTTCCTCGGCAAGCGGATCGACCTGGCGGAGGTGATCGATCCGGAACAGCCGCGCGGTGACCGCGTGGGCCAGGTCTTTTTCGGGGCAAGGGTCAGCTATACGCGGCAGACAGGTGAGCAGCACACGGTCACCATCGTCGGCGTGGACGAAATCGACCTTGCGCTGGGCCGGATCAGCTGGGTGTCACCGCTGGCGCGCGCCCTGCTCAAGGCGCGCACCGGCGACAGCGTGGTCTTCCAGGCCCCTGCGGGCCGTGAAGAACTGACCATCGTCGAAGTGCGCTACGCGCGCATTGAAACGGAGCCCTTCAGGCCGGTCGGGGTTGCAGCAGCCAGGGAAAACTAGCCGGCTCAGGAACGGAATATCTGCCGGAAAATGCGATGTGCGGCAATCGTCTCATCGCCATCCGCAGCCAGCTGTGCAGCCCGGTAGCCGGAACTGATGGTGTCGACCAGTACCGCCTCCCCTTCAATCCTGAAATGGACCCGCCATTCTTTCAGGGCGAGCCGGTAACCCAGTTCTTCGCGCCGTATACGCCGATAGGGATGTGGCTCGGGCCCCATGGAGAGCACGGCGGTGATCCGCGCCTGCATGGGCAGCCCGGTGCGTGACTCTATCCAGCGAGCCTGCTCCGCCGCAGTCGCCGAGAACACGACCTCGTGGCGCCTGACCGGATCAGCAGGCGTTCCTGCGGCATCACGGACACGTGCGGATTCCTCCAGCCAGCCGCTGCGGGCAGCAGGATGCGCATCGGTGTAGGGCACGTAGGGCTTGATGTCGAGAACCGGGGTTCCGTCGAGCATGTCCACGCCGCGTACATGCAGGACAAGTCCATCGATGCGTTCCAGCCTGAGCGCAGAGAGCCCGATCGGATTGGGACGGTATGGTGCCCGCGTGGCAAACACACCCTTGCGCCCGGTGCTGCTGCGGGGTGGAAGGACCTTCGGGCGCCAGCGGCTGTTGTGATGAAACCAGAACAGCACCCAGATGAAGTCCCAGCCCTCCAGGTCCTGCAAGGCATGCTCGAAGTTGTGCCCCGGGTACAGCTCAATCTCCCCCTCGAGGTTGCTTCCGGCTCCGGGCTGGCGCGGCGCTTCGATCCGCGTCCTGGCCCCGGTCCTGACCAGGCCGATGGGCCTGACAGTCAGGGCATCCTCGGGACCCGGATCCATCAAGCCGGCAGGTCTTGCAGCAGGCGTTCCAGGCTGAATTCCCGGATGCCGAGCTGGCGCTTGAGCAATTCAACCGCGTCCGCAGCTGCCGGATCGGGCTGCGCACGACGGATGGCGCGAAGCAGGAGATTCTTCGGCGTGTGCTCGAGATCGATGAATTCGACGATCTGCGTCTGGTACCCCGCCCGCTCCAGGATCGCCGCACGCAGCGCATCGGTTGCCAAGGCCGCAAACCTTTCCTTCAGGATGCCAAACCCGAGGATCCCGGGCAGCACATCCGTGGACAGCAGGCCTGCCATTTCGTGCTGGCAGCAGGGCGCTGCGAGAATGGCCCTTGTCTGCCAGCCTATGGCCCGGGCCAGCGCGGCATCGCTGGCCGTATCGCAGGCATGCAGTGTCACCACGAGATCCACCGCACCGCCTGGCGCATAACCGGCAATGTCGCCGACCTCGAAGCGCAGGCCGGTACAGCCAAGTCTTTCGGCGATGCGCTGGCAGTCGCGGACCACGCCGGCCTTCAGGTCCAGCCCCACGATTTCGACTTCACGCCGATGGATATTCCTGAGCAGATGATGGAGCGCGAAAGTCAGGTAACTCTTGCCGCAACCGAAATCGATCACGTGCAAGCTGCCATCCGGCGGCAGCTCGGGCAGCACGTCTTCCACGAGTTCCAGGAACCGGTTCACCTGCCGGAACTTGGCCTGCCTTGCTGCCTTCACCTGGCCGGCAGGTGTCATCACGCCGATTTCCTGCATGAAGGCGCAAGGCTCGCCTTCCGGGATGATGTATCGCTTGCGTCGGTCATGGGCAAGCACGGGAGCTGCACTGCGAGAGGGCTTCTTGCGCGCCAGATGCGCACCATTGCGGCCATTGAACCGCAGGTACAGGTCGGCCGACCGGGTGTAGAGATCTGCCTGCGCAAAGGCTGCACCGACCTCCTCGGTGGTGCGCCTGAGCAATTCATCTGCGCCGAGATTCCGGTGAAACTCCTGTTTCCCCCTGCGCTCGGCCAGTTGATAGCAGCGCTGACCCGAGATCTCTACGGGACGCACAGTGACCTTCTCGACCCGGAGCGCGCCATCACCCGCTTGCCCCGGGACGGGCTGGCTGAGGACCAGGCCCCAGCACTCCCCCACCTGCAGCGCCTTGCCAAGTTCTGCCAGGAACTGCTCCCGGGCGCCCAGCCGGTTCCCGCCCAAGGGCCTTTGCAAAGGAACTTCCGTGCTCACATCTGCTCAGTCATGGGCAAGCGGCCCGGTGGAAAAAAGGTAGTCCTTGAGTTCCTTCGACATCACCGAATCATTGCGCCGGATCCACTCGAGAAGCATGGCGGCGTGTTCCTTTTCTTCGTCACGGTTATGCGCCAGGATCGCCCTGAGTTCCTGGTCCTGGCAGACGTCGACGCGCTGGTTGTACCAGTCGACGGCCTCAAGTTCCTCTTTCAGCGACTCGATCGCCCTGTGCATGTCGCGCGTACCGGCGGACAGCTCGTTTCCCGGCTCCTGGTATGACATATGATCCTCCCGGACATGGTTCCCTGCCTGCCACGATGGCTGGCTGGCCTGTCCCCGGGATGGTACCTCCGGCCCACCGGCAGGGACAGTCTGACTGGCGGACACCGGCTCCGGACCGGGCAGCCCGCCCGCTTCCTCCTTTAGAATGGGCACCCCGAAGCGCTTGCCGCAGGAGAATCTTCCGTGCTGGATTTCAGAGGACTCGTCAGCCTTCTCGAGCAACGCGGTGAGCTGTACCGCATCAGCCGGCCAGTCGATCCCGAGTTCGAGATGGCAGCCGTCATGGAGCAGATCGACCAGCAGCGGCGCGCTTTCATCTTCGAGAATGTCATCGGTGCGCGCTTTCCCGTCGTTGGCGGTTTGCTGAACCGCATCGAGTGCTTCGGCTGGGCGCTCGGCAGCCCGCCGGGAGAATCTTTTTCGGCCAATGATCTCGACGACCGGTTTGAGCACGCCAAGCGGAACCCCATTGCACCACGCGAGGTCCCCACCGGGCCGGTAAAGGAAGTTGTCCGCCGTGGCGCGCAGATCGACCTCCCCGACATTCCGGTACCGACTTTTTTCGAACTGGACAGCGGCCCGTTCATCACTTCCGCCTGCGGCATTTCACGCAACCCCACCACCGGGCAGCTGAATGTGGGCGTCTACCGCTCGCTGATCCTTGGGTCAAACACGCTCGCAGTCAACGCCAGCTCCCTTTCCGACCTGCGCAAGTTCTACCAGCATGCCGAACAGCACGGACAATCCATGCCGGTGGCCCTCGCCATCGGCGTGGAACCGGCGTTGCAGATGGCAGCAGCCTGCAAACTGCCACCGGACCAGTGCGAACTGGACCTGGCCGGCGGCCTGCAGGGCAAGCCCATCGATCTGGTCAAATGCGAAACCAGCGACCTGCTCGTACCGGCCAATGCCGAGATGATCATCGAGGTGGAAGTCCGCTTTACAGGCAACATCGACAACAACCTCGGCGAGTTTGCGGGCCAGTACGGCCTCGAGACAGCACCCGTGGCGGAAGTCACCGCCATCACCCATCGCCGGGGTGCGATGTTCTATTCGATCCTTGCGGGCAGGAACCCCGAGCACAACACACTCGGTTCCATCGCGACCTTCTCGATCCGCCGTGCGCTGATAGGCGCACTGCGCAGCCAGCTGGACGGAATCGTCGACATCGAAGTGTTCCTCGAGCCCCGCATGGGCGCCATGGCTCACATTGTCATTTCCATGCGCAAGCAGGACGATGCCGAACCGATGGCCATGATCGAGGCAGCATTCAGGGCCTCGGGTGGATTTTTCCCGGTCAGTCACATCACCAAGCGAATCATCGTCGTGGATGAGGATGTAAACGTCCACGATCTCAGTGATGTCGAGTGGGCGATGTATACCCGTATCGCACGTGCAGACAAGTATCGCGTCATCCCGGATGTGAAGAGCTGGGAACTCGAGCGTTGCGCCAAGGGCGGGAGAGGCTCGCTGCGGCTGGCTATCGATGCAACCAAGGACATCGAGGATCGTGAGGACATGCTGCGCCCGATCATTCCGGGTGCCAGCGAGATCAGGCTGGCAGACTACCTGCAGAAGAAGCCACAGCGATGATTGACCCCTATATCGCGGTCGCGCTGCAAACCACCGTCCGCCATTGCGCGACGCGCGGTGAGACGGAAAGGAATCTGGTCCACATCGGCAACATGCTCGACCTCGTGTGCCACATCTGCTCACTGGAACTGCCGGTACGGCTGGTTGCCCTGGGCGAGGGCTGCATCCAGGGCTTTGCGGACGAGATACTCCACCTCTCCTCTGCAGAATATACGGCGACCATGGCCGCTGAAATTCCCGGCCCGGAATCTGATTTCCTGGCGGGCAAGGCACGGCAGCACGGCATTTTCCTGATCGCGCAACTCAAGGAGAAGTTGCCGCAATATCCCGACCGCTTTTTCAATACGGTATTCATCATCGATCCCGCCGGCCAGGTCATCTACAAGCACCGCAAGAACGTCGTGCTGTTCGTAGAGCACTCCACCACGCCCCACGATGTCTACGACCAGTGGATCCGTGAAAACGGCGACACGCTCGATGCGTTCTTCCCGGTGGCAAGGACGGAGATTGGCAATATCGGCGGCAGCGTCGGCGTGGAAGGTGCCTTCCCCGAGAGCTACCGTGGCTTTGCCATGAATGGCGCAGAGATACTGTATCGGGCCTCGCTGCCTGAACCGTGGGTATCGCGTGAAATCTGGGATGTGCAGAACCGCGCACGCGCTGCAGACAATACTGCCTACCTGCTGGCACCGAACTGTGGAGCACTGATCATGCCCGGCAATCCGCCCACCGTCATTGGCGGGGCCCTGGGTGGACGCTCGATGATCGTCGGCTACAAGGGTGAAGTGCTCGCCCAGAGCAGCGTTGTCGATGACTGCTATGTCGCGTCCGAGATCAACATCGAAGCGCTCCGGCACTACCGCGAGCATGCGCGATTCCAGAACTGGCTCCCATACCTGCGCACCGAAGTCTACCGCAGGATTTACGAGCAGCCGGTCTGGCCCGGGAACCTGCCAACGATGAACGATGCGGAAGCCGGCAGGGTGCTGGATGCAACGATAGGCGAGCTCGCTGCCCGCGGCAGTTTCACCCGGAAATCGTCGTAGCGACCCCGGCGGATATTCCCCTGACTGCAAAAGAAAAGGGCCGGCTCTTCAGCCGGCCCTTCTGTCTCATGGCCTGGGCCGGGTATGCCCGGACAGGCACCGGTCAGCGGACTTCCTTCTCCATGAGCTTGTCGACGAGGCCCGCCGCAACCTCGGCATAGCGGGCAAACTCCATGGTGAATGTTCCGCGTCCGCTGGTCGCCGAGCGCAACCAGTTGATGTAACCGAACATTTCCGAGAGCGGGATGAAGCCCTGCACGAAGGCCTGTGGACCTTTCTGCCCCTGCTCGCTGACCTGGCCACGACGCCGGTTGAAGTCACCGATGATTTCGCCCAGGTAGTCGGCCTCGGTGACCGTCTCGACAGCCATGATCGGCTCAAGGAGCTTTGGCCGGCTGGCCTTGTGTGCCTCACGGAAGCAGGCCCGGCCGGCGATTTCGAAAGCCAGTGCCGAGCTGTCCACGTCATGGTACTTGCCGTCGATCAGGCGAGCCTTGAAATCGACTACTTCATAGCCTGCAATCTGGCCGCGCTTGGATTCGGTACGAATCGCATGCTCGACAGCCGGGATGAACTCGCGCGGCACGCGGCCGCCGACGATTTCGTCGGAAAACTCCACTCCGGAGCCCGGCGGCAGGGGCTCGAAGATCATCTTGATTTCGGCGTACTGGCCGGATCCGCCCGACTGCTTCTTGTGCGTATAGACGTGCTCGATCGGCATGCCGAAAGCCTCACGGAAGCTGACTCGCGGCTTGCCCATGTTGGCTTCCACGCCCAGTTCGGTCCGCATGCGGTCGATCGTCACTTCAAGGTGCAACTCGCCCATGCCCTTGAGAACGGTCTGGCCGGTTTCCTGGTCCACTTCGAGCCGCAGGGAAGGGTCGGCCTTGGCCATCTTGTAGAGTGCCGTCGACATCTTGTCGACATCGGTGCGGGTCTTTGGCTCCACCGATACGCTGATCACGGGGTCCGGAAAGCGCATGCGCTCCAGCAATGCCGGGTGCGCCGGATCGCTCAGCGAGTCGCCGGTCTCGGTATCCTTCATGGATACGAAGGCGCAGATGTCGCCAGCGCGTACTTCCTCGATATCCTTGGTCGCATCAGCCTGAACTTCAACGATTCGTCCAACGCGCTCCTTCTTGCCACGCGTGACGTTCATCAGGGTGTCGCCCTTCTTGATTACGCCTGAATAGATGCGGGCAAAGGTCAGGGTACCAAACTGGTCATTGATGACCTTGAAGGCCAGTGCCCGTGCCGGCGCATCATCACGCACCTCCTGGGTGCCGATGACGTTGCCGTCCGGATCAACCATGGAAATACCGCCGTTCTCGCCGGGATAAGGCAGATAGGCGACAACCGCATCGAGCAGCTGCTGCACGCCCTTGTTCTTGAAGGACGAACCACAGAATACCGGTACCAGTTTTCCGGTCACGGTGCCCTTGCGGATACAGGCCTTGAGTACTGCCGGGTCAAACTCGCCCGTCTCGATGAAGTTCATGAATGCGTCATCGTCGAGTGCGAGGGCCGTTTCCAGTGCATCCTGGCGCAGCTTGGGAAGCTGGTCGATCCACTCGTTGTCGCGAGTGGTGGCGAAATTGAAGCGCGCCCGGATCTGGTCGAGCGGCACGGTTTCCCAGGGACTGTCCTTGTCTTCCGCAGTCCAGATATAGGCGACGTTCTCGATGAGATCGCACATGCCGACGAACTCGTCGTGGCTGCCCAGCGGCACCTGACAGAGTAGGACGTTGGCGCCGAGCCGCTCGCGAATGCCCTTCACGCAGTGCCCGAAATTGGCGCCCATGCGATCCATCTTGTTGACGTAGCACATGCGCGGAACGTTGTACTGGTTGGCCAGGCGCCAGTTCGTTTCCGTCTGCGGCTCGACCCCGGCGACGCCGTCGAACACCACAACGGCACCGTCAAGTACCCGCAGGCTGCGGTTGACCTCGATGGTGAAGTCGACGTGTCCCGGGGTGTCGATGACGTTGATCTGGTAGCCCTTCCACTCGGTGGAAACTGCAGCGCTCTGGATGGTGATGCCGCGCTTGCGCTCCTGCTCGAGGTAGTCCGTGGTCGTGCTGCTCTTGCCGTCCTTGGTGTCGTGCACGTCGATGATCTGGTGCTTCTTGCCCGTGTAGTACAACACGCGCTCAGTGGTGGTTGTCTTGCCCGCATCGATGTGCGCCACGATACCGATGTTGCGGTAGAGCTTGATGTCTTTCTTCCTGGCCATAATCCCGACTTCGCGTTGTGTACTGTGGAGGGCAGGCGGCGCCAAGGCACCACCCGGGTCACGATAACCCCGCATTGTAACCTGTCAGCCGCACTGGCTGCCAACCCCGGCCGGATGGCCCCGGTTCAGACCCCTGCCTACAGCGATCCGGCCCGCCGGATCCGTTCGGCAACCTCGGGTTTTACGCTGTACGGCTCCCAGTCCGCGGGCGGAGTGAACACGCCCCAAGCGACCATCTTGTTGATCTGGTGCTTCACCAGTTCAAGCTGGTCGGCCTCGACCAGCGGGGGGGCCTCCATGCACAGGTTCCGTGGATAGATCCCGCCACGGGCCATTGCCGCGTCGTAGATGGTCTTGTATTCCTCGACGCGCAGGTCCTTGATCAGGTTCTGCCACTGGGCCCGCACGCGAAAGTCCCGCAGCCCGTCGATATCGAGCAGGGCGCTGACCAGGGTCTCCCCCCCACCCAGATACTGCGAGACAACATTGCCGCGGTAATCGATGATCTGGCTCTTGCCGCAGCTCATCTGGTGACCGCCGCCCGGAAAGTCGATCGCACCGATGTTGGGTGACAGCACATAGCAGTTGTTGAATACGGCGTGGGCCCGGTTCTGGATCTCGGCGATGCCATTGCCCATCCACGGTTCGGGGTACTGCGTGCGCCAGATGATTTCAGCACCGTTCATCGCCAGGCCGCGCGCCGCCTCCGGGAAGCTGCCCTCGGCACAGATCAATGTGCCGATATTTCCGATCTCCGTCCTGGCCACCGGGAATATGGCCTGAAACAGCTTCAGCGGATCGTCGCCGTACTTCTTGAGGTAGACGTTCCATATATCGCTGGGCGCGACATTCGGCTCACGCTGGTAGAAAGCGGTCTTGTAGTGCTTGTGTATCACCCTGCCCTGCGGATCGATCACGAAGGCGATGTTGAAGATCCGGTCTTCCATCAGCGCGGGGTCCTTTGCCACCATCTGCGCGATGATGTAAACGCCGAGTTCCTTCGCCAGCTCGCCCAGCGCTTCGGTTTCGCGGCCCGGGATCTCCGGGACGACTTCACGGCAGATCCGCAGATGCTCTTCCCCGCCACCGAGGCACCAGCCGCCGATCCCGCCTTCGGACACTGCAATGAGCTTCACGGGCAGGTCCAGGCTACAGTTCCAGACCGCGTAGCGCATGCTCAGCGCCAGCTTGTCGATGTCTTTCATGTAATCGTCACGGGTGAGGGCCATCCGGGACACGTTCTGGATACCGACAGCGGTGTAGTGGAGACGCATGACCAGCCTTTGCCTGCAGTGAAGGTAGCCGGACTATATGGCATGCCTGTCGGCCCGGCCAAGCAGCGGGCAGATCGCGGAAAGCGGGTGGTGACCACTGGGTAATCAACGTAGGCTTTGACTGGCCGCCCAGCCACAAACCCGAAGCCAGCCGGGAGAAGCCCAGCATGTGGATTCGCAAGAGTGACCGCGACCGGGAAACCGGCAAGGCAACGCCCGTCCCCACCCAGATCGTCGGCAACGAGGAATTCGACCCCCTGCCGCAAACGCCGGACCAGCGCCGGGTCGAGCAACGGATATTCGAGCTGGCCGATCACTACAGCCTGAAACTCGGCATGTCCCGTCGCGCCTTCCTGCGCACCAGCGGTGGCATGGCCGTGTCGTTTCTGGCCATGAACGAGGTGTTCGGTCCGGCATTCATGGTCAGCGAGGCGGAAGCGGCCGAGCCGGCTGTCAGTCGCGAGATGTGGCCCAAGAAGGAATTCATCCTCGACCTGCAGACGCACCATGTGAAAGACAGCATGGCGGGGCCTGTCGTTTTCCGCTCACTGACGGGCAAGTTCGGCCTGAATCCCCTGCTTGCCGGGGGCGCACCTGCCAAGGACAGCCTACACCGCGCCAACTATGTGAAGGAGATATTTTTCGACAGCGATACCGTGATGGCATGCCTGACCGGGGCGGCCTTTGGTCCGCCAGACAAGTATGTGCTTGCACCGGAAGACATCGTTGCAACACGAAACCTGGTCAATGAGGCAGCCGGATCGAGGCGCATGCTGGCCCATGGCATCGGCACAATCGCCAGCCCGGCCTGGCTTGAGGAGTCCGAGCGCCAGGTGAAGGATCTCCGGATCGATGCCTGGAAGTTCTATACCGGGGATCCGCTGAAGCCCTGGCGGCACGACGATGAAAAGCTTGCCTACCCGTTCTACGAGCAGACGCTGAAACTGGGCGTCAGGAATATCTGCACGCACAAGGGCCTGCCCCTGCCCGGTCCCGGCGCGGAATATTTTCGCCCCGATGACGTGTTGAAGGCCGCGAAAGACTGGCCCGATCTCAACTTCATCGTCTTCCACTCCGGCATGAAGCACATGATGACGATGCTCCTGCCGGGTGAGAGCGGTATCGACGAAAGCGGCAATATTCCCTGGACGACGGAATTCTGCGCACAGATCAAGACCGCCGGCCTGAAGAACATATATCTCGAACTCGGCGCCGTATTCGGTCATTCGGTCGTCACGCACCCGGAAGTCTGCGGCCACCTGCTCGGGCAGTTGATCGATGCCGTTGGCGCCGATCACGTGATCTGGGGAACCGACAGCATCTGGTGGGGATCCCCGCAGTGGCAGATCGAGGCATTTCGCCGCTTCCAGATACCCGAGCGCCTGCAGGAGAAACATGGCTACCGGCCGGTTTCCGCGGGGGACCGCGAGCTGATATTCGGGCTGAATTCCGCTCGACTCTTCGGCATCGACGTCAACGAGGCCCGCAAGGCAATCCCCGGCGATGCCCTCAGCCGGATGAAGCTTGCCTACCAGGCCGCCGGTGAGGAACCAAGCCTGACCCAGTACGGATGGATTGCCTCTGTCTGAACTTGCAGTCACAGCTGAAGCTGCCGGAGTATTGCCGAAATGATCGCGCGTATCGCCATCCTGGTTTCCGTTCTTGCGCTGGCCGGCGTTGCGCAGGCCAGCGACGCGGCGGCTGCAGGCTGCCAGCCTGCGGGTGAAATGCGCGGCGACGCAAGGCGCGGCGCACCACTGCATCTCCAGCATTGCGCCGGCTGTCACGGCGTGGATGGCAAGTCCGAGGTGATCGTCATGCACATGGACGAACCGCCGAAGGACCAGAGCGATCCTGCCTACATGAAGACACTGCCCGACGAATACCTGTATCTCGTGATCTGCAAGGGCGGTGCGGCGCTCGGCAAGAACTTCATCATGCCGCAGTTCAGCGACGTGATCTCCGACCAGGATATCCGCGACCTCATCGCGTGGATCCGGACCTTCTCGGGCACCTGAGCCAGTGTCTCCGGGGACAACGGAACAGGCTGTGGATCCGGGTCTGCGGGAGTCCCTGCGGCAGGTCCCTGCACATACCTGGCGGGTGTTCCTGATCTGCCTGGTCGGCCTGACCTTTGCCAACCTCGACCACTCGCTGTTTACCTTTGTACTCACGGAGATCTCCGCCGAGTTTGGCTGGTCGGAACTCGAGCGCGGGATCTACATCGCGATAACCTTTGTCGCGGCCGGCATCCTCATCACGCAGATTGGTGTGCTTGCGGACCGCATCGGCCGCCGGGCGGTGCTGCTGGCAACCACGCTGATGACGCCCGTGTTCGTGACCGCACTGGCCTTCGCGCCCACGACCGTTACGCTGCTGATCGCACGCACGCTCGGCTTCACCACCTCCGGCGTGCAGTCGCCGGTAACCGGTACGCTGGTGTTCGAGGAGTCGCCGCCACGCCTGCGCGGGCTGTTGACCGGGGTACTCCAGATCGGCTTCCCGCTGGGCTTTTTCCTCGCTTCCCTCATGGTGCCTTTTATTTATGAAACATGGGGTTGGAAGTATATATTCCTGCTGAGTCTCCTGTTCCTGCCCTATGCCTGGATCATCTTCCGGCACCTGAAGGACTCACAGGCCTGGCTGGACAGCCGCGCCACCCGTGCCAGGGAGCGGCGTCCGCCACCGGCAACGCGCGAACTGTTCAGGCCAGCCTACCGCCGCCGCACGCTCCTGCTGTTCCTCGGCACCTTCCTGTATGTGTTTGCCTATGGGGCGACGATCATGCTCACGCCCTATTTCCGCGAAGCCCGCGGCTTCGAGGCGCGTGAGGCGATCGAACTCGTGGGCCTGTCTTTCCTGATCGGCGCCTTTGGCTATGTGCTGGCAGCATACTTCGGTGAATTCCTGATCAGCCGCCGGAATACCATCGTTGCATGGTGCTGGCTGGGCGGCCTTGCCTTCGGCCTGATGATCTGGTTCGCCCGGGGCTGGTGGCCCACCTTCCTCGCCTTCAGCGCGATGACCTTCTTTTTTTATGGCGCCTATGCGGTGATGTTTACCTTCATCGCCGAAAACTATCCCGCCGAGCTGCGCGCGACTGCGGCCAGTTTTGCCAGTTCCCTCGCGGTGGAGCTCGGCCTTGGCCTTGGTCCATTCGCCCTGTCATGGGCGATCGGGATGGTGGGCTGGACTGCGGCGTTCAGCTGGTGCGCGGTACTGCCGGTATTACTCGCCGGCGCGACATTCCTCGCCCTGCCCGCCCGGCCGGATGCCGAAGCGGGCACACTGCACTGAGCATTTCATGCAGCGGTGGAAACCCCGTCTCCCGCGTGTTTTTCGAAGTCACACGTGAAGTCGTGGAAGGTCGAGTTGGGCTCGAATGCCAGCGCCCGGTAGGTGATGTGTCCGTAACCGCTGACGAGCGCCGTCGGCTTGATCAGCGCCGAGCTGCTCACCACCGCACCGAAGTTCTGCCGGCCACCACGGAACATCATCGGATCCCAGCCGTGGTACATGAACACACTGCCAGGCTGCATTCCGGGTGTCACATGCCCCATGGCGATGAAGGATCCCAGTGAGTTGAATACCCGGATCAGCTCGCCATCACTGACCCCGCGCGCCTGCGCATCCTGCGGGCTCACATAGATATCCGGCTCGCCACGCCGCAGGCTGAGCAGCAGGGAATCATCCGTCCACATGCTGTGAATGCCATGGCGCAGATGTCCCATCATCATCTGCAGGGGATAACCGTCCAGGCGGATCGGGTCCTTGTGCCGGGGCAACTGCTCGTCCTCGGCAATGAACCAGTCGTGGTCGATATAAAACTGCTGCCGGCCGGTCAGCGTCGGGTACGGCTCGTGCTTTTCAACCGCCCGCAGCAAGACCGAGCCATAGGGGGCGTTTTCTGCATAGACGACCCGTTCGGTGCCCTCATTCCGCATCAGGCCATGGCTGCGCATCTCGTCGAATGAAACCTTGGGGACACCGGGATCCTTGTCGACGAGGAACTGGATCAGGTCGCGCGTATCGCGAATCTGCCCGTCGAGCGTGAACAGTGAATGATAACGGGTGAAATCGCGGGGCACGGGCTGCCCGAAAAAGCTGTCCTGGATCGGCGCAATGCCACGTACCGTCGCACGCTCCGAGATGGCCTTCGCAAGACGGTTGAGCGCGTGCCAGTCGTCCATCGACTCGCCGAGCGGCGCGACTGCTGCGTCCATGACCTGCACATAAGGCGTACGGGCCTCGAGCAGGTAATCCTGCCGCTCGTAGTGGTGGGCGATCGGCAAGACATAGTCCGAATACATGGCGGTCACGCCCATGTCCGGCGTCATCGTCACGATGGTGTCGAGTTTCTCGAAGGCGCTCTTTCGCCAGCGCCCGGCACCCGCCCGCCACGCCGCGGTATTGCTGCCGGCAAAGATGCCCATCTTCCAGGGTGTGGCCGAGTAGTCTGGCCACGCACCCGAGCGCGTCGACTCCTGGAAGTAATGATCGACCTTGTCGGCCACGGCCTTGCCGTAGATTTTCTCGTTGAGCGTCTTGCCGTCAGCGTGGGCATAGTCCCAGCGCGCCAGGGTGGCCACATTGAGCGTGGGCGGCAGGCCCGCGAGCATGAAGGCGATCTGGCTCGCGGTGCTGCCCAGGTTCTCGAGCTGGAAGCCACCGCCCGCCTTGCCGAGATTGCCCGTCAGCGAAAGCAAAAGCATGAAGGCCCGCTGCAGCAGGTCGCCCTGCAGCCATTTGCACATGCGGTAGCCGGTGAAGATCATCGCCGGCTTTGCCTTGCCGAAAATCCGCGCGACCTGGCGGATATTGTCAGGGTGTACACCACAGACCCCGGCTGCCTGCTCCGGCGTGTAGTCCGCGGCACGCCGCTTGACCAGTTCAAAGACCGTCGTAACGCGGACCGGACCCTGGCGGGTCCTTACCGTCCAGCTGCCCTCCAGTGCAGGACTCAAATCACCGAGCGCAAGACTGCCGGCCGGAATCACCGGTACCGGTGAACCTGGCGGGGGTGGCGGATTACCTGTCGCCGGTGCCGCAACCGCCTTCCCCGTCTTTTCGTCCCAGACATAGAACAGGTTGCCGCGTGCAGCCGGACCCTCGACGAAATCGCTTTCGCGCAAAAATCGTCCGTTGTCGCTGCGCACCAGAAACGGCAGGTCGGTCTGCTCGCGGATATAGCTGCGATCGATGAGGTCCTCCGTCAGCAGTACCTGCACCATGGCCATGGCCAGCGCAATGTCAGTACCCGGTTT
The DNA here is from genome assembly GCA_023383705.1 of Gammaproteobacteria bacterium. Lineage (GTDB taxonomy): Bacteria > Pseudomonadota > Gammaproteobacteria > Steroidobacterales > SHZI01. Next base: position 35,940 of record JAHDYM010000014.1, on the reverse strand, counting down.
CGGATTCAGCCACTTGTCCGCATGCATCGCACTCGGGGTGAATTCGGGCGAGATCGCCACGATTTCGGTGCCGTTGTACCTCGCCTCCCAGAAAAAATGCGCGTCCGGAATCCGCGTCACCGCCGGATTGCAGAACCAGACCAGGCAGCACCGGGACTTGAACACGGCCGCCATGGTGTCGCCGAGCAGCGGCTCGCCGACCGTCATCTGCACGCCGGTCGGCAGGTCGCCGACGCCCGCAAAGGCCTCCGGCAACTCGATACCGCTGATGGTCGCAAACCGGCCCAGCGCGGCGAATGAAGCGCGCTTCAGCACCATCTGCGTACCGAGATCGAAGCTGATGGAACGGGGCCCGGAGGCGACCGAATGGTCGATAAAGCGGTCGGCGATCTCGGCCATCGCCTGGTCCCAGCTGATGCGCTGCCATTTGCCGGCACCGCGCTCGCCGACCCGCTTCATCGGATACAGCACACGCTGCTTGCCGTACATGTATTTGGCGTGGCGCAGGCCCTTCTGGCAGCCCCGCGGCCCGTAATCCGGGGCATCTTCCGAGCGCCCGTACTCGCCCTGCTGTTCCTCGCGCCAGACGATGCCATTCTTGACGTAGATGTTGAAGGCACAGGTACCGGTACAGTTCGTGCCGTGCGTACCGTGGGTCACACGGTCCCATGTCCATTTCCGGCGCTGCAGGTCTTCCCATGCCCCGTACGGCTGCTGGGCCTGCGTTTCTGCCGCAGCGGGTGCATAGCGCAGGCTGAGCGCCACGGTCAGGGCTCCCGACCCGGCGAGGAACTGTCGGCGCGTGCCCTGCGCTGCTGGTTTCTGAATGCTTGTCATCCCCGACTCTCCCTGCTGCTCGAACTCAGCGTCCATGTTCACCAGGCATCACGAAACGCATGCCGCCCGCACGCGCCATTGCCACTTCCACCAGTGGCATGCGGTCATTGCCAAAATACAGATCCGTGCCGACCAGCATGGTGGGCGTGCCGAAACCGCCGTGCTCCAGCAGCCGCGAGATGTTCTCTTGCAGGCCGGCGAGCGTATCCGGCGCGTTGATCTCATTGGTGAACGTTGCCGTATCCAGCCCGGCGTGGCCCGCCACCACCTGTATTTCCGCCAGCTGGCTGATGTCGCGCCCCTCGACAAATCGGGCCCTGAAAACGCCATCGATATAGGCCAGCTGCTGCCCCCTTCGTTGCGCAACGATCACACCACGCTGCGCCCATCCGCTATCGACCGGCCCTGTACCCGGATCCTGCAGGATCACGCCACAAAAACGCGCCCAGTCCTGCAGGTCCTTGCTCCGGTAGCGTTGCCTGACCTCGGCCAGCGCATCCTGCGCAACGACCTGGTGCGGTTTGCCGCCGATCCCGGCGAGCAACACGGGCCGATACCCGATCCTGGCACCGGTACGGACAGCGGCTTCCCGCAGCCGCCCGAGTGCCAGGTAACTCCAGGGACAGCTGCAGTCGAAGTAGAACTCGACGGTGGCCGGCGTGGAGACAGCAGGCATTGCCGCTCAACCCCGGCCACGCAATGTGGTTTTGAGAACCTTGCCGCTGGCGTTGCGCGGGATCTGCTCGATGAACTCGACGTACTTGGGCTGTTTCATGCGGGATATCCTGCCGTCCAGGAAAGCCGCGAGGCCCGCCTCATCGAGCCCGGAGCCCGGACGCCTCACCACGAAGGCCTTCAGCACCTCGCCCCAGCGCTCATCCGGCACGCCAATCAGGGCGACATCGGCGACTTCCGGATGCCGGAAAACCACCTCCTCGACTTCGCGCGGATAGATGTTGACGCCACCCGAGATCACCATGTCCTTGAGGCGATCGACGATATAGAGATGCCTCTCGGCATCCTTGCGTGCGAGGTCGCCCACGGTCACCCAGCCGTCGCGCCAGGTTTCTGCGGTTTCCTCGGGACGCCCCCAGTAGCCGTTGAAAAGATAGGGACTGCGTGAGTACAGCTCACCGACCTCGTCCGGCGCACAGATACTGCCGTCGGGACGGCGGATTTCGATCAGGGTACAGGGGAACGGCTGGCCGACGCACTGCTGCTTGCGAAGCTGGTCGGCGGGCCGGAGGTTCGACACGATGCCTGCCTCTGTCGATCCGTAGGTATCGTGCAACAAACCCGGACCCAGTTGCTCGACGAGTCTTTCCTTCATCGCCTGCGGCATGGCTGCCGCATTCGAGATCACGGTGCGCAATTGACCCTTGTGGCTCGCCTTCTCCAGGCCACGACCGGCTTCCAGCAGGGCATGGTAGTGCGTGGGCACGCCGAAGAAACCGGTGATCGATTCACCGGCCAGGCTCGCCAGCACGGCATCCGGCTCGAACTTGTCCATGATCTCGGCATAGCCGCCGAAGAACACCGGTGCCAGCGAAAACACCATGCCGGCGCCGTGGCACATGGGCGCAATGGCCAGAAAGCGGTCGTCCGGCCCGTAGCAGCCGTACTCGACCGCCATGGCGAACAGCGTGAGTATCCGCGAACGATGCGGGACCAGCACCCCCTTGGGTTTGCCGGTGGTGCCCGAGGTATAGGGAATGGTGAAGACATCCCATTCCCTGACTTCCGGCAGTCCGGCAGACGGTCTTGCCTGTGCCAGCCACGCTTCGAGATCCGGCCCGATCTCGATGAGCGCAGGCGCCGATGCGAGCCGCGCATCGCGCAGCATGGCCATGGCGTCCGGATCGGCAAACACGACCGCAGCGCCGGCATCATCACAGATGCTGACCATCTCGGCGAGCGACAGGCGCGGATTGACGGTCGCCAGTGCAATACCCGCCTGCGAAGCACCGATCACGATCTCCATGTACTCGATGGAGTTCTTGCCGATGATCGCGCCATGCTGGCCAGGCTTGAGGCCAAGCCCGCTGCCGAGCGCGCTGCTGATCCGGTCGATACGCGACATCAGTTCGGCATAGCTGCGCGTCCGGTCCCGGTGACGGAAGGCAATCTTGTCCGGGTTGCGATGCATGGCCGCACGCACGCCGGCTGCGAGCGAAAGGTGCTGGAAGGAAAACGGAATGCTGCCGGCCAGGGACATGATCAGGCGCCACCGGGCAGCTTGAAGACCCGCAGCGCATTCTCGCGCATCAACATGCGCTTCGATTCCTCCCGCAGGTCCAGCCCGTCGACTTCGCGCACGGCGCGTTCGGGATCGATCACCGGCCAGTCGGTGCCAAACATGACCTTGTGGCGCCCGAAGCTGTTGGCGTAATGCACGAAGGCCGGCGGCCAGTATCTGGGCGCATAGGCGTCCCCGGCGGTATAGACGTTCTCGTGCTTCCAGCACATCGAGATCATCTCGTCGGTCCACGGGATGCCGATATGAATGCCGATCAGACGAAGCTCCGGAAAATCTATCGCCACCTGGTCGAGGCAGATGGGACGCCCCACTGAAGGCAGGCGACGTTCCCGGGAATAGACCAGGTTGTGGCCAACCTGCATCATGATCGGAATATCGAGTTCACAGCACTTGGCATAGTACGGGTAGTACTTCGCATGATCGGGGGCCAGCCCGCACCAGTGGGGATAGAGATGCGCGCCGACAAAGCCGTATTCGCGCACTGCCTGCTCGAGATCGCGGAGTCCCTGCATGCCGCGGAACGGATCGATGCCGGCCAGTCCGGAGAAACGCTGCGGATGCTGCTGGCAGACCTCGTGGACGCGCTCGTAGGGCAATTCAAAGCCGCCCTTCACGTTGATGTCACCGGCCCGGACCGCGATCAGCAGGGAGCGTTCGATGCCCGCCCGGTCCATGCGCTGCAGGTAGTTCTCGATGCTGACCCCGTTGCGGATCTCCTCGGGCATGCGAACCTGGGCCTTGAAGGCATCATCCAGCCCGGTATGCCCATCGGCCACCTCTCGCGGTGTGAAGAGGTTGCAGACGATGTCTATGGCACCTGGCAGTGGCATGCTCGACTCCCGGTCGCAGCGAGGGAAAATGTGTCCTCAGGGTAACAAGGATCCGATGCCGTCCAAAAGCGGTCAGCGCTCCCCGGCTCCACCGAGGGGCCACCATGCGGTCAGCAGGGTCACGACCACGATCACCCCGGCACCGGCGGTGGGTTAGAGTCACCCTCTGCGGCTGCAGGGAGCAAGGCATGTCGAGCTATATCGTCTGGAAGTATGCGCACATCCTGATGTTCGTTTTCTGGGTAGGAACGGATATGGGTGTGTTTCTCGCCGCACGGCGCTGCACGGACCGCACACTTTCCTTCGTGACCCGCGTCACCCTGCTGCATATGGCGCTGCGCATCGAGTTGCTGCCCCGGACGATGTGGAAGGCGGCGCTTCCCTTCGGCGTGATGCTGTCGCGAGACATGGGCCTGCTGCCGATATCGGCGGGCACGCTGGCCGCCGTCTGGGTGTTCAGCATCGCCTGGTGGGCAATCAGCATGACCGGGGCCTGGTACTACGACAAACCCTTTGGTCATCGACTCGGCCGTATCACCAACGGGCTTACCCTGCTGGTGGGTGGCTGCCTGATTGCGCTGGCATTGTCATCCATGGCAGGCCATGGGCCCATCGAGGCAGAAGCAGACTGGCTGCAACTCAAGGTCGGACTCTATGGCCTCATCAATCTCTTTGTGGTCTGGATGATCGTGGCCTTCGATCCGCTGGGTGCCGCCTTCGGCCGCCTGGCCGTGGAAGGCTCGCGACCGGAGATCGAAGCCATCATCAGCCAGACCATGAACCGCTCTACGCTGGTCATCTGGGCCACCTATCTGCTGATCGTCATCGTCGGCTTCATCGGCACGACAAAACTGGCCGGCTAAGAAGAAACGCCCCGGAAGCGATCAAGCTTCCGGGGCGTTCGGTTCAGGCGACGCCTGGTCTAGCGTCTCAGCGGCCAGCCCCGAAGCGGTAGCCGGCACGGATACCGAATACGCGCGGGTCAGGCATGTTGGCAAAGTAATGGGTCGTACCCAGACCGGCGGTAAAGCCGAGGTCGGTCACCTGCTGACCGAAGTCCGGGCCGCTGCCACCAGTCTTGAAAGTATCGTCGTCGAGCACGTTATCGACGTAGGCAATGACCTCCCACTGGTCAGAGATCAAACCGATACGCAGGTCCATCAACGCATAGGAGTCGAGCTCAACGAGGTTCTCGGGTTCGGCCCAGCGCTTGTCCTGCCAGCTGCCACTCACCTCCAGCAGGTACTCGTAGGGCGTGTCGAGGAACGGCCGCTGCAGGCGCGCCGAGGCGGCATAGGACTGCTTCGGCGTGCGCTCCAGCTCATTGCCCGCGTAATCAAGCCGGCAGAAACCAACCGGCTGCGGATCATTGGAGGTGACCCCGTCGTTGAAATACGAGCCATCCTGGTCCCGGTCGGTATCCTCGATCGTGATATCGGCCGGATCCTCGGCCACCTGCTCGATCCCATCGCGCCCGGTGTACCTGTAGACCAGCGGGCAGGAACCGTAGGCCGCGGCCCGCACCAGATTGCGCGTATCGTCGGTCCAGTCGGTGTATTCGGCATCCAGCAGGGTGCCGCTCAGGCTGAGCACCAGGCCCTCCATGAACCCCGGCTGCCAGATGGCCTCGAACTCGAAACCCCAGACCTCGGCTCCGGAAGCATTGACCACGCGCGGGCTGGCTATACCCGCAGCATCCAGTATCTGGATGCTGACCTGCTTGGCCGTATAGTCCTGGAAGAACAGGGAAGAGTTGAACTGCCAGAAACCGGCCGCCTCGAACTGGGTCTTGAGGCCGAGCTCATAGGCTTTCAGTTTCTCGGGGTCGAAGCGCTCGTTCTCCAGGGTCGGGGGGGCGGAGGCGCCGCCGCCGATCAGGGCGTTGATGCCTCCCGGCTTCTGCGCATAGGCGTAGGAGAAAAACAGCTTGGTATCGTCGACCGGACTCCAGTCCAGCGTGACTTTCGGCGTGTTGTAACTGGAACTCGTCGAGCCCTCGATGTAGCGCCAGGTGAGTTCGACCGGCAGCACGTTGGGTGGGGTTTGTACCTCGGCATTTCTGTACCCGAACATTACCCGCTCGTTGTCGCACAGGGTCCGGGTCCGTTCTGCCCATGCCAATGCGAGATTGGCAGCCCCCGGGTTCAGCGAATTGTAGGAGCCCGGTACAAATGCCAGCTCGGAACAGCTGGACCCGCTGGGCTTGGTCATGCTGGACTCCTCGTTGACCCAGCGATCCTCGATGCTCAGGTTCAGTTCGTCGGTGAGCGCCCAGTCCACACGGGCATAGAAGGACCAGTGCCGCGTGGTCGCATCCCAGGTAGATGCGGTTACACCGGGCGGGACATTGGGGAAGTTGACCGGATCATAGACACCAACCTGGCGATAGAGGTCCTGCCAATTGCTGAGTGTCGAGGCAGTGCCATCGCAAAGTCCGGCCACGTACGCCAGACTGCCGGTGGTCGGATCAGTGACGGGGTTGCCGTTACCGTCCATGACCGGGTTGCCGTCGCCGTCGAGCAGCGGCGAGGTCGTCGACTGGTCACGCGAAAACGGCGAGCAGGAAACGATGTAGTTCCGGTCCCGAAGCATGCGGTGGTCCTGCCAGTAGAGTACGCCACCGGTCAGCTTCCAGGGTCCGTCCAGCTGGGTCTCGTAACGGAATTCCTGGCTGAACTGCTTGGTGTCGGTTTCCTGGCTGGAGCCCTGGTGCCCCATAAGGGTATCGAGGCGGCCACCCAGCACATTGCCGTTGGCATCGTAGGTATAGGGAATCTGGCCATTGCCGTTGAAGTCCAGACCGCTGCTGGCCTGGTAATCTTGGTCGTAGATATCGCTGGAATTGAAATCCGTCCAGCCCGTATATGAGGAGACCAGACCATAACCCAGGTCGATGCTGGCGAGCAGGCTGGCACGGAAGGTACGGGTGTCCGTACCCGGGTAATCGCTGCCCGTCGAGGGATCCTCACTGAGGGAAACGACTTTGCCATCGGCATCACCCAGGTTCCGGGGCAGGCAGAAGCCGGGCGTGCCAGCAGCGATGTTCAGTGGATCGAAGCCAAACTTTGGGCAGTAGGTACCAAAGTTCAACAGGTTGGTTCCGCCGCTGGAGGTCTTTTGCCAGTCCGGGCGGCCATAGACATCACCGGTGATGATCGGGTTGACGATCCCCTTGGCACGCAGGTCATCGCCATTCGGGCCATAAAGATAGAACGGCGTATCGCCCTGCATGTTCACCACCGCACGCGGGTCGTAGTGTTCCTTGCTCGTTTCGAGCCGGCCCTTGACCTTGACCGCATCGGTCGGCCGCCAGACCGCGGTCAGGGCACCACCCACGCCGTCCGAACCACCGACATCGGCACCGGTCAGGCTGTTGGTGTAGTAACCGTCCTCATTGAACTGCACGCCGGAGACCGCGAGACTGAGGGTGTCGGTGAGCGGTCCGCTGATACCGCCGTCTACCGTCCTGCGACCGTAGTCGCCGATGTCCAGGTTGAAGCGTCCCTCAAGTTCGTCACCCGGTTCCTTGGTGATATAGGAAATTGCACCTGCAAAAGCCGAGCGACCGAACAATGCACTTTGCGGACCCTTGACCACCTCGATCCGCTCGACGTCACTGAGCAGTCGCCGGTTGGCCAGGAGACCTGAACCAGCCGAGATCAGGTTCTCAGTCGTGACGTCGATGCCATCGATGAGGAATGCGACGTTGGAGCGACCACGTGTGTTGGACAGGCCGCGAACCGTGATGCGGTTGTCGGCGGGCCCGAAGGACTGGTCGAACTGCACGCTGGGCTGGTTCTGCACCACATCGGCGAGGTTGCTGATGCCCTGGCGCTGGATCTGCTCGGCGGAAATGGCCGACACGGCGAGCGGAATATCCTGCAGGTTTTCCTCGCGCTTGCGGGTCGTGACCACGACCTCCTCAATCTGTGCAAGGACCGCAATCGGCATGGTCGAGACCGCGGCAACTGCAATCCAGGCGGACGCAAGCAGCCTGTTGGTTTTCTTGGTCGTGGACATTCGGATTCCCCTGGAAGGCAACGGGCGCATGATAGCAAACCATTATCCGCTCGCCACACCCGCGGGGCGGTCAGCAGCTATAGCCAGTCCGAAACCGATTCGTTATAGTCGCTCGCGTTTTTCCACCATCCGCATCGACAATTCCGAGGAGATAAGCATGAATGCCAGGCAGGTCCGGTTGCTGACGCTTGCTGCTCTGCCACTGGTCAGCGCCGGCTGGACAGCCAGTGCGCTGGCCGAAGGACCGCAGTTCACGTATTTCGATGCGGGCTATCAGTGGATCGACACCAATAACGCGGTCCGCATGGACAGTGGCCAGCATGAGGGCATGAAGCTCAATGCTTCACTGGGACTGACCGAGTTCGGATCAGCCGGTCTGCACGTCTTCACTGAATATTTCAACGGCGACTACGTCGGGTCGGCCGATGGCTGTGGGGACCGGGACTCCGAATCCTGGGTGGCCGGGCTGGGCGGCCACTACCGGGTCACACCGACTACCCATCTGGTGGTCAATGTCGGCTATGTCGATGTAGACGCCGATGTGGTGACCGACAGCATCCTCTGTACAAAGACCGGCGTGAGCGACGAGGGCTATGAGGTCGAGGGACTGATCCGCAGCAACCTGTCCGAGCAGATCGAGCTTGAAGTGGGCTACCGCTACACCGATCTCGACGATTCGGACATCGATAACCGCGACGCGATCATCGGGCTCGCCTACCTGTTCAACGAGCAGCTCACACTGCGGGTGCGCGGCGTGGTATTTGATGACGATACCGGCGTCGAACTCGGCGTCCGCTACAATTTCGCCAGCCTGCTGGGACGCGATTATCTGTTCTGAGCAGAACCATAAAGACAATCAACCAACAGGATTTCGGGAGCAGGCCATGAGCAGGATTTTCGCCACCATCATCGCGGTGATGCTGTGCACACCCACGATCGCCACCGCCGGTGCATACGTGGGCATCGGTATCGGCGGTACCCGCACGGAGTCATCCCTCGCGGATCTCGGTCTCGTACCGGTCTGTGCATCGACCACGGCTGGTTGTTACCAGGACCTTGAACCGCCACCGGTTGGCGTCGGCAGCAACCCCGACTTTGCCGGTTCGGATGTCAGCTACAACTTTGTGGCCGGCTGGATGTTCAACCAGAATATCGGCATTGAAGTCGGCTACATCGACTTTGGCCAGGCAACCGATGACCTGGGGCTGCCGCAGGCCTGCAGCAATTTTGGTTGCTCCAGCAGGCAATGGACTACCGAACTCAAGCGTGACGGGTTCCAGCTCTTCCTGATCGGCAACCTGCCGCTCAATGAGAGCTTCGACCTGTATGGCAAGGCTGGCCTCATCAACTGGGATGCCGACTACCAGGGTTACGAACGCAGCGAACTCTATGCATCCGGCCCGCCGCTTGCGCCGCAGAACGCCCGGATCAACGGTTCCGATGATGGTACGGACATGGCCGGCGGCTTTGGCGTCAACCTGCGCACGGACTCGCCGTTCAGCCTGCGCGCCGACTTCACCTACTACGATTTCGATGATTCCGACTCCTCCTTCGTTCTCCAGCTCATGGCGCTGTACAGCTTCGAGTAGCGCCTCCGACCCTGGACGATGCTCTGTGCACAGGCCCCGCATTCGCGGGGCCTGCTTTTTTCTGCTGCCCTGATAGGCGATGATCCGGAAGCATGACGCCCCTGCGCATACTGATGGTGACTGCCGAATACACACCGCTCGCCAAGACCGGTGGACTCGCCGATATGGTTGCCGGCCTCAGCACGGAACTGGCGAACTCGGGACACGATGTCCGCATCCTTATCCCGAGATATCGCGGCGTCGAGGCTGCCGGCGAGCCCCTGAACTCGCTGCAGCTCCCGCCTTTCGCTACGGCCATCTCGCCCGTGGCTCTGGACGCAACCCACCCGCCCTATGAACTCATCCGCAGGAGCACCGGTTCAGGCCCCGAGACCTGGCAGCTGGATGCGCCGGACTTTTTTTCCGGAAATACGATCTATGGCGGCGGCGAAACCGAAGCGCTGTGTTTCGCCCTGCTTTCGCACGCCGCCCTGAAACTCTGCCGGTTGCTGGACTGGGCCCCACACATCGTGCACTGCCACGACTGGCACGCCTCGCTGGCGCCGCTGCTGCTGAATACCTGTCGCCTGCATGAGCCACTGTTTCGCCAGTCGAGCTCCGTGCTGACCATCCACAACATCGGCTATCAGGGCATCTTCCCCGCTCCATTGGCCGACAGGCTGGGTCTTATGGAACCTGGCCAGCTCCTGTCACCGGATGAACCGGTACCGGCAACGCTGAATTTCCTGCGTGCCGGCATCGCCAGCGCCGATGCACTGACCACGGTGAGCCCCACCCATGCCAGTGAAGTGCTCACCCCTGAATATGGCAAAGGCCTCGACGGACTGTTGCGACAGCGCCGGAATCGTCTGGTTGGCATACTGAATGGCGTGGACTACGCGCACTGGAATCCGGCATCCGATCCGCACCTGCCACGCAACTACGGCATCGGGCAGATGGACGGCAAGCCGGCATGTCGAACCGAACTCCGGAAACGCTCGGGTCTCGACGATGCAGGCGGGCTGCCGGTGTTCGGCATGGTCTCGCGGCTGGCTGCCCAGAAGGGCATTGATCTCCTGCTCCAGGCATTGCCGCCATTCCTCCGCGATGGCGCCTGCCAGGCTGTCGTGCTGGGCCAGGGCGATCCGCCTTACGCCGAGGCCCTGCGCAAGCTGGCAGCAGACATGCCGGGCCGTTTTGCCTTTGTTCCGGCGCACAGCGAATCCATCGCCCGGCTGGTCTTTGCCGGCAGCGATGCCTTTCTGGTTCCTTCGCTATATGAGCCCTGCGGACTCACGCAGATGTATGCCCTGCGTTACGGCTCGGTGCCCATCGTGCGCGACACCGGCGGATTGCACGACACCGTCACACACTTCGACCCGCACACCGGCATGGGTACCGGGAGCGTATTCAGGGACGCGGATACCGGCGGACTGAGCTGGGCAATCAGCCAGGTTCTGGACTGGTACGGGGAGCCGGCAGCCTGGCAACGCCTGCGCGACAACGGCATGCAGGCAGACTTCTCATGGGCACACCAGACTCCCCATTACCTGGCTCTGTACCGACGCCTCGCCGGACCCGGGGCGCAGACGTCCTGAAACGGCGGCCAGGGCCCGCCACCTGGCAGCGAAACCGGCCGGTACCTGCGACCAGTCAAAGCGCCATGTCCAGTTGCCTTGCGTGGTGCCGGGTGTATTCATCCGCGCCTCCGGGCCCAGACCCAGCAGATCCTGGAACGGCAGCATCGCCAGCCGCGCCGGCGATGCATAGACCGCGTCGACGAGTGCCCCGGGCATATCGCCAGGACCGCAATGCAATACTTCGTCGATGTAACGCCGGGTTTCTTCACCGAGCGAGGCGTACCAGCCGAGCAGCGTGTCGTTGTCATGCGTGCCGGTGTAGACCACGGCCTCTTCGATCTGGTTATCCGGCAGGTATGGGTTGTCGGCCGAGCCATCAAATGCAAATTGCATGACCAGCATGCCCGGTAGCCGGTGCTGCCGTCGGAGCTGGTGCACCTCGGGCGTGATCGTGCCCAGATCCTCGGCGACGAAATGGCGGCCCTCGCTGCCGGCACCGAGGGCCCGCAGCAGCGCCGCACCGGGAGCCTCACGCCAGCGGCCCTCGCGCGCCGAACTGGCCCCGACCGGAACCTCCCAATAGGCCTGCAGGCCACGGAAGTGATCGATGCGCAGGCAATCAAAGCGCCGCAACTGGCAATCGACGCGATCGCGCCACCAGCGAAAGCCGTCCGCCTCCATCCGCTCCCAGGCATACAGCGGATTGCCCCACACCTGGCCTTCCGCGCTGAAGTAGTCGGGTGGGACCCCGGCCACGGCTTCAGGGCGGCCCTCCTCGTCCACCCGGAACAGCGTCCGGTGCCACCAGACATCTGCGCTGTCGAGATCGACATAGATGGGCAGGTCACCCATGAGCTGGACACCGCGGGCGGCCGCGTACTGGCGGAATGCTGCCCATTGGCGGTCAAAGATCCACTGCTCGAAGGCTACCTCGCGAATCCGCGCATCGGCATCCTTCATCAGCCCGGAGATTGCGGCCGGAACACGATGGCGAATGCCCTCCGGCCAGGTCCACCAGCCATTTTGACCGTATTTCTCGCGGGCAACGCGGAACAGTGCATAGGGCAGCAACCAGCTGCGTTGTGTTTGCCACCAGGCCGTAAAGGCGTTGCGCTCCGCATGACTTGCCGAACGGCGAAAGCCTTCCCAGGCCTCACGCAGGAACGCGGCACGCTGCGGCCAGTCGCCACCCCCGGTTGCCGCTGCCCCCGGCAACCATCCGGCTGCCTTGAGCTCGGCCGGATTGATCAGCCGGGCATTGCCGGCAAAGGCCGAAGTCATCTGATAGGGCGACAGGGAGCCCCCGACCGGACCTACCGGCAACATCTGCCACAGGCTGAACCCGCTGTCCGCCAGCAGATCGGCAAATCGCCGCGCCTCCCCGTCGAGGACACCGGATTCCCAGTTTCCGGGCAGCGAGGTCGGATGCAGCAGGACGCCAGCCGAACGACCTTTTGAAAGCAGGTCAGTCAAGGATGCGTTCCCGGCTCAGTTCCCGGCAACCGGGCTTGCAACGACCGGCCGGGCGACGGATGCCGGCACGCTGCAGTTCCTGAGCATGTCCTCGGTCACCAGGACCACCCCCTGCTCGGTGACATGGAATCGCTGCCGGTCCAGCACCGCATCCTCGCCAATCACCATCCCGTCGGGTATCGAGCAGCCCTCGTCGAGGATCGCCCGGCTGATACGGCAACCGCGCCCGATCCTGACATGCGGCAGGACGACCGACCGGAATACTTCGCTGCGCTCATTGACCGTGACATTGAAGAACAGCAGTGATTCACGGATGACTGCACCGGACACGATGCATCCGCCGGCAACCATGGAATTGATGGCGATACCCCGCCTCCCCTCCTCGTCGAGCACGAATTTCGCACAGGGGGTCTGCTCCTGGTAGGTCCAGATCGGCCACTCGGCATCGTAGAGATTGAGTTCCGGGCTGACGAATATCAGCTCCATGTTTGCGGCATAAAACGCATCCACCGTACCGACGTCACGCCAATAGGCCTGCGCTTCGGTCTCGACGCTCTCGAACGGATAGGCAAATATCCGGCTGTTGCCGATCGCACCCGGAATGATGTTCTTGCCGAAATCGTGCGCTGATGCCGGATCCAGCGCGTCACGGTTCAGCGTGTTGCGCAGATAGTCCACGCTGAACACGTAAATGCCCATCGACGCGAGGGCGACGTCCGTGCGTCCCGGCATCGGCTCGGGATTTTTCGGCTTCTCGTTGAAACGGATGATGCGATGATCCGGATCCAGCGTCGCGATACCGAATTCATGCGCCTGCTGTATCGGCACCTGCACCATGCCCAGGGTGACGTCTGCCGCACGAGCGACATGAAAAGCGATCATCGGCCCGTAATCCATCTTGTAGACATGATCGCCGGCGAGTACCAGCACGAGTTCGGGGTCATGTGCCTGGATGATGTCGAGGTTCTGGTAGACGCAGTCGGCGGTGCCGCGATACCAGAGCTCGCCAAGCTTCTGCTGGGCCGGAACGAGCTGGACAAACTCGCCCAGTTCGCCACGCAGGTAACCCCAGCCACGCTGGATGTGCTGGATCAGTGAATGCGACTTGTACTGGGTCATGACGAGGATCTGCCGGATCCCCGAATTGACGCAGTTGGAAAGACTGAAATCGATGATGCGGTACTTCCCGCCGAAGGGCGTCGCCGGCTTGGCACGGTGCTCGGTGAGTTGACGCAAGCGTTCGCCGCGCCCCCCGGCCATCACGATGGCCATCGTGCTCTTGGTAAGCTGGCTGACGAAGCGTCCGGAGCGCATGGATTTCGCGGTGCTGCCGGGATAGAAAATGCTCATGACCGCCTCACTTCCCGATGTGTCACACTGTGAACGAATGTAACACCATACGCCCGCTTGTTCACCCGGATTGACAAGGCCTGAAACCACCCATGCCGCCACCGACCCTGCCGCACGCCGGCCACACCGGCCACGTCGCCGACGCATCGCTGCAGCGCCTGCTGGAAGGCCGCCACCACGATCCTTTCGAACTCCTGGGGCGCCACCCGCTGGGGGCAGGCCAGGTCGTGGTACGCGCCCACCTGCCCCATACGGTGAGTGCCGGAATTGCCGGGACCGGCCTGGTGCTGGAACGGATTGGCGACACGGACATCTTCGAGTGGCGGGGCCCCGACCAGCTCGTCCCGGAGCGCTACCGGTTGCGTGTCGTTGCGGGTGATGGCAACAGCAGCGAGCGTTTTGACCCCTATTGCTTCCCGCCCCAGCTGTCCGACGAGGACCTGAACCGCTTCAATACCGGCCGGCATGATGCTGCCTACCGGTTCATGGGCAGTCACCATGTCATTGTCGATGGGATCCCGGGCATCCGCTTTGCCACCTGGGCTCCCGAGGCCGAGCGCGTCAGCGTGGCGGGCGATTTCAATCGCTGGGATGGTCGCTGCCATCCGATGCGGGTCCGCGGCAGCTCCGGGGTCTGGGAGCTGTTCATACCCGGCCTCACGACCACCATCTATAAATACGAAATCCGCAATCGCCACAGCGGTGCGCTGTTGCTGAAATCCGATCCCTATGCGCGCGAGTCGGAACTGCGGCCGGCCACCGCATCGATTGCACGCCCATCACCGGCATACGCATGGCAGGACGATGAGTGGATCAGGGCACGCGCCGGCTGGCAGTGGCTGCACAGGCCGGTTTCCATCTACGAGGTGCATCTGGGCTCATGGCGGCGGGGTCACGGGCATGAACCGCTCGGCTATCGCGCGGCTGCCGATGTGCTGGTGCCTTATGCGGCCGGGCTGGGATTTACCCATCTCGAACTGCTGCCACTGACAGAGCACCCCCTGGACGAGTCCTGGGGTTACCAGCCAACCGGCTACTTCGCTGCGACCTGCCGCTTCGGTTCGCCGGATGACCTGCGGTACCTGATCGACACTTGTCACCGCGCAGGCCTCGGTGTGATCCTCGACTGGGTACCGGGGCATTTTCCGCGTGACCAGCACGGGCTTGCGCAGTTCGACGGGTCACCGCTCTATGAGTACAGCGATCCGCGCAAAGGCAGCCATCCGGACTGGGGAACGCTGGTTTTCAATTACGACCGCCATGAAGTGCGCAGCTTCCTGCTGTCCAGCGCCCGTTTCTGGCTCGACGAATTCCATGTCGACGGCCTGCGCGTGGACGCCGTGGCCTCGATGCTCTACCTGGATTACTCACGCAGGCCAGGCCAGTGGCTGCCCAACCGCCATGGTGGCAACGAAAACCTGGAAGCCGTGTCCTTCCTGCGCGAACTCAACGCGATGACGCACCGTGATTTTCCCGGCACGATTACCATCGCCGAGGAATCGACAGCCTGGCCCGGCGTGAGCCGGCCGGTTGACCAGGGCGGCCTGGGATTCAGCATGAAATGGAACATGGGCTGGATGCACGACACCCTGAAGTACCTGTGCATGGACCCCGTTTACCGCAAGCATCACCACGACCTGCTGACCTTCGGGCCGCTGTACGCCTTCAGCGAGAATTTCGTGCTGCCGCTCTCCCATGACGAGGTTGTACACCTCAAGCGCTCGATGCTTGGCAAGATGCCCGGGGATGACTGGCAGCGCTTCGCCAACCTGCGCCTGGCCTATACCTACCAGTGGACCTGGCCGGGCAAGAAGCTGTTGTTCATGGGCAGTGAACTCGCCCAGCCTTCGGAATGGAACGTGCGCGAATCGATTCCCTGGCATCTGCTTGATGATCCGCGACATGGCGGCATGCAGCGACTGGTGCGCGACCTCAATCAACGCTACACAGAGTATCCGGCACTGCACGCGCTTGATTTCGACTCGAGCGGATTCCAGTGGCTCAGCTGGAGCGATGCCGAGAACTCGATACTGGCTTACCTGCGGCGCGCCGGGGATGCCTGCCTGCTGGTTGCCCTCAACTTCACGCCGGTTGCGCGCCAGGGCTACCGGATCGGCGTTCCACACGCGGGGCAGTACCGCGAAATCCTGAACTCGGACTCCCGGTTCTACGGCGGCAGCGACCTCGGCAATCCGGTTCCGTTGCAGGCTGAAGCCGTGCCATGCATGCATCAGCCATGGTCGGTGCTGCTGACGCTCCCGCCGCTCGCTGGCGTGGTCCTGACAGCAGTGGACTGAAAACTCAGGCTGCGGCCTGCATCCAGCGCATGAGCCCCATTTCGTAGGGATGGGCCAGGCAGGGATGCCAGGGAACAGCGCGTACCTGCAGGTTGAGTGCCCCGCACCAGGGCGGACGAAACACCACGCGATAGCGCTGCACGCCCTCGCCATCGACCGCACCCAGCGGTGCAAAAAGCTCGACATAGGCATGGTCATTGCCGACGATCCGCGTACCGCGTTCTGCAGCATTGCGCTCGGCAAAACGCTTTACCGAGACGGTCAGTTCGGAACAGAGTTCCCGCGTCACCAGGCATTCCAGCCGCACATCCTCCGGTGCCAGGCCGTGCAATGCCACATCCACATCGACCGTGACCGGGTCGTTGAAGTCGATCCGCGGCCCGATCGGGGATGCCAGGCGCAGGTGAACACCCGGCCAGGCTGCCCGGATCCGCTTCTTCCACGCCGCCAGGGCCAGCGCCGCTGCATGACCATCGACAGTCAGCTGCCGTCCACGCCGTGCCGCAGGCGCGTAGAACAATCCGGCGTAGTCCTGCACGACGCGGTTCATGTTGAAGTACGGGAGGATGGTCGACATCGAACGCTTGCACTTGCGCACCCAGCTCGGTGAATAGCCGAGACGTTCGTCGCGCGCATAGTAAAGGGGTATCACCTCGTCCTGCAGTATCTCGTAGAGCGTCCGGGCATCGTGCCAGTCGCGTTCCGCCGTGTCGTCGGAACGTGGCGAAGGCGGGATCGCCCAGCCATTCTCGCCGTCGTAGGCTTCAGCCCACCAGCCGTCCATCACGCTGACGTTGACCGTACCGTTGATTGCCGCCTTCATTCCGGAAGTGCCACTGGCTTCCATCGGATAGACCGGCGTATTCAGCCAGACATCCACACCCGAGGTCAGCATCCGGCCAAGGCCCATGTCATAGCCTTCGACGATCAGCAGCTTGCCGGAGAACTCTGGCAACTGGCTCACCCGGTGGAGCTCCTTCAGGAGTTCCTGGGCAGGCTTGTCCGCCGGGTGTGCCTTGCCGGCGAAAACAAACACGACCGGGCGCTCATCGGTATCGACAATCTGCTTGAGCCAGCCGAGATCCTGCAGCAACAGCGTCGCACGCTTGTAGGTGGCAAAGCGCCTGCCAAACCCTATGGTCAGGACATCCGGGTGCTCCGGATCCAGGTACTTGAGCAGGCGGTGTACATGCGCTTCGGAAAGCTGGTTGCGAATGTGCTGGCGGCGCAGGCGCTCGCGAAGCCCGTACAGCATTGCAGCCTTGACCTGCTGGTTCACATACCAGAACCGCCCGTCCGGGATGTCCTCTATCCCGGCCAGCAATTCCCGGTCCGTGATCTGGTAACGCCAGGATGGTCCGAGGTTCTGCTCGAGCAGGTCTGACCACTCCTTCTGCATGAAGGTCGGGACATGTACGCCGTTCGTCACGTAGCCGACCGGGTTCTCGGCCGCGGGCACTTCCGGCCATGCGCCCGCACATATTTTCGATGTCACGTTGCCATGCAGGCGGCTCACGCCATTGATGTGGCGCGAACCGGTCAGTGCCAGCCGGGTCATGTTGAACCCCTGGTGCTCGGCGTTTTCCCGGGCCAGCGCCAGAAAAGTCTCCTCGCTGATGCCAAGTTCCTGCACCAGGCTGCGAAAGTGCACGAGAACAAGCTCGCGATCAAACACGTCATGACCCGCCGACACCGGCGTATGCGTGGTGAAGACGGTATTTGCCGCAACCACTTCAATGGCCGCATCAAACTCCAGGCCGGTGCTCACCAGCTCACGGACACGCTCTACAACCTGAAATGCGGCATGTCCCTCGTTGATATGCCAGACGCGTGGACTCATTCCGGCCGCACGGAGGGCGCGAACACCGCCAATGCCCAGGATGATCTCCTGCTGCAACCTGAGCTGGCTGTCGCCACCGTAAAGCTGGCGGGTGATCTGCCGGTCACCGGGCTCGTTCTGCGGAAGATCGGTATCGAGCAGCAGGACCTTGATCCGCCCGACGCCCGCCTCCCAGACCTTGACGGCAACCCGCCTGCCGTCAACCAGACAGTCGATGAAGATCTCGTTGCCCGCCTGGTCGCGGCTGGCGCTGACCGGCGCGTCGTAGGCCTGGATACAGCCATACTCGGCAATCTGCTGGCCATGCTCGTCGATTCTCTGATTGAAGTAGCCCTGCCGGTACAGCAGGCCAACCGCGACAAAAGGCAGGCGCAAATCACTGGCTGTCTTGCAATGGTCCCCGGCGAGAATCCCGAGACCACCCGAATAGATCGGGAAGCTCTCGTGGTAGCCAAACTCGGCGCAAAAATAGGCGATCAGGTCGTCGGGTCCGAGCCCCGCAGGCTGGTGGCCGTCGATCTGCGGTTCCAGGTAGGAATCAAACTCGGCAACGGCACGACGATAGGCACCCAGGAAAGAATCATTTCGCGCCGCGAGTTCCAGCAGCGACTGGTCAACGCAACGCAGGAACACCTTGGGATTACGCCCGGTGCGCCACCACAGGTCGCGATCGAGGGTATCGAACAACTGGCGGGTCGGGCGATGCCAGCTGAACCAGAGGTTGGCGGCCAGATCACTCAGGCGGCGGATACGCTCGGGTATGCGGGCCTGCACGTGCAAGGGAAACTGTTGTCCGGTCATGAGACGCGCTCTGCTCCGCAGTGTCGATCGACAAGCGAATGATTATGCAGGGTCCGGCACACCACCGGCAATTTGCAACTGCGGCTTTGTGAACTGCCACCAGACCCAGCCCGGACAGAACCGGACCGCAGGACGCAGGTCAGGCCTGTTGTTCCAGCAAGGCCAGAAACCCCTGTTCATCCAGAACCTGCACGCCGAGCGCGGTGGCCCGGGCCAGTTTCGAGCCGGGATCTTCACCACACACCACGTAACTCGTACGGGACGATACGCTGCCCGTTACCTTGCCACCCAGCGACTCGATCCTTGCCTTCGCCTCGTCGCGGCTCATGCCGGCCAGCGTCCCCGTCAGGACGAAGCTCCGGCCACGGAGCGGCTGGCTACCTCGTGCCGTTTCCGCTGACTCATCCCAGCCAACGCCTGCCTTGCGCAAGTCGGCAATGACCTGCTGATTGTCCCGCTGGCGGAAGAACGCGGCGATTCCCGCAGCCATCACCGGACCGATATCCGGAACCGCCTGCAACTCCTCCTCGCTGGCCGCCGCCAGCTTGTCGAGGCTGCCGAACTCCCGGGCCAGCAGCCGGCTGGTCGCATCCCCGACCTCCGGAATACCGAGTGCATACAGGAAGCGCGGGAGCGTGGTCTTCCGGCTCGCATCGATGGCCTGGATCAGCCTCGCTGCCGAACGATCCCCCATGCGCTCAAGCGCGCTGAGATGCATCTGGTCCAGGCAATAGAGATCTGCAGCGGTCTTTACCATGCCGCTGTCGACCAGTTGTTCGACCAGCTGATCACCGAGACCGCTGATGTCCATCGCCCGCCGGGATGCGAAATGGCGCAGGGCCTGTTTACGCTGCGCCGGACACACCAGGCCACCGCTACAGCGTACGATCACCTGGCCCTCGGCCTGGACCACCTCGGAGCCGCAAACCGGACAGACGGCAGGAACGGCGACCTCGGCCGCCCCAGGCGGCCTGCGGGCCAGTACCACCGACACGATTTCCGGGATCACGTCACCGGCGCGGCGCACCGTCACCGTATCGCCGATCCGCACGTCCTTGCGCTTCAGTTCGGCAAAATTGTGCAGCGTCGCGTTGCTGACCGTAACGCCGCCGACAAAGACCGGTGTCAGGCGGGCAACCGGCGTCATGGCTCCGGTGCGCCCGACCTGAACGTCGATCGCCTCAACCTGGCTCAACTGCTCTTCGGCCGGAAATTTGTGCGCGATCGCCCAGCGTGGGGCGCGCGCCACGAAACCGAGTTGCTGCTGGCAACCGTAATCATCGACCTTGTATACAACGCCGTCGATATCGAATGGCAGGGCATCGCGCCGTGCCTCCAGCACACGGTAGTAAACCAGGCAGCCCTCCGCACCGCTCACGAGGGCGGCCTCGGGGCTGGTCCGGAGCCCCCATTCACGCAGTCTCTGCAACGTAGCACTGTGCCGGTCTGGCAACTCACCGCCGCTGGCCTGGCCGATACCGTAGGCATACATTTCAAGCGGCCGGCGCGCTGCGATCGCCGGGTCCAGCTGCCGGAGGCTGCCAGCGGCCGCGTTGCGCGGATTGACGAAGGCTTTCTCGCCCGATTTCTGCGCCCGCCTGTTCAGTTCGAGAAAGCCCTGCCGCGGCATGTACACCTCGCCCCGCACCTCGATGCGCCGCGGGAGTCCACTTCCCCTCAGCTCGAGAGGTACGGAAGCGATGGTCCGGACATTGTGCGTGACGTCTTCGCCGATCGCGCCGTCGCCGCGTGTTGCCGCAACAAGCAGCCGGCCGTTTTCGTAGACCAGGCTGATCGCCACCCCGTCCAGCTTGGGTTCGGCGCAATAGACAACGACATCGGTACCCAGGCGCTCGCGAACTCGTCGGTCGAAATCCAGGACATCCTGGTCGCTGAACGCATTGTCGAGCGAAAGCATCGGCATGCCATGAACGACTTCGGCAAAACCGCCGGAAACCGCCCCGCCAACCCGTCGGGTTGGCGAGTCGCTTGCGACCAGTTCGGGAAACTCGCTTTCAAGGGCCAGCAGTTCCCGGAACAACCGGTCGTACTCGGCATCCGGGATCAGTGGCTCGTCAAGTTCGTAGTAATGACGGTTGTGCCTGGCCAGCAACTCACGCAGCTCTGAAGCCCGCCCGACCTGTTCCGGCTTTGGCTTCGACTTCCCCGCCATGTGCCGCTGTCCCTCAGCCCCGCCCGTGCCGGTGCTGGAACTGGATCACTTCCTCGCGCAGGTAGCGCTCGCGCTGGATGCTGAGCGTGCTGCCCTGCTCATCAACCAGGTCACCGTTGAGCCTGGCTGCAATCGCCCGTGCCGCCGCGACCATCCGGTCAAAGGCCACCACGCCATCGACAGGGCCCGGCAAGCCCATGAACAGGCTGACGCCAGGAAAGGAATCATTGCGCAAGCGGGTCAGATCAAAGGAGCCCGGCTCGGTGAGGCTGGCAACACTGAACACCGGTACGACTGCCGGATCTGCCTCAACGGCATCGGCAGCAAAGCAATGAAAGATCCCGAACCGCCCGTGCCGCAGCCCGCTCTCACGCAAGGCGAGCACCAGGTCCTCGCCGGCAAACCCGCGCTTGTCGCGGCACAGGAGGCGAATGGTGACGATCTTGTCGGGCAATGCAGCCGGCGTTCCCGTACCTGCTGCGGGCAGGCTGTCAGGATCGAGGCCGGGTTCGATACGGGGAGCCACGGTGCCCAGCTTGCGCCGCGATGCCTGCAAGGCATCTGAAAACCTTGCCCTGTAGCGCGTCCAGACAAATACCGCCACCAGCACGACAGCGGCAGCCAGCAACAGAACCCAGCGGAGTTCTTCCACGATCAGACCTCAACTGACCGCGAGTTTGACAGCCTCATCGATATCCACCGCAACCAGACGGGAGACGCCCGGCTCGTTCATGGTCACGCCGGTGAGCTGCTTGGCCATCTCCATGGTGGTCTTGTTGTGAGTGATCACGATGAACTGCACTGTCCGCGACATCTCGCGGACGATATCGCAGAAGCGGCCCACATTGGCCTCGTCAAGCGGCGCATCGACCTCGTCCAGCAGACAGAAGGGCGCGGGGTTCAGCTCGAATATCGAAAAAATCAGCGCCACCGCCGTCAGGGCCTTCTCTCCACCCGACAGGAGGTGGATGTGACTGTTGCGCTTGCCGGGGGGGCGGGCCATCACCGTTACCCCGGCACTGAGCAGGTCGTCGCCATCCAGGCTCAGGTATGCATGCCCGCCGCCAAAGAGGCGCGGGAAAAGGCGCTTGAGTCCGCTGTTGATGTTGTCGAAGGTTTCCTGGAAGCGCGTCCGCGTTTCACGGTCGATCCGCCGGATCGCGTGCTCGAGGGTTTCAAGGGCGGCACTCAGGTCCGCGTGCTGGGAATCCAGGTAGGTCTTGCGCTCGGACTGCTCGGAGAATTCGCTGATGGCCGCCAGATTGATGGGGCCAAGCCGTTCGACGGAAGCGCGAACCGACTGCAAGCGCTGCTCCCAATCCCCGGCATCGGCGCCCTCGGGAATCTGCCCCTGGAGTTCATCCATCGACATCCCGGTTGCCGCAAACCGCTCGACCAGGGTCTCCCGACGCACCTCCAGTTCGCGAACGCTGACCCGCAGGCCATCCACGAACTCACGCGAGGCTTCGACCTGCTTCTCGAGTTCGTGCCTGCGCACCTCGGCCGTCTTCACTTCCGACTCGACGGCAGTCAGTTCGTCCCGCTGACGACCCAGCTGCTGCTGTACATCCAGCTGCTGCGCCAGCTGCACGTCAAGTTCCCGCTGGGACTCCTGCAAGGGTGCCTCGCCCGCGCCGATGTCCGCCTGCAGCGCCGCGATCCGCTGGTCGAGCTGACGCTGCTGCGAAACCAGCCGCTCCAGTGCGGCAATCGCTGCCCCGTGCGCCGTCCTGCGCCCCTCGTACTCGATCTGGATCTGCGCGACGGCGGTCCGGCGTTCCTCGGCCAGCTGGCGGAGCCGGTTGTAGTCCGCCAACAGCTCATCCTGTTCCTGCCTGAAACCCGGGCGACGCTCCTCGAGTGCGGCCAGCGCCGCTTCCGCAGCGCCAAGGCGCTCACCGGCCTCGTCGATGGCCGTACCGACCGCCAGCAGTTCGTCCTGCACCGAGCTGCTGTCATGGTCCAGCGTCTCCAGCCTCTGACGCGCGCGGTCGAGTTCCGACTTGAGGCTGGCCACGAGCGCAGTGGCTTCAAGACTCTGGCGGTTCGCCTCCGTCAACGCAGCCTGTGCCTCCAGGCGGCGCCGTTCGAGCACCTCGACCTCCGCGTGCATCTCGATCCGCCTGTCGGCGAGCTGCCCGGCACGCGTTTCGTGCTCGGCCACGGCCTCCGAAAGCGCACGGATCTCCTGCTCCCGGGCCATCATGCCGACATGTCGCTGGCCGCGACTGATCCGCACCCAGCCGGAACCGAGCCATATTCCGTCCGGGGTGATGACGGATTCACCGGCATTCAGGTCCCGGCGTATCCGCAGCGCCTCATCCATGTCGGCGGCGCAACGCACTGCCGAAAGCACGCCGTACAAACGGCCCGCATTCCTGACACAGGCAGCCAGCGTCCCTGGCGCGGCATCCCGGGCATCGCCCGCGGCTGCCGAATCGATCAATACCAGGCTCGTGTCGGGCAAGTCTGCAAGGTGACGGGCAGAGTCATCGACACAGATGGCCTGAAGGAAGTCACCGAGCACCGTCTCGATGGCACGCGTCCATCGGTCCTCGGCGACCAGTTCCTGAACCAGTCGATGCCGCTGCGCAAGTCCCGTAGTGGCAAGCCACTGCCCGAGCACTTCTTCTTCATTGCCAAGGGCCGTGTTCTGGATTGCACGCAAGGTATCAAGCCGGCCCCGCCGCGATTCGAGCTCGCCGCGCAGATGCAGTACATCCGCCCCCAGCTGCCGCTCGGCATCACGCTGAACCGCCAGCTGGCGCTCGACACTTTCGAGCTGGCGCATCTCGGAGTCGAGACTGGCGAGCGTCTCTGCCTGGTTCTGCTGGAGTACCTGCAGCCTGGCCTCAAGGTCGACGATGGAGATGGATGACCTCTCGCCCTCGACCGAATCCAGTTGCCGCGCGAGCCGGTCGCGATGGGCACCCATGTGCTCGAGCCGCGTATGCTCCAGCTGCCGGAGCTGCTGCTGCTCCTTGACGTCGAGATTGAAGCCATGCCAGCGCTGCTGCCAGTCGGCGAGTGCTGCTTCGCTGGCCCGGAGTTCCTCGCTGGCCTGTTCTGCCTCCAGCCGGATACCTTCCAGCCGCGGCCCGAAATCAGCGAGCTCCACATCCAGGCTGGCGACCAGCGCCTGGTCGCGCCCGACTTCGGCAGTGATGTTCTCCAGCGCGGCTCGCGCAGCGGCAAGTTCTGCCAGCTGCCGTTCCCGTGACTCACGGTTATGCGCGATGCTCTGCTCGAGCCGGGCAATTTCGCCCTGGACCGCGTAGTAACTGGCCTGTACCGCGGTAAACCGGTCGCTCGCCTCGACATGTCGTGTACGAGCCCGCTCGATGTCCGCCTCGACCTGTCGCTGTCCGGCGATCGCCGCCTCCAGTTCGGTCTGCCGCGTCGACAGCTCGCCGCGCTGTGTACCGAGACCCTGGTCAAGCTCCGCCAGGCGCATCGCCAGCAGCTCTGCCTCCAGCTGACGCTCCTGCTGCTTGAGTGCCTTGTAACGCTCGGCCACCTGCGCCTGCCGCTGCAGGTGCCTGATCTGCTTTTCCACTTCCGTACGCAGGTCGGACAGCCGGGCAAGGTTCTCGCGCGTGTTGTGGATGCGCGTCTCGGTCTCCCGGCGCCGCTCCTTGTATTTGGAAATGCCCGCCGCTTCCTCGATGTAGCTGCGCATCTCCTCCGGTTTTGCCTCGACCAGGCGGGAAACCATGCCCTGCTCGATGATGGCGTAGCTGCGCGGCCCCAGTCCCGTACCCATGAACAGGCTGGTGATGTCCTTGCGCCGGCAGCGCGTGTTGTTCAGGAAGTACTGGGAGATGCCATCGCGGCTGACCGTGCGCCGGATCGAAATCTCCGCATAGCTTGCATACTGGCCACCGATGGCCCCGTCCGAATTGTCAAAGTACAACTCGATGGACGCCGAACCGACCGGCTTGCGCGAACTGGAGCCGCTGAATATGACGTCTTCCATCGAGTCGCCGCGCAGGTGCCGGGCCGAAGTCTCGCCCATGACCCAGCGAATGGCATCGATGACGTTGGATTTGCCACAGCCATTCGGGCCGACCACACCGACCAGATTGCTGGGGAAGTGGACCGTAGTCGGGTCCACAAAAGACTTGAAACCCGCAAGCTTGATCTTGCTGAGTCGCATAATTTCCGATGCCCAGGGTGAGTAACAACACTAACGTGCGCGGCTGCCGTAGTGTAAATTAAATCCCCGGCCGGCACACCCAAGCATCGAAAGATAGTGGTGCGGCGCAGACAGTCGAGTCATCCATCGTGAACAGCAAAATCTCCGACCACTTTGTCCTGGAGACTTTCCAGAACCCGGAACCCGCACGCCCCTACACCATACGCATGCGCCTGCCGGAATTTACCTGCCTCTGCCCGCGCACGGGCCAACCGGATTTCGCCGTCCTCCACCTGGAGTACATTCCCGATAAGCTGTGTATCGAACTGAAGTCGCTGAAGAACTATATCTGGTCGTTTCGTGACAAGGGGGTGTTTCACGAAGCCGTGACCAACAGGATACTTGACGACCTGGCGGCCGCTGCCTCGCCCCGCTTCATGCGCCTGACAGCCGATTTCAACGTCAGGGGCGGAATTTATACATCGGTCGTCGCCGAGTACCGGCAGACAGATTGGCAGCCCGCGGCACCCGTCCACTTGCCAGCGCGCGGGGCTGATTGCACATAGTTCCAGGAGGTTGTCCGGATCACGCCCGGAATCACGGGCGGGTCTTTGCCGGCGGCCCGTGCTATGTATAATCGCGCGTTTTCCAGGGCTATCGGAACCAGTTACATGCCTGCAGCAAAGCGAACGGCCAGCAAGGCCAAAACTTCAGCCAGGACCAAGCATGTGCCCCCTGTGGCCAGTGCCCGGGCAGCCGGCGGCAAGAAATCCAGCAAGGCCGCCCCTGTGGCGCGTACATCTGCCAAAGGCAAGGCGAGACCGGCAGCAAAACCGGTCGCCAAGGCCGCAAAAAAGAAAGGTACGACAAAACCCGCCAAGGCATCGGCCGCGAGTCGCGCTCCGGCAACGACTCCCCGCAGCATCGCAAAGGCAGGCAAGCTCAAGACCGGAACGCGGTCTGCGCCACCGCAGCCGAATCCGGATTCTTATGAGTACGATCCGAACGCCCTGATTCACGGCATCCGCCCCTACAAGCCGAAGCCGGGCGAGAAATACATGAATCCCGCCCAACTCGAGCATTTCCGTCAGGTACTTCTCGCCTGGAAGCGTGAGTTGATGGAGGAAGTTGACCGCACTGTCCACCACATGCAGGACGAGGCCAGTAATTTTCCGGATCCCAACGACCGCGCCACCCAGGAGTCAGAGTTCGGCCTGGAACTCCGTACCCGGGACAGGGAACGAAAGTTGCTGAAGAAAATTGCGGCGGCTCTGGCACGCATCGATGACAACACCTACGGGTACTGCGAGGAAACAGGTGACGAAATCGGCCTGAAGCGTCTGGAAGCCCGCCCGGTTGCAACCCTTTGCCTGGAGGCCCAGGAGCGGCGCGAACTGGCGGAAAGGCAGTATGGCGAACGGGATGATCGCTACCGGTAGCAGAAAAACTCTCAGAAGAGCTTTGTAAGCTGCTGATTTAACAAACGATTAAAAAAACCGAATACAGTTCAGCTGCATCGCGAACTAAACCCGGTCAGAACAGGTCTATACGGGGTAGTTGGAACCTTCCAACATGTGGCGACCGGCATGATGCCGATCCCGCAACCCATGGAGGAGCTGCGATGAGCGAGCCGAGGCTGATTCGGAAATACGTCAACCGCCGACTTTACGATACGGCACAGAGCCGGTATGTGAACCTCGAGGATCTGCGCGAACTGATCACCAAGGGTCAACCGGTGAGGGTCGTTGAGCAGGCGACCGGCGTGGACATCACCACACCCGTGTTGCTGCAGATCATTGCCGAAACCCAGCGGGGGCACGCCCCGTTGCTGTCGGCTGAATTCCTCGCCACGGTAATCAGGCTGGGTGCGCAGGGTTCCGACCCGGAGCTTTCCGGTCGCCTGGACCGGACCCTGAAGGGGATGATGGACAAGCAACCGGCCATCCCGTCGACGTCGGCTGGTGGTGCGAGCGTGTCAGTGGCGGCTCCAGCCGGATATACCGTCTGAGCCGCCACCGGCAGCAAATCCCGTGAGTAAAGGGCTGGACGTCAGGCGGCGTCCAGCCCCCTCATGCTGAGGCGGACCCTGCCCTGCCGGTCGACTTCAAGGACCTTCACGCGCACGACGTCGCCTTCGCTCAGCTTGTCACCAACCCGCTCGACCCGTTCGTCCGAGATCTGCGAGATGTGCACGAGTCCATCGCGGCCCGGAAGGATCGTCACGAACGCGCCGAAATCCATCAGGCGGGCGACCTTGCCCTCGTAGATACGGCCAACCTCGACGTCCGCGGTGATCAGTTCAATTCGCTGCCTGGCCTCACGGCCCGCGGCCGCCTGGACCGACGCGATCTTCACCGTGCCGTCGTTGTCGATATCGATGGTCGCACCGGTTTCTTCCGTGATCGCGCGGATCACCGAACCACCCTTGCCGATGACATCCCGGATTTTTTCCGGATCGATGCGCATCATGATGATGGTTGGCGCCCAGTCCGACATCTCCTGCCGGTGCGAGGAAAGCACCTTGTTCATCTCGCCAAGGATGTGCAGACGACCCTCGCGTGCCTGGGCAAGCGCATCCTGCATGATTTCGCGGGTGATGCCATCGATCTTGATATCCATCTGGAGTGCGGTGACACCGGCAGCGCTGCCCGCCACCTTGAAATCCATGTCACCCAGATGATCTTCGTCTCCCAGAATGTCGGTGAGTACCTGGTAGCGGTCTCCATCCTTGATGAGCCCCATGGCAACGCCTGCCACCGGCGCGACCAGCGGAACGCCCGCATCCATCAGTGCAAGGCTGGTACCGCAGACCGAGGCCATCGAACTGGAACCGTTTGATTCGGTGATTTCCGAAACGACGCGCACGACGTACGGGAAGGTCTGCATGTCCGGCAATACCGCCTGGATACCGCGACGGGCAAGCCGGCCATGGCCGATCTCGCGCCGCTTGGGCGATCCCACACGACCTGTCTCGTTCACGCTGTACGGCGGGAAGTTGTAGTGCAACATGAAGCGGTCACGGTACTCACCGGTGATCGCATCGATGATCTGGGCATCGCGGTCCGTTCCCAGCGTGGCCACGACCAGCGCCTGGGTCTCGCCGCGGGTAAACAGTGCGGAACCATGTGTCCGCGGCAGGATGCCGGTTTTCACCGTGATCGGCCGTACCGTGCGGGTATCGCGACCATCGATGCGCGGCTGACCGGCGAGAATCTGGCCCCGCACGATCTTCTTCTCGAGCCGCGCCAGCTCGCCGGCGATCTCGTCCTTGCCTGGGCCACCTTCAACCAGCAGGGCAGCGATCGTCTGCTCCTTGATCCTGCCGACCTCGCCGTACCGCTGCTGCTTGTCACGAATCTTGTAGGCTGCCGCAAACTGGTCGCCAACAGCGGCTGCTACTGCGGCCGCCAGTTCCGGATTGCTTGCCGGTGGCTGCCAGTCCCAGACGGGCTTGCCCGCTTCGGCAGCAAGTTCACGAATTGCCTCGATGGCTACCTGCATCTGCGCGTGACCAAACATCACCGCATCCAGCATGACCGCCTCGGGCAGCTGACTGGCAGATGACTCCACCATCAACACCGCTTTCGAGGTACCGGCGACCACAAGGTCGAGCTTCGAGGTCGCCAACTGCGCAGCCGACGGATTGAGGACGAATTTGTCGTCGATATAGCCGACCCGTGCGGCACCGATCGGCCCCATGAACGGCACACCGGCAAGCGCCACGGCAGCCGAGGCACCGATGATGGCGGGAATGTCGGAATCGATCTGCGGATCCACAGATATGACAGTCGCAATCACCTGAACTTCGTTGAGAAAGCCCTTGGGAAACAGCGGGCGCAGCGGCCGGTCGATCAGACGGGAAGTCAGCGTCTCCTTCTCGCTCGGACGACCCTCGCGCCGGAAAAAACCGCCTGGAATGCGGCCTGCGGCAAAGGTCTTTTCCTGGTAGTCGATGGTCAGCGGGAAGAAATCCCGGCCCGGCGCCGCTTCCTTCTTCGCAACGGCTGTCACCAGCACCACGGTATCGCCGATGCTGACGACGACAGCACCATCGGCCTGCCTGGCGATCTCGCCAGTCTCGATGGTGGCCTGGTGTTCACCGAAGGGAAAAGACTTTTTGACTATAGCCACAATGAATTCCTCAAATTTTCTCGCATGGCAATGGAGAGAGGGACCAGTCGCCGTTCCGGCCAGACTGGTCCAATTAACCGGTAGCGGTACGAACCCGGCGCCCGACTAGCGGCGCAGACCAAGCTTCTCGATCAGGCTCTTGTAGCGTGCGGCATCTGTCGAACGCAGGTAATCGAGCAGCTTGCGCCGCTGATTGACCAGACGAAGCAGACCCTGACGGGAATGATGGTCTTTCTGATGACGGGAAAAATGCTCGGTCAGCTCCGCGATGCGGGCCGACATCAGCGCAACCTGCACTTCGGGCGAACCCGTATCGGCCGCACTGCGGCGGTATTCACCAACAATCTTGCTCTTTGCTTCAGCCGTATGGGGCATTCCAGCCTTCTCCTGTTGCCAAACTCTTGATTTCAGACCCTGTAAAGCCGGCCTATTCTAACCATGTATCGGTCACAGCGATAGCCGAGTGACCGCAAAAGGATCGCCCGGGGCAGCGGGATCACGGGCCAGCAGGCGGCGGGGCAGAAGCCTGCCGTCGCCCATGACCTCGCCCATGCCGAAAAAACGCTCGGCTTCCGTGTGCAGACGGACCATGCCCGCGCCCTGCCCGGCTGGCGCCTGGACCTGGCTGCCACAGAACAGCAGATCCACCTCGCGCGCGCCAAGCCGCACCAGGGGCAACTGGCCGGCGACCTCCTCCAGCGGCCGGAGCAGCCCATCCAGAGCTTCCTGCCCCATCGAGGCGGCGCTGAGGCACTGCTCCATGCTCAGCATGTCTGCCGCCACAAAGCTGCCCACTCCGACCCGCCGCAGCTCGATAACATGCGCCAGGGAGCCAAGCAACGCAGCAAGATCCTCAATCAGGACACGTATATACGTGCCCTTGCTGCAATGAACCCGAAACAGCGGAGTCACCGGATCAAACTCTTCGACCGCAAAGCTGTGGATCTCCACGGGCCGGGCCGGACGCTCGACTTCCCGGCCTGCCCGCGCGATCTCGTAGAGGCGCTGACCCTGATGCTTCAGGGCCGAGTACATGGGGGGCACCTGCAGGATCGGTCCGGTCAACCGGCGGAGCGCGGCCTGCAGCGCCACCTCATCGGGGATCCGTACGTCGGTGGTTGCCAGCACCACACCATCGGAATCGGCGGTATCCGTGCGGGCTCCGAACCGGGCCCGGACCAGGTAGGTCTTGTCGGCCCCGAGCAGATAACCGGAAAACTTGGTCGCCTCGCCAAAACACAGGGGCAGCATCCCGCTCGCCAGAGGGTCCAGGCTACCGGTGTGGCCTGCCTTGAGCGCGCCATACAGCCACTTCAACTTCTGCAGCGCTGCATTCGATGTGATACCCGAGGGCTTGTCGAGGAGCAGCAGGCCGTCCACTTTCCGGCGTTGCCGGCGCGGCTTTACCCCTGCCTGCCTGTCAACAGGGCTGTCACCGCTCACGATTCTTCCGGCCCGCGACCATGCACATCGCCCGGCTCGCCATGCTGGTCAGCTGCCGGAGCATCGGTCGATTCCCCGACCGCAGCATCGATCAGACGATCGAGCTCACGACTTCGCTGGCCCTGGTCATCAAAGCGGAAGCGCAGCTCCGGAACAGTACGGGTACCGAGCTCGCGGGCGAGGTATGAACGCAGGAAACCCGCCGCACGTTCAAGCCCGGCCTGCAGGCTCGGGTCTGCTGCCCGGGCACTGTCCCAGGTCGAGTAGTAAACCCAGGCAACGCCGAGATCGCGCGATACACGCACATGGGTGACAACCACGCCCTCAACCCGCGGGTCACGTACCTGCGTGCGGATCACATCCGACAGCAACCGCTGGATCTGTTCCTCGATGCGCCGGCTCCGCTGGAATTCACGGGCCATGATCGGCTACGCAACGGGACTCAGGCAGTCCGCTCAATCGTGGTGCGCTCGTAACACTCAATCTGGTCACCGGGTTTGACGTCATTGTAATTGCGAACCCCGATACCGCACTCGGTACCGGCCCGCACCTCGTTGACGTCATCCTTGAAGCGTCGCAGTGACTCGAGCTCTCCCTCGTAGATAACCGCATTGTTCCTGAGCACGCGGATCGGGTTGTTGCGCCGAACATAGCCATCGACGACCAGGCAACCGGCAATGTCACCGTACTTCGGCGACTTGAACACATCGCGAACCTCGGCGAGGCCCACGATCTGCTCGCGTATGACCGGCGCCAGCATGCCGGTGATCGCCGCACGCACGTCATCGATTGCCTGGTAGATGATGCTGTAGTAGCGGACATCCACACCGGTATCCTTGATGGCCTGGCGCCCGGCACCATCTGCACGGACGTTGAAGGCAATGATGATCGCCTTCGAGGCAGCCGCAAGCGTGATGTCAGAGGCGCTGAGTCCGCCCACACCGACACTGATGACCTTCACCTGTACCTCGTCGTGGGACAGCTTGCTCATGGCATCGCTGAGCGCCTCGGCGCTGCCCTGAACGTCCGCCTTGATCAACAGCTGCAGGGTCTTGGATTGCGATGCGCCGAGCTGGCTGAACACATCTTCAAGCTTGGTGGCCTGCTGCTGCGCAAGTTTCTTGTCGCGGGTGCGCGACAGGCGGAACTGGGCCAGTTCGCGGGCCTTGCGCTCATCCTCAAGCACCATGACCTCGTCGCCGGCATTCGGGGTACCGGACAAACCCAGTACCGATACGGGACGCGACGGGCCGACTTCGGTAACCGGTTTGCCAAGTTCATCGGTCATCGCGCGGACGCGGCCGTACTCCTGGCCAGCCAGCAGGGCGTCGCCGAGCTTCAGGCATCCACGGGTCACCAGTACGGTGGCAACAGCCCCGCGGCCCTTTTCCAGGCTGGACTCGATGACGACACCGGCTGCGCGGCCCTCCGCTACGGCCGTCAGCTCCAGCACTTCCGCCTGCAGCAGGATCGCATTGAGCAGGTCGTCCATGCCCTGCCCGGTCCTTGCCGAGACATTGACGAACATCGTGTCACCGCCCCACTCCTCGGGGACGACTTCCTTGGCCACGAGTTCCTGGCGGACGCGATCCGGATCGGCATCGCTCTTGTCGATCTTGTTGACGGCAACCACGATGGGAACACCGGCCGCACGCGCGTGCACGATGGCCTCCTCGGTCTGCGGCATCACACCGTCATCAGCCGCCACGACCAGCACGATGATGTCAGTCACCCTCGCGCCGCGCGCGCGCATCGACGTAAACGCGGCATGACCAGGCGTATCGAGGAAGGTGATCAGTCCCTTGTCGGTTTCAACATGGTACGCACCGATATGCTGGGTGATCCCGCCGGCCTCGCCGGAAGCAACCTTGGTGCGGCGTATGTAGTCGAGCAGCGATGTCTTGCCGTGGTCGACATGCCCCATCACGGTCACGACGGGCGGGCGCGGCTTCTTCTCGCCGGCACCGGTGTCCGCCGGCTTGAGGGAATCCTCGAGATCCTCGATCTTCGCCGGCTTGGCGATATGCCCAAATTCCTCGACGACGAGCATGGCGGCATCCTGGTCGATGGCCTGGTTGATGGTCGCCATCACCCCCATCTTCATCAGTGACCGGATCACGTCGGTCGACTTGACAGCCAGACGCTGCGCGAGATCACCGACCTTGATGGTCTCCGGAATCGCCACCTCGCGGACGACAGGTGCGGTAGGACGCTCGAAACCGTGCCGGGAACTCTCCGCAGATACAGCCACCGTGCGCCGGCGCGATTTCTTCTTCTTGCGGCGCCCGCTGGCGTCGGCTGCCACATGCAATTCCTGACGGCCGAAGAGCGTGGCCTTGTCATCGGGAACCTCATCGTCCGATGCGGCTGTCAGTACATCCACGACCTCGCGGCGCACTTCGCGCTTGCCGAGCGCCTCGCGGCGCTGGCGCGCTTCCACATCGCGCTTGCGGGACTCTTCGTCGAGCTTGGTCTGGGCCTCGGCTTCCGTGGCGGTAGCCAGCTCCCGTTCCCGCTGTTCTTCCTCGGCCTTTTTCCGGGCCTCGGCTTCCGCTTCGCTCTTCTCGCGCTGCAGGCGCTCCTGCTCGAGTTGCTGCTCGCGCTGACGCTCCTGCTCGGCCCTGGCCTGCTGCTCGGCCTTCGCCTGCTCCTCTGCACGAACGCGATCGAGCTCTTCCTGCTGCTTGCGGGCGTCCTCCTCGAGGACATCGCGATTGACGTAGGTCCGCTTGCGACGGACTTCCACTGTCACGGTCTTGGCCCGGCCCTGTCCGGCACCAACCTTTATTTCGGTCGAAGTGCGCCGGTTCAGCGTGATCTTGCGGGGGGCGGCAGCCGCAGCCGTGCTTGCATCATGGCCATGGGTGCGGCGCAGGTACGTCAGCAGATCCTGCTTCGCATCGTCACTGATCAGCGCATCGGCTCCGGCAACGGTGATACCTGCCTCTCCCAGCTGGCTCAAAAGCTTCTCGACGGGAATCTTAAGGGTCTCAGCAAACTGCGTGACCGTCACTTCCGACATAGGGCTACCCCGCGTACTGGCAGGTCGAGAAAGCTCAACCGGCCGACTCCTGTTCGAACCAATGCGCACGCGCCGCCATGATCAGCTTTGCCGCACGCCCGCCATCAAGCCCCTCGATACCGTCAAGGTCGTCAACCGCCTGCTCGGCCAGGTCATCACGGGTACAGATACCACGGGCAGCAAGCTGGCCTGCGAGTACCGGATCCATGCCATCGAGATCAAGCAGATCCTGCGAGGGCGGTGCCTTGTCGATCTTTTCCTCGTTCTGGATGGCCAGGGTGATAAGCACATCGCGGGCCCGGTTCCGCAGTTCATCGACCATGTCCTGGTCGAACTCCTCGATGGCGAGCAGCTCGTTGGCGGGCACATAGGCGATCTCCTCGATACTGGAGAAACCCTCCTGCACGAGGATCTGCGCGACTTCCTCGTCGACGTCCAGCTTGTCCTTGAACAGGTCGAGCAGAACCCGGGACTCTTTCTCGCTCTTCTCTTCGGCGGCAGCCTCGGTCATGACGTTGAGCTCCCAGCCGGTAAGCTCGCTTGCCAGGCGGATATTCTGTCCGCCACGGCCGATCGCCTGCGACAGCTTGTCCTCCTGTACCGCGAGATCCATGCTGTGGGCTTCCTCGTCGACCACTATGGAACTGACATCGGCCGGCGACATGGCATTGATGACGTACTGGGCCGGGCTTTCGTTCCAGAGGATGATGTCCACCCGTT
Source organism: Gammaproteobacteria bacterium (assembly GCA_023383705.1). Taxonomy (GTDB): domain Bacteria; phylum Pseudomonadota; class Gammaproteobacteria; order Steroidobacterales; genus SHZI01. The sequence goes on along the minus strand of JAHDYM010000014.1, from coordinate 1,463 downwards.
CGCCAGCAAGCTCGTTCGACACAGCCTGCACGCGTGAACCGCGCATGCCCACGCAGGCACCGACCGGATCAATGCGGCGATCGTTGCTCTTTACGGCAATCTTCGCCCGCAGGCCGGGATCGCGTGCCGCACCGAGTATTTCGATAAGACCCTGGCCGACCTCGGGAACCTCGATCTTGAACAGCTCGAGCAGGAACTGTGGCGAAGTCCTGGTAAGGAACAGCTGCGGCCCGCGCGGCTCGGAGCGCACCTCGCGCAGCAGTGCCTTGATGCGGTCCTGAGGCCGGGCCGGCTCACGCGGCATCATGTTTTCACGGGGAATGAATCCCTCGGCGTTCCCGCCGAGATCCACGTAGACACCATTGCGGTCAACGCGCTTCACCACGCCCGACAGCAACTGCCCGACCCGTCCCTGGAATTCCTCGACAACCTTCTTGCGCTCGGCCTCGCGTACCTTCTGCACGATGACCTGCTTGGCAGTCTGGGCCGCAATCCGGCCAAACTCGACGGATGGAATGAGCTGCTCCACGAACCCGCCCGGTTCCGCTGCCGGATCGATATCTACCGCATCGATCATCCGCAACTCGCGCGCCGGGTTCTCGAGCTCGGTCGAGTCGTCGGCAAAGACCTTCCAGCGGCGAAAAGTGTCATATTCACCAGTGGTACGGTTGATGTTCACGCGCACATCCACATCATCGTCGCCATAACGCTTGCGGGTCGCCGATGCCAGCGCAGCCTCCAGCGCCTCGAAAATGATTTCGCGGTCAACAGCCTTCTCGTTGGAGACGGCCTCAGCAACCTGCAGAATTTCCTTGCTCATATCGGTTTACCTGCGCGCAGTTCGTTCGCTCAATGCAATCCCGGTCAAAATTCCGGAACCAGTCGTATCAGTTCTATGTCCTCGATCCGTACGGTCAGCTCCGTACCGTCAAGCTGCAGCCTCACCTTGTCGCCATCGCGGCCCAGCAATACACCAGCAAAGCGCCGGCGGCCGTCAATCATCGCCCTGAACCGTCCCTTGACCGGTTGCCCTGCAAAGCGGTCAAAGTGTGCCGGCTTGACCAGTTTGCGGTCCATACCCGGAGACGAGACCTCGAGGTCATAGTCGCCCTTGATCGGGTCTTCCACGTCCAGCAAGCCGCTGACCTGGCGGCTTACCGCCTCGCAATCCTCGACCCGAATCCCTTCTGGCCGATCGATAAACAGCCGGAGAACACCGCGTCCTCCGGAAAAACTGGCCTCCAGATCAGCCAGTTCATAACCCAGCGCCTCTACCGTCGGCTCCAGCAACGCAACCAGCTGTGCACGCCCCTTGCTCATCGCACCTCTCAAACCTGGGCATTGCTGCCTGCATGGTTACAGGGAGCAGAAACAAAAAATGGGCCATCTGGCCCACCCTTGCTGCACCCCATCTTCCCTGCCGCCCGGGTGCGGGCCGTCGCCGTGCAATACCGCAGAAAAAA
>JAHDYM010000130.1 GCA_023383705.1 Gammaproteobacteria bacterium | reverse complement strand
AGCTTTCGCCACCGCCCCCTCAAGACGGCGTGTCTACCAATTCCACCACGTCGGCACTTGAAAAAATCAGTCTGTCTGCTGCTCCGCCGGCGCTGCAGGCTGCGGAGCCGCCGGCAGGGCCGGCAAAACACCCGTGGCTGGCACCGCAGCACCAGTCTCCTGCGGCGGTCCGACCACCGGAGCAGCCTGCTCACCGGCAGTTTCTGCCGGGACATCAAGCAGGCTCTTCGGTACCACCTGCTGGGTACCCAGATAGGCGAGTCCCAGGCTGGTACAGAAAAATATTGCCGCCAGGATCGCCGTCGACCGTGACAGGAAATTCGCCGAACCGCGGGCACCGAATACCGTTCCGGACGCACCGGACCCGAAGGCGGCACCGGCATCGGCACCTTTGCCGCGCTGGATGAGGATCAGGCCGACCATCATCACACCGACGAGCACATGGATAACCAGGACGATTGTGTTCAGGGTAGTCATCACCAACTCTCTGCCGCCGCCTTGCAAATGCCGAGAAACCCGGCCGCATCCAGCGAGGCGCCGCCGATCAGTCCACCATCTATGTCTGCCATTGCGAAGAGATCCCTCGCATTGGAGTCTTTGACGCTGCCGCCATAAAGCACACGCACAGCAGCCGCAATTGTAGCATTGCGTCGCGCCAGCGTAGCCCGTATCTCTGCATGAACTTCCTGCGCCTGCACCGGCGTTGCCGTACGTCCCGTACCTATCGCCCAGACCGGCTCATAGGCAACCAGCCCCGCTGCGAACGCCTCGATCCCGACCGCATCCAGCACGGCCTCCAGCTGTCGACGCACGACGGCGAGGAATTTTCCCGCATCGCGCTCCGCCAGCGTCTCGCCTACGCACAGTATCGGCCTGAGCCCGCAACGCAGGGCCGCCGCAACCTTGGCAGCAACCAGGGCATCCGTCTCGCCATACAGGGCCCGGCGCTCGGAATGACCGATGATCACGAACCCGCAACCGACATCACGCAACATGCCGGCCGCAACTTCACCGGTAAACGCTCCGGAATCCTCTGCCGCGACATTCTGGGCACCGAGCCGGATAACGCTATCGTGGATAGCCGCAGACACCTCGGCCAGATAGACGTATGGCGGGCACACCACGACATCGGCACGGAACTGCGCCGGCAGGCCCGCCCTCAGGCCACTGATCAGGGCAGCATTCCCGGCACGACTGCCGTTCAGCTTCCAGTTACCGGCTACGAGGGGCCGTCGATTTGACATACGAGACTCCGGGGAGAGCGACACGGCTCGCGGCGTGCGGCCCGTAAAAGACGGCGCAGGTTAGCCCCAGCCTCGCCGGAAATCAACGCAGATCAGGCATTTGCCGCCTGACGCACGGTCTCGGCCAGGGCCTCGCTGAGGCGCTCGACCTCCGCATGGTCATCACCCTCGACCATTACCCGCACAACGGGCTCGGTACCCGAAGCGCGCAGGACCACCCGCCCCCGCCCGGCCAGCTGCTGCTGGGCATGGAGCACTGCGGCCTGCACCGGTTTCGAGCCGTCCAGATCCAGCTTGCGCGCCACGCGGACGTTGACCAGCTTCTGCGGATAGCGCGGCATGCCGGCAACCAGATCGGCCAGCGGTGTGCCGGTGCTCTTGACCACACCGAGTACCTGCAGCGCGCTGATCAGGCCATCGCCGGTCGTGGTCTTGTCCAGGCAAAGCAGGTGGCCGGAAGTCTCGCCACCGAGGCAGCCGCCCTTCTCGCGCAGCATCTCGAGTACGTAGCGGTCACCGACCTTGGCCCGCAGGAATTCGATGCCGAGTTCGCCCAGGCCACGCTCCAGCCCGAAATTGCTCATCAGGGTTCCGACCACCGGGCCCCGCAAGGTACCGCTCTTCTTCCACGCGCTCGCCAGCACCCACAGCAGCTGATCGCCATCGACCAGCGCGCCGGTGTGATCAGTCATCAGCAGGCGGTCGCCGTCTCCATCGAGGGCAATGCCAAGGTGTGCGCGTACGCCGGTGGTCGTGAGCTGCAGCAACTCCGGCTTCATGGAGCCACAACCGTCGTTGATGTTCCGGCCGTTGGGCGAGCAGCCGATCGGCACGATCTCTGCCCCGAGTTCCGTCAGCACGCGCGGTGCCACCTTGTAGGCAGCCCCATGCGAGCAATCGATGACGATCTTGAGTCCGTCCAGCCGCAGCCCGGGCGGAACTGTCGAAATGCAGAAGTTCTGGTAGGACTGGAGCGCATTGTCGACACGCTTGGCGCGGCCCAGCTGACTCGATTCGCGCGTGATGGCCGGCGACTCCAGGCGCTCCTCGATTGCCGCTTCGATGTCGTCGGAAAGCTTGCCGCCCTCGCGGTCGAAGAACTTGATGCCGTTGTCCTGGTACGGGTTGTGGGATGCACTGATCACCACACCGAGATCGGCACCCAGTGTCCGGGTCAGGTAGGCAATGCCGGGCGTGGGCAGGGGCCCGACCAGCATCACATCCATGCCGGCCGCGACAAAGCCGGCCTCCAGGGCCGACTCGAACATGTAACCCGATACCCGCGTATCCTTGCCGATGAGCACCTTGCCACCCTGCGGTGCCAGCACGTGCGCCGCTGCACTCGCCAGGCGGAGGGCAAACTCTGCCGTCATCGGATAGTTGCCGACCTGACCGCGGATTCCATCGGTACCAAAAAGTTTTCTGCTCACACGGATACTCCAACTCGTGGCTCTCTGCCCTTGACCATCGTTCGCGCCGGCACTACCCGGCACCCTCCACCGCATCCAGCGTACGGAACACATCCAGCGTTGCCGCGACATCGTGCACGCGGACAATCCTCGCGCCGCGTTGCCGGGCCGCAACCGCCAGCGCCAGGCTGCCGGGAAGACGATCCTCCGCCGCCCTGCCCAGCAACTCGCCGAGCATGCTCTTGCGCGACAAGCCGGCCAGGACCGGAAAACCGGTTGCCACCAGCACGTCCAGCCCGCGCAGCAGGCCGAGATTGTGCTGGAGGTTTTTTCCAAAACCGAAACCCGGGTCGAGTATAAGACAATCGTGCGGCAAGCCCGCCGCAATGCATTCAGCGGCTCTCTGCACCAGGAAGTCCTTCACCTCGGCCAGCACATCAACGTAGCTGGGCTGACGCTGCATGGTCCGCGGCTCGCCCTGCATGTGCATCAGGCAAACCGGAACTCCGGCCGCCACTGCTGCCGCCAGCGCACCCGGCCGGCGCAACGCACAGACGTCATTGATCATGCCGGCACCAGCCGCGACAGCTGCCTGCATGACTTCGGCGCTGGAGGTATCGATGGAGATCGGGATATCGGTCCGCTCGCGCAGCTTGCGGATGACCGGGATGACCCGCTCGAGTTCGGCACCGGCACCGGGTGATGAGGCGCCCGGCCGCGTGGACTCGCCACCGATATCGATGATGTCGGCGCCCTCGGCAATGAGTGTCATGCCATGGGCCACGGCCTGATCGACATTGCGGTAGCGGCCACCATCCCAGAAGGAATCCGGGGTGACGTTCAGGATACCCATCACCAGGCAACGCCGGCTTGCCTGACCGGAACCTGACAGGAAGGAACTCATCCGGCGCAGCGGCTGTAATGGACGCCGGACGAGGTATGCCTGCGCGTGGTTACTTAAGCCTAGCTCTGGGTCCGATGCTGGCTCGCGGGTTCACCGAGACCAGGCTCATCACCCTTGCTGGCACCGCTGCCCGACACCGTCGCCGGAGATCCCGGACCACCGCTGCTGCTGTCCCAGCCCTCCGGCGGACGCGGCTCACGGCCAGCCATGATGTCCTTGATCTGCGTCTCGTCGATGGTCTCGAACTTGATGAGTGCAGCCGACATGGCATGCAGCTTGTCCATGTTGGTGGTGAGAATTCCGGATGCCAGCCGGTAATTGGAGTCGATGATCTTGCGCACCTCTTCGTCGATGGCATGGATAGTGACGTCCGACACCTGCTTGTGGCTGGTGACGCTGCGCCCGAGGAATACCTCGCCATCCTCTTCGGTGTAGGTCAATGGCCCGAGGCGCTCCGACAGGCCCCACTTGGTCACCATGTTGCGCGCGATGTCGGTTGCCCGCTCGATATCGTTCGAGGCGCCCGTCGTCACCGCATCGTTGCCAAACACCAGTTCCTCGGCGATACGGCCGCCGAACAGGCTGGCGATCTGGCTGTTGAGCCGCCGCTTGCTGTAGCTGTAGCGGTCTTCCTCCGGGAGGAACATCGTCACGCCGAGCGCGCGGCCACGCGGGATGATGCTGACCTTGTAGACGGGATCGTGATCCGGAACCGAAAGACCGACGATCGCATGCCCGGCCTCATGGTAGGCCGTCAGGCGACGCTCGGACTCGCTCATGACCATCGAGCGCCGCTCCGCACCCATCATGATCTTGTCCTTGGCCTTTTCGAACTCATCCATGGTGACCGTGCGCCGGTTGGCACGGGCGGCAAACAGGGCTGCCTCGTTCACCAGGTTGGCGAGATCGGCACCGGAAAATCCCGGCGTGCCGCGCGCGATGACGGCGGGACGCACGTCATCCGACAGTGGCACCTTGCGCATGTGGACTTTCAGGATCTGCTCGCGGCCACGCACGTCGGGCAGCGGCACCACGACCTGGCGGTCGAAGCGGCCCGGACGCAGCAAGGCGGGATCGAGCACGTCGGGACGGTTGGTGGCCGCGATGACGATGATGCCCTCGCTGCCCTCGAAACCGTCCATCTCGACCAGCAACTGGTTCAGCGTCTGTTCGCGTTCATCATGACCGCCACCGAGGCCGGCCCCACGATGCCGGCCGACGGCATCGATCTCGTCGATGAATATGATGCAGGGGGCGTGCTTCTTGGCCTGCTCGAACATGTCACGCACGCGGGATGCGCCGACACCGACGAACATCTCGACGAAGTCCGAACCCGAAATGGTAAAGAACGGCACCTTGGCTTCACCGGCGATCGCGCGTGCGAGCAGGGTCTTGCCGGTACCCGGGGAACCGACCATCAACACGCCCTTGGGAATCTTGCCGCCCAGACGCTGGAACTTGGCCGGATCCTTCAGGAACTCGACGATCTCGACCACCTCGTTCTTCGCTTCCTCGACACCGGCGACATCGACAAAGGTGACCTTGACCTGGTCTTCACTGAGCAGGCGGGCGCGACTCTTGCCGAAGGACATGGCACCGCGGCCACCGCCACCGCCCTGCATCTGGCGCATGAAGTAGACCCAAACGCCGATCAGCAGGAGAACCGGGAAGGAATTGATGAACAGGCTGACCAGGATGCTCTGGGTCTTGGGCGCAGAGGCGCTGATGCGGACGTTGTTCCTCTTCAACTCGCCGATCAGGGCAGTGTTGTCGGTCTCGGGACTGTAGGTCGTGAACCGGTCGCCCGTACCCTTGAAGCCCTTGATGGTATCGCCCTCGAAGACCACCTGATCCACCTGCCCCGCGCTGACCAGGTCGAGGAACTCGGAATACTCGAGCGTATCGTTCTGACGGGTACCCGTACTGAAACTCTGGAAGACCGTCAGCAGCACGATTGCGATGA
>JAHDYM010000129.1 GCA_023383705.1 Gammaproteobacteria bacterium | reverse complement strand
CGCGCGCAGGGTGCCGGCGGCCAGAACGTCAACAAGGTGGCGAGTGCGATCCACCTGCGTTTTGATATCGGCGCCTCGTCGCTGCCGCCCGAGATCAAGGCGCGTCTGCTGGCGCTCGGCGACCGGCGCATCACCCAGGACGGCATCATCGTGCTCAAGGCGCAACGCCATCGCACGCAGGAGATGAACCGCGACGATGCGCTGGCGCGACTCAACGACATCGTCAACGCCGTCACCGTCGTGCAACGCAAGCGCATCGCCACCCGGCCGAGCAAGGGCGCAAAATTGCGGCGGCTGGAAGGCAAAAAGCAGCGCGGTGAAACGAAGTCACTGCGGCGCAAACCGGTGGACTAGGCGCTCAGTTCCGCGGTGCGCGCCGACCGGGTATCGCGGCGATACAGTCCGCCGCAGTGCTGCCCTCGTAGCTTTTGAAGGCGCGAGCACGGTTCCGGTGCCGCCACTCCCAGGGCGCGCGCCACTGTTGCGCCGGCAAGCGCCAGAGTCCAAGTTGCTGCTCGCGGGCCTTTGCCTCCCACTCGCAGTAAAGCCGGTCGTCGGCGAAATCACCGAGGTACTGCCGGAAGGCCCAGGCATGCCCCCTGGCAACCATATCCAGGTTGACGTTGCGCTCACCGAGCATCACCACGGCCACCATGCGATCGTATCTGTCCTGCTCCACCGGCAGCAGATCGACCACCTTGCCGTTGATCTGCTGCCTGAGCAGCGCGGCGGCCTCCTTCCCGTGCGGCTGGTCGCGCTCCGGCGCATCGATGCCGTAAAAACGCACCTTGATCGGCCCGCTCTGCAGTCTGACCGTCGCCGTATCACCGTCCGTGACGCGCGTGACCTTGCCGCGCAGAACGGTATCGACATCCTGCGCACAGGCGGTCAGAGAAAACGAGAGGCACCCGAGAACGAGGAAAAGGCGAAAAAGGTGCCGGGTTTGGCTTATTCGGCGGAATGCGCGGATGCGCCAGGCTGCCGCCTCGCCAGCGTCGATTCCGGTTTTCATCCTGGGCTGCTTTCCGAACAGACCGCGCTTACTGCACCCGGCCGCGAAGAAACCGGCCGAGCGTGCCGGCACCGAGCACGCGGTTGAGCTCGATCAGCGCGACCAGGGGCACCAGCACCAGCAGCATGACCAGCGAGACCGCCAGCCGCTCCGGCAGCAGCGGCCCGAAAAACTCGCCCAGCGAGGCCGCAGCCGCGCGGTGGTGCACCCAGCCGACGACGATTTCCTCGACCAGCGTCAACAACACCAGCACGACGAGCAGCACCAGGCTGCGCAGCGCGATTCGCCCGACAAGTGTTTTCACTGGCAGTCGCCCGCCGACCCCAAAAGCCTCGCCGATCAGGAGGAATTTGCCGAGCACCAGCGCCTTGACGGCCGCAGTGCCGAACGGCAGGAAATGCTGGCCCTGCTCGAGCAGCACGGCCGATCGGTACAGCAGGATCACCGAGAAGCACACGAACAGGTAGGCGCTGATGATCGCGTAGCGATGCAACTCCTCGCGCAAACGTTCGCCGATGTCCCGACCGCCCGCACCATCATGATCTTCAGCCATGGTTTCAGCATACTCCGCGCGGTTTTCTGCCGGCAAGACACCGGCACTTGTCCGTGCAGTAAGCTGTACCCGGGCTGGCAAGGCTCGCTGTCGGCGGAGTGCGGATGACGGCAACCACGGTGGTGATCGCGCTCGGCGTCTGCCTGGCGCTGTTGCTGGCCTCCATGGCGTGGGGCCGGGACCGGCCGCGCTGGCAGATCGTGGCCGGTCCGCCCGGAGAATCACCAAACCGCATTCCGCTGACCGAGTTCTGTCTGCTGGCTCAGCAGCACGGCTGGACGTTTGCCGCCGACCACCGGCTGTTCCTCGACCTGGCGATGGGCTTGCGCGAGGCGGGCCTTGCCGGTGCCATCGAGATCTGGGGCCGGCCCTGTGACAGCAAAGGTCCCGTGGCCGTGCCCCGCGCCCCGCTCGCCCGGATCCCCGTCGGCTTCTGGGTGGACCATGAAATCAGCGGGCTCGGTGCCGCGATCCTCAGCGCCACGGGTAGTGAGGAAGCGGCAGATGAGCTGCAGGCCCGCAATGCCAGTGTGCAAACCGGGGAGCTGCCGTCAGCCAACGGGGATACTGACAAGACCGTTTATCAGGATATCCACCTCAACTACCTGCAGGCCATCGATTGGCTGGACACGAGCGCCGATGCCTGCAAGGGTGCGTCACGGCGCTAATCCGGCCTGACACCGTTCTGAATCAGAGTCGCAGGTCAGGCGTCAGCGTCATCGCCGGTTTCGCCGGCCACGAGGTGCAGAGTGACTCGATCACCGCCATCAGATCGTCAAGCCTGGTGAAAGCCTCGCCCACGGAGATGGCGCAGTGTGGGTAGGTAGCCTGGGACTCCGCCACGCGAAAGGCGCCAAGCGGCGTGGGCGGATCAGCGTGTCTCGGCGAGGAGTTCGTCAAGCAGTTCCTCCTTGTCAAACAGCTGGAAGTAGCGCCGGACCAGGCTGAGGTCTACCGTCCCGCGGTTTGCCTCAAGCAGCGCCCGGATATCTTCCAGATCCCGGCTCCGGCGGGGATCGTTGACAAGCCCCTGAAGCTTGAACGCGATCAAGCCCTCCAGGCTCACCACGCGCAGTTCACCAAAGGGCGTCTGGTGACTCACCGCTCCGCAGGGAACGGCAATTGCGCACCACCCCATTGCCAGCCCGGAACCGCACCATCACGCGTTGCATGGCCCCGCCGGCCAAAAGCCCGAAACGCCCGGCCTGGCACCGTTCTACCCCACTACCACCGGGATCTTGCCGATCTTCGCCCGCCACTCGGCGGGGCCGGTCTTGTGGACGGCGTTGCCGGCGGAATCCACCGCGACGGTGACCGGCATGTCTTTCACCTCGAACTCGTAGATCGCTTCCATGCCGAGGTCGGCAAAGGCCAGCACGCGCGACTTGCGGATGGCCTTGGAGACCAGATACGCCGCACCGCCGACGGCGATGCAGTACACGGCCTTGTTCCTGCGGATCGTCTCGATGGTGTCGGCACCGCGTCCGGCCTTGCCGACCATGCCGATGAGGCCGGTCTGCTCGAGCAGCGGCGCGGTGAAGCGGTCCATGCGCGAGGCCGTGGTGGGACCGGCGGGCCCCACGGCCTCATCGCCGACCGGATCGACAGGACCGACGTAGTAAATGAACCGGTTCGTGAAATCGACCGGGAGCTGCTCGCCCCGCGCAAGCATCTCGGTGAGCCGCTTGTGCGCGGCATCGCGACCGGTCAGGAGCTTGCCCGACAGCAGCAGGCGCTCGCCGGCCTTCCAGCCGGCGATGTCCTCACGGCGCAGCGTGTCGAGATCAACGCGCCGGCTCGAGGCAAAGTCGAGCGTCAGCGCCGGCCAGTCGGCGAGACGCGGCGGCTCCAGCACTGCCGGACCGGAGCCGTCGAGCACGAAGTGGGCGTGGCGGGTCGCCGCACAGTTCGGCAGCAAAGCCACCGGCTTGGACGCCGCGTGCGTCGGGTAATCCGTGACCTTCACGTCGAGTACGGTGGACAGGCCGCCGAGACCCTGCGCGCCGATGCCGAGCGCGTTGACCTTCTCGAACAGTTCCAGCCGCAATTCCTCGGCACGGTTCGACGGTCCGCGTGCGCGCAGTTCATGGATGTTGATCGGTTCCATCATCGCCCACTTGGCCATCAGCATGGCCTTCTCGGGCGTTCCGCCGATACCGAGCGACAGCAGCCCTGGCGGGCACCAGTCGGCACCCATGGCCGGCACCTGCGCCAGCACCCAGTCGACGATGTTGTCGTTTGGCAGCAGCATGGCGAACTTCGACTTGTTCTCCGAGCCGCCACCCTTGGCCGCGACGATCACCTCCACCTCGTCACCCGGCACCAGTTCCACATGCGTCACGGCCGGCGTGTTGTCGCCCGTGCTCCTGCGCTTGCCGTCCGGATCGGCAAGCACCGAGGCGCGCAGCTTGTTGTGCGGATCGAGGTAGGCGCGGCGCACGCCCTCGTTGACCATCTCCGCCAGCGAAAGCTGCGCATCCCAGCGCACGTTCATGCCGACGCGGATGAAGGCCATGCAGATGCCGGTGTCCTGGCAAATCGGCCGGTGCCCCTCGGCCGCCATGCGCGAATTGATGAGGATCTGCGCCATCGCGTCCTTCGCCGCCGGCGACTCCTCGCGCTGCCAGGCTTCGTGCAGCGCCTGGATGTAGTCGATCGGGTGATAGCAGGAAATGAACTGGAAGGCGTCGGCGACGCTCTGGATGAAGTCATCCTGGCGGATGGTGGTCATGGGTCTGTCTCGGAACCGGGGGAAAGGGGCTGAAGTATAGGCAATCTCGCGGCGCAGCGTGATAGGTCAGGAAACCCCGGCGTGTGGCAGATATCCCGGTGGTCTCGCCACGCCAGTGCTGGATTGCACTCGCCAGATGAGGGGCGGTGCATCTCGGCCGCCTTCACGAGCGACCGATGCGCATCGAAGATGCCTACGGCAGGATTTCGAGACACCGGTGACTGTCACCCATGTCCTTGGATTTTTCTGTCACCTATCTCCCCGACCGGTCACCTCGCTGCCATGAGCTCCTAATGAAGCCGAACGCCATCGCCAAAAGGATCCCGGCACCGACGCCATTAACGTGACGATGCGCAGGATCGACTAGGGCTGACGCTACGAGCACCAGCACGGCGAGTGCGAGCAGGACACCCGCCATAAACAGTGGAACCGGCGGTACAAGCGACTCACCCTCAGCGCGCCCCGTCAGGAGCAGGACACTACTGGCGATTGCGGCGGGCATCCCCAAGCCCAGGAGGAACGAGCCGAACACTACCCCGCCCACACTAAGGTCGTAACTGATCAGGAACAGCGCGTACCCACCGAACGCAGCGGCCGCAATTCCGATGGGCAGAGTGATGAGGCCCAGAACGCGGAGGACAAGCGGGGACATCGGATTGCGAGGTCTAACGCCGGCGCTCACCCGCGACGACGGCGGCCGTCAGGCCGCCGGAGGCGTCGCGGTGAAGCGCCTGGTTAGGCCTACTGACTTGCATAGGACATGATGGCGCGCAATTGAGACTCTGGTGCCGATGCGATTGTGAGAACCCACTGCTCCTTAACCTTGCCACCGCGCAAGGTATAGGCGGTTGTGGTCAATCCGGGCGGACTTTGGATGTTCTCAGACGCCACAGTGATGCCAGAGTCCGGTGGAGGTAACCACGATTCGAAACCGGCCCGAATTCTTTCCCCATCGCCTTTGTGCACGAATACGGAGCACAACCCTTCGCGAAGCAGTGAAACAGCGAACGCTCCTGATTCGTTTTGTCCGAACCACACACGTCCAGATTTGCCGCTGAGATATGAAGCGGCAGCATCACCCTTGATTTCGGCGAGACCCATCGCTTTGGACTGAGCGGCGACTTGGGACGCGTGCGAGTAGCTCGAAACGCATGCCTGAAGGAAGAGTTGGATAGAGAAATCCTTGCCAGGATCGTCCGCGGCCGTCGCCAAAGGCGCTAGGCAGAGAACGGCAAGTAGAACGGAGTTGCGCATATTGGAACTCATTGTCAGTAGGCCTAACGCCTTAGCTCACCGGCGCATAGCGGCTGGCG
>JAHDYM010000128.1 GCA_023383705.1 Gammaproteobacteria bacterium | reverse complement strand
CCTGCCTTCGGAGGGCAGTACTCTATCCAGCTGAGCTACGGGCGCGTGGCGGGGCCGCGATGATAGCGCCCGGCTGCGCATGGCGTCCAACCGGGACGCTGCCCGGCGCCGCGAGCTGAAAGCCGGTCCGGGAGCCGCTTGCCAGCCCGGCAGGGCCCGGCCATCCTTGCCGCATGCCCGCCCCCGAGCCACCCGGCCTCCACCTGCCCCAGGACATCTTCCTGGATATCTTTGATGGCGCGCCGCTGCGCGAGCTGGTGCCGGGCGAAACCGTCATCAGCGCCGGCGAGCGGGCCGACCAGGTCTTCAATATCGTCTCCGGGGTGCTGCGGGTCTGCCGGACCGGGACCGACGGGCGGCGCCAGGTGCTGTCCTTCCTGTTTCCCGGCAACTTCGTCGGCCTGACCGCCACGGAGACCTACTTCTTCAGCGTGGAAGCGGTGACCCCGGCCCGCATCGCCTGCTGCCCCCGCCGCCTGCTCGACGAGCGGCTGGCAGCCGACCGGGCCGCCGAGCGGGCCTTCCTCAACATGATTCTGCGGGTGGTCGAGGACATCCTCGATTCCGTTTACAGCCTCGGGCAGCGCACGGCGAGCGAGCGGCTGGCGGTATTCCTGCTCTACCTGCGCCACTGGCGACGGCTCACCGACAACCTGGCCAACGACAACGACCCGCGGCTGGCCGAGATCGACATCCCGATGAGCCGCGAGGACATCGCCGACTTCCTCGGGCTCAAGAAGGAGACCGTCAGCCGCAGTTTCAAGGAGCTGGAGACGAGGCGGCTGCTCCTGAGGCGCGGCAACCACCAGGTGCGGGTCCTCGATCTGGCGGCATTGCGGGAGCTGGCGGGCATCCGCGATTTCGCCTCGCCGCGCCGGCTGTCGCAATCCCTATAAACTGTCGCCACTCGCACCTATACTTTGCCACCTCGATTCTTGAGCCCAGTAACCAGACGGAGAGGCCGACCTTGAGCAGCCAGGACCAGAGTTTCTTCAACGTTTTCATGGTAGTGATCGGCGCGATGGTTGGCATTGCCGTGGTGCTGGTCATCGTGGCACGGTTCGTCGCCGGCAATACCCAGCTGGCCTGGGTAAAGGCCGACCCCGCCTATGCCGCCGCGGTGGATGAGCGGACCGGGCCGGTCGGTCGGGTCAGCATCACCGGCGAGGAGCCGGCTCCGGCCGCAGCCCCGGCTGCGGGTAGCGCCGGCGATGCAGCGCCAGCCGCCGACGCACCGGCTGAAGTCGCCAAGGTCCGCGACGGTGAGGAGGTCTACAACACCGCCTGCATGGCCTGCCACAGCAGTGGCGCGGCGGGTGCTCCGAAGCTGGGCGATGCGGCTGCCTGGAAGGCGCGTATCGCGCAGGGTGCAGACATACTCCACAAGCACGCGATCGAGGGCTTCCAGGGTGCAACCGGCTTCATGCCGCCGAAGGGTGGCCAGGTTGCGCTCCCCGATGCCGAGGTGATCGCTGCCGTCGACTTCATGGCCGCGAAGAGCCGCTAGCGGCGTCAGCAGACCAGCCCCTCGCCCTTGCCGCGGTCGGCGCGCAGGCTGAGCGCGGTGGCCACGTGCGCGCTGCCGATGCCGGCATCGCCAGCCAGGTCGGCCAGCGTGCGCGCCACGCGGCGGGCGCTGTCGAGCGCGCGGGCTGACAGCGCGAAGCGGTTGCCGGCCATCTCCAGCAGTGCCTGCGCATCGGCGGGCAGGCGGCAATGTTCGCGCAGGCCGGCGGCATCGAGGCGCGCATTGAGCACCCCGGCACGCGCCAGCTGACGGCCCACGGCGGCCAGCACCCGGTGACGCACGACGGCTGAACTCTCGGCGACCTCGGCTGGCGCTGTGCGCAGCCCCACGCGGCTCACGCTGACCACCAGGTCCACCCGATCCAGCAGCGGGCCCGAGACCTTGAGCTGGTAACGCCGCACCTGCTCCGGCGTGCAGCGGCAGGCCTCGGCCTGGTCGCCGGCAAACCCGCAGGGACAGGGATTCATCGCCGCCACCAGCTGGAAGACGGCCGGGTATTCGACGGTGCGCAACGCACGGGCGATGCTGACCTGGCCGGTTTCCAGCGGTTCACGCAGGGCCTCGAGCACGGGCCGCGAGAACTCGGGCAGCTCATCGAGAAACAGCACGCCGTGATGCGCGAGGGAAATCTCGCCGGGGCGCGGGTTGCCGCCGCCACCGACCATCGCGGCAGTCGAGGCGGTGTGGTGGGGCGAGCGGAATGGCCTTTGCCTGAAGACCATCGTACTGCCGGCCAGCGAATGCACCGCCGCCGACTCCAGCGCCTCGGTTTCGGTCATCCCGGGCAGCAGGCCGGGCAGGCGCCGGGCGAGCATGGTCTTGCCGGTCCCCGGCGGCCCGGTGAACAGCAGATGGTGGCCGCCGGCCGCGGCCACTTCGAGGGCATGGCGCGCCTGCGCCTGGCCACGCACCTCGGCGAGGTCTTCGCTGGCCGCCGTGCCTGCGGCGCCCTGCGGTGCGGTCACGGCCACCGGTGAGCGCAAGGCCACACGCTCGTTCAGGCAGCGCACGACCTCGGCAAGCTGCTCGGCCAGGCCGATGCCCTCGCCACCGAGCAAGGCGGCCTCGCGCTCACCGGCGGCGGGAATGATCGCGTATCGCCCGCAGCGCCGGGCGGCCATCAGCGCCGCCAGCAGGCCCGGCACACGACGCAGCGAACCGGACAGGGCCAGTTCACCGTAAAACTCGATGCCGGCCAGGCGTTCGCGGCGCAGCTGCCCGGACGCCGCCAGGATGGCGACGGCGATCGCCAGATCGAAACCGCTGCCGCCCTTGGGCAGGTCAGCCGGCGCGAGGTTGACGGTGATGCGTCCGTCGGGGAACTCGAGGCCCGACTGGCTGATCGCCGCCCGCACCCGGTCGCGACTCTCGCGGACGGCGGTTTCGATCAGGCCGATGAGGGTGAACTGCGGCAGGCCGCCGGCGACATGCGCCTCGACGACGACTTCCGGGGCCTTCAGTCCGAGTTGGGCACGGGTCAGCGTGGTGGCAAGGCGCATCGCCATGCGGCAATGGACTCAGTTCCCGTCACTCAGTTCCCGCCACTCTGGCGCGACTCGAGGGCCGCGAGTTCCGCCTCGAGCGCCGTGAGCTTGTCGCGGGTACGCTCCAGCACCTTGCGCTGCACGTCGAACTCCTCGCGGGTGACGAGGTTGAGCTTGTCGAAGGTGCTGGCCAGCAGGGCCTGGAAGTTGCGCTCCAGGTCGGCCTGTATCACGCGCACGCTGCCGGGCACGTTCGCCGCCAGCTTGCGGGCCAGATCTTCGATGAATTTTGCATCCATTAGCCGGTTCCTCCAGGCGCTCCATAAAGGGCCAGATGCTGCTGCCACCTGCACCAGCATGAGGCACGGCCCTCGTCCAGAAAAGGCGCAAGGCCTTGTGCCATGCGGTTGGTGCATGACTGGCACGGATCGTGCTTGGCCCTGCCGTCAGCTGCCGGGGATCGTGCCAGCCCCACCGGGACGGCACAAGCGGCAAATGACTGCAAAGCCGGCACTACAGATGACTTGACAGGGAGGGACCCGAAACCATGAAGCTGATTACCGCGATCATCAAGCCATTCAAGCTCGACGATGTGCGTCAGGCCGTCGTCGACATGGGCGTGCATGGCGTCACGGTCACCGAGGTCAAGGGTTATGGCCGGCAGCGCGGGCATACCGAGCTCTACCGCGGCGCCGAGTATGTCGTCGATTTCCTGCCCAAGACCAAGCTCGAACTGGCCGTTGCCGACGACATCGCCGAGCAGGTCATCGAGGCCATCGTCAACGTCGCCCGCACCGGCAAGATCGGCGACGGCAAGATCTTCGTCACGCAACTGGACGAGGTGATCCGCATCCGTACCGGCGAAACCGGCCGCGAAGCCGTCTGAGCCAACCCCGGAATAATCGATCAGGAGAACGTACCGTGATAAGCAAAGCCGATACCGTCTGGGTGCTGGTCGCCACCATACTGGTGGTGCTCATGACCATGCCCGGCCTCGCACTGTTCTACGGCGGGATGGTCCGCGCGAAGAATGTCCTGTCGGTGTTCATGCAGGTCTTCATGACCTTCTGCCTGATCGCGCTGCTGTGGGCCATCTTTGGTTACAGCCTGGCCTTCAGCGGCAGCGGGGCCTTCATCGGCGGCTTCGACCGCCTGTTCATGCAGGGCATCACCGTCGACTCGGTGGCAGCGACCTTCTCGAAGGGCGTTTACATTCCCGAGTTCGCCTACTTCGCCTTCCAGCTCACCTTCGCCTGCATCACGCCCTGCCTGATCGTCGGGGCCTTTGCCGAGCGCATGAAGTTTTCCGCCGTGCTGCTGTTCGTGGTCTTCTGGTTCATCGCGGCCTACCTGCCCATCGCGCACATGGTGTGGTTCTGGGCCGGCCCGGATGCCTACACGGATGCCGAGGCCGGCGCAGCGGCCGGCGCGGCAGCCGGGTTCCTGTTCCAGAAGGGCGCCCTCGATTTCGCCGGCGGCACCGTCGTGCATGTCAACGCGGGCATCGCCGGGCTGGTCGGCTGCCTGTTCGCCGGCAAGCGGCTCGGCTATGGACGCATCGCCATGCCACCGCACAACCTGCCGATGGTGATGATCGGCACCTCGCTGCTGTGGGTCGGCTGGTTCGGTTTCAACGCGGGATCGAACCTCGAGGCCAATGGCCTGGCGGCGCAGGTGATTCTCAACACGATCCTGGCGACGGCGGCGGCAGCACTGGCCTGGTCCTGCGCGGAGTGGGCGCATCGCGGCACGCCGACCGTACTCGGCGCTGCATCCGGTGCCGTGGCCGGGCTGGTTGCGGTGACGCCCGCCTGCGGCTGGGTCGGGCCGATGGGCGCCATCTGCATCGGCTTCATCGCCGGGCTGGTCTGTCTGTTTGCCGTCACCCGGCTCAAGGCGATCTTCGGCTATGACGACTCGCTCGACGTGTTCGGCGTGCACGGCGTCGGTGGCATCGTCGGCGCGATCCTCACCGCCGTCTTCTGCGATCCTGCACTGGGCGGTACCGGCGTCTACGACTACGTCGCCAATGCCACGGCCGAATACTCCATTACCAGCCAGCTCGTCGCGCAGCTGTGGGCAGTCGGCACGACCATCATCTGGTCCGGCGTGGTCTCGGTGGCCGGTTTTGCGCTCATCGACCGCAGCATCGGCCTGCGCGTGAGCGAGGACCAGGAACGGGCCGGACTCGACACCCATGCGCACGGCGAGAGTGCCTATACCTGAGCGTGAACTGTGTCTGATTTTCCGGGGCCGGGCTGATGGCATAATCGCCTTCATCCGGGCGGTAACGCCACGGCCCCGGCATCTTTCACAGAGGTCCCGCACATGCAGCGCCCGACTCCTGCCAGCAGCTGGCCTGCTCTCGTCCTGGCGTCTGCCCTGGTGGCGATGCCGGCGCTGGCCCAGCAGGCCACTGTCTATAAATGGACAGACGAGCAGGGTGTCGTCCACTACAGCGACCAGCCGCCGGCCCATACCACGTCGGAAGCCCTGCCCATCCGTTACCGTCGTACCGACAGGGCGGCTGTCCAGGCCAGGCTGAAGACCGAGGAGACCCGCGCGAGCGCCGAGAACCTGCGCGAGGAACAGCAGGATGCCGAGGCGGAAACCGCCGCCACCCAGCGTGAAAAGGACCTCGCCGAGCGCGCCGCGACCTGCAAGCAGGCGCGGGAGCGTGTGACCAACTACAATCAGGCGCAGAAACTCTACAAACCCGGTCCGAACGGCGACCGCATCTACCTGACCGATGAGGAACTCGATGCCGAGCGTGCAGATGCTCAACGGGTCATGGA
>JAHDYM010000127.1 GCA_023383705.1 Gammaproteobacteria bacterium | reverse complement strand
AACCAGCGACCAACCGGTTAACAGCCGGTTGCTCTACCACTGAGCTACCGGGGAAGCGATAAAAGCCCTGAAGCGCGCGGGATTCTCCCGGAAGGCGCTGTAGCAAGTCAAGGATTCAGCTGCGATCCGCGTCCCGTGTCAGCCAATCACGCGCCGCAGCCGGCGGATGGTTTCCTGCAAAGTCTCCAGGCCGCAGGCAAAAGACAGCCTGATATAGCCGGCAGCGCCAAAGGCAGAGCCTGGAACCACGGCGACTTCCGCTTCCTTGAGCAGCAGTCCCGCCAGTTCCAGGTCATCCTTGAGACCCTTGGCCTGAATGGCCCCGCTGACATTCGGGAAGGCGTAGAAGGTCCCGGCGGAGGGCAGGCAGCGGAATCCCGGGATCTCGTTGAGGGCCGCGACGAGGTAGTCATGCCGGGCACGAAAGGCCTTGGTCATCTCGCGCACGCAGGACTGGTCGCCATTGAGTGCTGCGACGCTCGCCGCCTGCGAGATGCTGCACGGGTTGGAAGTGCTCTGGCTCTGGATTTTCTTCATCGCCGCGATGATGGTCTTCGGGCCACCGGCATAGCCGATGCGCCATCCGGTCATCGCATAGGCCTTGGACACGCCGTTGATGGTAACCGTCCGGTCGTACAGGCCGGGGCAGGCTTCGGCAAAGCTCACGAAGGGTTCGTCGGCCCAGTAGATGTGCTCGTACATGTCGTCGGCGGCGATCACGATCGAGGGATGCTTTTCCAGTACCGCGCCGAGTGCCTGCAGTTCAGCGCGGGTATAGGCCGCACCGGTCGGGTTGGAGGGGCTGTTGAGGAAGATCAGCCGGGTGCGGGGCGTGATCGCCGCTTCCAGCGAACGGGCATTGATCTTGAAGCCGTCCTCGAGCATGGCGGAAACGATCACCGGCTCGGCATCCGCCAGCTTGATCATGTCCGGGTAGGACACCCAGTAGGGTGCCGGGACGATGGCTTCATCGCCGGGGTTCAGTACGGCACCGCAGACGTTGTAGCAGGTCTGCTTGGCGCCGCTCGACACGACGATCTGGTCCGGTGCATAGACCAGATTGTTCTCGCGCCGGAACTTCTCGATGATGGCCGCCTTGAGTGCCGGCGTGCCCTCGACCTGGGTGTAGCGCGTCTGGCCGTTCTGGATTGCGGCAATTCCTGCCGCACGGATATGTTCAGGGGTGTCGAAATCCGGCTCGCCAGCCCCAAGATCTATGACGTCATGGCCCTTGGCGCGCAACTCCGCCGCGGCGGCGGCGACGGCCATGGTGGGTGACGGCTTGACGCGCTGGCAACGTTGGGAAACTGCTAGACTCACCGTGATTTCCTTGCTGTATTCGTGATCTTCGAGGGCCGCAGATATTAAGGGATTCAACGGCCGCAACCAACAGGCAGCATGATTCGATGGACCGCATGAGGCTGGTTGCCGACTATTCCCCGGCGGGCGACCAGCCGGCCGCCATCCGCGACCTGGTTGCCGGCCTGCAGAACGGGCTGGCCCGCCAGACCCTGCTCGGGGTCACCGGCTCGGGAAAGACCTTCACGATGGCCAGCGTCATCGAGGCCCGGCAGTGCCCGGCGCTGATCCTCGCGCCCAACAAGACGCTGGCTGCCCAGCTCTATGGCGAAATGTGCGAGTACTTCCCGGACAACCGGGTCGAGTATTTCGTCTCCTACTACGATTACTACCAGCCGGAGGCCTACGTGCCTTCGTCGGACACCTATATCGAGAAGGATGCGGCGGTCAACGCGCATATCGAACAGATGCGCCTGTCGGCCACCAAGGCGCTGCTGGAGCGGCCCGACAGCATCATCGTTGCGACGGTTTCCTCGATCTATGGTCTGGGTGATCCGGAAGCCTACTTCTCCATGGTCCTGCACCTGTCCCGCGGTCACCGGATGTCGGACCGTGAGTTGCTGCGGCGCCTGGCCGAACTCCAGTACACCCGCAACGACATGCAGCTTGCCAACGGTACCTACCGGGCCCGTGGCGAGATCATCGACATCTTCCCGGCCGAGTCGGAACGGGAGGCGGTCCGCGTCACGCTCTTCGACGACCAGGTCGAAAGCCTGGCCTGGTTCGATCCGCTGACCGGGGAAGTCCTGCGCAGCGTTCCACGCCTGACCATCTTCCCGAAGACACACTATGCGACGCCGCGGGAAGTGGTGCTCAAGGCGGTCGACTCCATCAAGCAGGACCTGGTGCTGCGCCTCGATGAACTGCGGCAGGCCAACAAGCTGGTGGAGGCCCAGCGCCTCGAACAACGCACCCTGTACGACATCGAGATGATGGCCGAGCTTGGCTTCTGCAGTGGCATCGAGAACTACAGCCGCTACCTGTCGGGCCGCAAGCCGGGCGAGCCGCCGCCATGCCTGTTCGATTACCTGCCGGAAAATGCCCTGCTGATCATCGACGAGAGCCACGTCACCATACCGCAGCTCGGCGGCATGTACCGCGGCGATCGCTCGCGCAAGGAGACCCTGGTCGAGTACGGCTTCCGGCTGCCCTCGGCGCTGGACAACCGGCCGTTGCGCTTCGATGAATTCGAGGCCCTGTCCCCGCAGACCATCTATGTTTCGGCCACGCCGGGGCCTTACGAACGCGAACGCTCCGATGCGATCGTCGAGCAGGTGGTGCGTCCGACCGGGCTCACCGATCCGCCGATCGAGGTGCGTCCGGTTGCCACCCAGGTCGACGATGTGCTGTCGGAAATCCGCATCCGGGTCGCGCGGCAGGAGCGGGTACTCATCACCACGCTGACCAAGCGCATGGCGGAAGATCTTACCGACTACCTGCAGGAGCACGGCGTGCGCGTGCGCTACCTGCATTCGGATGTGGAAACGGTGGAGCGCAGCGAAATTATCCGCGACCTGCGGCTGGGCACTTTCGATGTACTGGTTGGCATCAACCTGCTGCGCGAGGGCCTCGACCTGCCGGAGGTCTCGCTGGTCGCCATTCTGGATGCTGATCGCGAGGGCTTCCTGCGTTCCGAGGGCTCGCTGATCCAGACCGTTGGGCGGGCGGCGCGCAACGTCAATGGCATGGCGATCATGTACGCCGACCGGATCACCGGCTCCATGCAGCGTGCGATTGCCGAGACCGACCGGCGCCGGCAGAAGCAGCTGGAGTTCAATGCGCTGCATGGGCTGAAGCCGCGCAGCATCGTCAAGCAGGTCCGGGATGTGATGGACGGGGCACGGAGCGAGCTGCCGCGGGGTGGCCGGCGCGTTGCCGAGCCGTCCGGGGAATACCGGAACCTGGCTCCCGGGGAGCTGATGAAGCAGATCGCCAGGCTCGAAAAGCAGATGTTCCAGCATGCGCGGAACCTCGAGTTCGAGGCTGCGGCAGTCCTGCGGGACCAGGTTCAGGAGCTGCGGCGCATAGGCTTTGGCCTGCCGGAACGCAAGACGGGCTAGTCCTGCCTTGCCTTCTGCGCGTGCCATTCGGTATCGTGGCGGCCCGTCGGGATGCGGTCAGGCCGCTCCGGGCGGATACGACAGGCGCGTAGCTCAGTGGTTAGAGCACTTCCTTGACATGGAAGGGGTCGGAGGTTCAACTCCTCTCGCGCCTACCAACTTTCTGGACAAGTTCACCCATGCCCGTCATTACCCTGCCTGACGGCAGTCAGAAGGCATTCGATCGCCCGGTGTCGGTTGCCGAGGTGGCCTCGTCCATTGGTGCCGGCCTGGCGCGGGCCGCGCTCGCCGGTCGCGTCGACGACCAGCTCGTCGATACCTCCCATGTCATCGAGGCCGATGCCCGGCTGTCCATCGTCACGCCGAAGGACCCGGCTGGCCTGGAGATCATCCGCCACTCGACGGCGCACCTGCTGGCGCAGGCCGTGCAGTCGCTGTTCCCCGATGCGCAGGTGACCATCGGTCCGGTCATCGAAGACGGTTTCTATTACGACTTTGCCTTCAAGCGCCCGTTCACGCCCGAAGACATCGCGGCCATCGAGGTGCGCATGAAGGAACTCGCCGGCAAGGATCTTCCGGTCGAGCGCAGGCTGATGGGACGCGAGGAAGCCATCGCATACTTCAAGGGTATCGGCGAGCACTACAAGGCCGAGATCATCGCCAGCATTCCGGCCGGGCAGGACATCAGCCTGTACGGGCAGGGCGACTGGGTCGACCTGTGCCGCGGGCCGCACGTGCCCTCGACCGGTCGGCTCAAGGCCTTCAAGCTGACCAAGCTGGCCGGCGCCTACTGGCGCGGCGATTCGCGCAACGAGATGCTGCAGCGGATCTACGGCACGGCCTGGCAGGATGAGGCCGCGCTCAAGGCCTATCTGCAGCGGATCGAAGAGGCCGAGAAGCGCGACCATCGCAAGCTGGGTCGAGAACTCGACCTGTTCCACTTCCAGGAAGAAGCGCCCGGCGCCGTCTTCTGGCACCCGAAGGGCTGGACGCTGTTCCAGCAGCTGATCGGCTACATGCGCGATACGCAGCGCGCGGCGGGCTACCAGGAGGTCAACACGCCGGAGATCCTCGACCGCGAGCTCTGGATGCAGTCCGGGCACCTCGAGAAATTCGGCGAGAACATGTTCCTCACGCAGACGCCTGACGAGCGCGTCTATGCGATCAAGCCGATGAACTGTCCCGGCCACATCCAGGTCTTCAATCAGGGCTTGCGCAGCTACCGTGACCTGCCGCTGCGCTTCTGCGAGTTCGGCAAGGTGCATCGTTACGAACCGTCAGGCGCACTGCATGGCCTGATGCGCGTGCGTGCCTTCACCCAGGACGACGCCCATGTGTTCTGCACCGAAGACCAGATCACCGCGGAGTCGGTTGCGATCACCAACCTGATCCTCGGGATCTACCGCGATTTCGGCTTCAACGACATACGCATCAAGTTTTCCGACCGCCCGGCAAAGCGCGTCGGCAGTGACGAGATCTGGGACCGCGCCGAGGCCGCGCTGCGCCTGGCCGCCGAGGCTGCGGGCCTCGAGCTCGAGTACAACCCGGGCGAGGGCGCCTTTTATGGCCCGAAGCTCGAGTTCGTGCTGCGCGATGCTATCGGCCGCGACTGGCAGTGCGGGACCCTGCAGGTGGATTTCAACATGCCGGAACGGCTCGGCGCCTCCTATGTGGGCGACGACAGCCAGCGCCGCATACCGGTCATGCTGCACCGGGCCATGTTCGGCTCCCTGGAGCGTTTTTGCGGGATTTTGCTCGAGCACCACGCGGGCCGGCTGCCGACCTGGCTGGCCCCGGTACAGCTCGCGATCCTCAATATCACCGACCGGCAGGCCGAATACGTCGCATCGATACAGGAAATCCTGATAAATCAGGGTGTTCGCGCCTCGCTGGACTTGAGGAACGAGAAGATAGGCTTTAAAATCCGCGAGCATACCCTGCAGCGCGTTCCCTACCTGATCGTGGTCGGGGATCGTGAAGCACAAAACAATGAAGTGGCCGTGCGCACGCGAAGCGGCAAGGATCTGGGCAGCATGCCTCTGGAGCAGCTGGTCCAGCGCCTTACAGCCGAGATCGCGGGCCGCGGCCTTAATTTAGTGGAGGACTGACGTATCGCTGCGAATAAACGAGTGCGCCGTAACGACGAGATCGATGCCCGCGAAATCCGGGTCATCGGCAGTGACGGCGAACAGGTTGGCGTGCTGTCCCGCGAGGCTGCCTTGCGACTGGCAGCCGAGAAGGAAATGGATCTGGTCGAGATTTCGCCGACTGCAGTTCCACCGGTTTGCCGGATCATGGACTTCGGCAAGTTCCTGTTCGAGGCCAACAAGAAGGCCCACGCAGCGAAGCGCAAGCAGAAGCAGATCCAGGTAAAGGAAATCAAGTTTCGCC
>JAHDYM010000013.1 GCA_023383705.1 Gammaproteobacteria bacterium | reverse complement strand
GGAAGAAGATGGAGATGAAGCTCCAGACGAAGGTGGCCGTCGTGGCGACGTTGCCTACATCCGGGTCATAGGGCCAGTTGTGCGTATAGCTGTAGACCTCGCCCGGACGGTTGGCGGCAGATACCCAGCCACCCCAGAAGAAGAAGCCGGTAAGCGCGCGGATATTCTCCTCACCGTTGACCTGGTTGATCGGCTCCATGCGGTCCTTGTAGGTCGGATCGGTGAACATCCGGGTGTAGTGGACATTCAGCTCCTCGAACGCGTGCATCTGCGCAGCGTTGAGGGTGATGGTGCCAGCGGCCTCATCGTAGGTGTTGTTGCGCATTTCGCGCATGACGCGCTGGGCGATGGCATCGCGCTCGTACTCGGTCAGGGAGGTGGCACCGGTCTTGGCCAGCTCTGCCCTGGTGTAGTACTCGCGCATCGACACCACCGTGCGATGCAGGGCATCGGCGGTGAAGTCGGGACCACGGTCACCACCGTCACCCCAGAAGGAGCCATAACCCATCAGGCCGCGGAGGTGGAAAACTTCCTTGCCGCGCTCGATCTGCTTCTGGGAAAGGAAGACTTCCCCGGTATCGGCGGAAACGTAGTCAACCAGCGGTGGTGCACCGCTGTAGGTCTGCTGGCCCAGATATACCAGACCCACCAGGCTTATCGCCGAGACGATCAGGAAGTGGGTCATCCAGTTCTTCTTGTTCAGGAGCCATTGTGCCAGATTCTGGCCACCTGAACTTTCGACGGACTTCGTGCTCATTTACATAGGCTCCTTTAACGGTGGCCGGAATATCAACTAGGTAGAGATAGCTTGCTGAATAATCAAGGTAACGGTAAATGACCCAGATCAATCGATACTAGGTAATTACACCTATGATTGCCGCAGCAATCATGACTGGAGGCTTGTGACCGGAGAGGGTTCCCCCGAACCGTTCTCCGGCGCGCAGGATACATGAGCCGTGCAGACATTGCCTTGTCAATTAAATCCCGGCGCAGTAATTTGGCCTGCTTCCACACGCACTGGCCTATCCGGCCGGGTTTTGTAGCACAGCAAGGTCGATCGCCAGCATGAAGACCAGGATTCTCTCGTGGCTGAAATCCCCCACCGAGGAGGCGGCGGCGCCCGACAGTGGCAGCCTCGAGGCGACGATCGCCGCGGAAACGGCGGATGCAGGCGCCAGCCCCGTTCTCGATGGCCCGCAGGAGTGGCTGCACAAGAATGGCCAGCCGCGCGAGCGGCAAGCCTATAAAAACGGCGTCAAGGACGGCCCCTGGGAGATGTTCCACACCAACGGGCAACTGCGCTCGAGGGGCAATTACCAGGACGGGCTGCGCAATGGCGCGTTCGAGGTCTGGTTCAGCAACGGGCAGCTGCGTTCCAAAGGCACGCACAGCCAGGACAAGCGCAACGGACCCTATGTGTCCTGGTATGAAAACGGCCAGGTGGATTCCCGGGGCAGCTTCGTCAATGGCCAGAAGGAAGGTCCCTGGGAGTGGTTTTACGCCGACGGCAAGCCGAAACAGAAAGGCGTCTACAAGGACGATGCCCTCGATGGCCTGCTGGAAACCTTTTTTGAAAGCGGTCAGCTCAAGGCCTCTGAACACTACGCCGGCGGGCTGCAGCATGGCCCCTACGTCACCTATTACGAAAACGGCCAGGTACACGGGCGCGGGCAGTTCTGGAACGGCCTGCCCGACGGGGACTACGAGTTGTTCCACAAGGACGGCAGTCTCCGCGAGTCGGGCAGCCACAAGCGGGGCGTGCGCAAGTAAGGAACACCGACATGGCAGGGTTCGGCACTTACATCAAGCGTTTCTTCTCCCGTCTCCGGCAACCGGACGGTTTTGCCGAGCGGTACTACCCCACCGGCCAGCTGCAGCACAAGGGCAGCTACCGGGACGGCCAGGAAAATGGCTACTGGGAATACTATCGTGAAGACGGGACCATGGAATTCCGTGGCACTTTTCGCGATGGCTTGCGGGATGGCGAGTGGGAACTCTTCTACCCGAACGGACAGGTCATGGTGATCGGCAATTCGAAGTCCGGGCGTCCCGATGGCATCTTCCAGCGCTTCTCTGAAACCGGACATCTCACCGAGCGCTCGACCTACAGGAATGGCGAGCTGAATGGCCCCTGCGAGCGTTTCCACCCCAATGGCCAGGTGCGCGAGAAAGGCAGGTACGAGAACGGCAAGCAGGACGGCTACTGGGAGTACTACTACCCGACCGGTCAGCTCATGAAGCGGGGCCGGTTCGTCAATCGCGGCAGGTTCGGCCTGTGGGACTTTTTCGACGAGAATGGCCTGCTGCTGGAAAGCCGCAACTTCACGGAAAACAACCGCTAGCAGCACACCGGGCCGGATGCGCCGCGGGGCTATTTTTCCAGCAGCTTGAGCTTGTCCATCACGCCATCCCATTCCTCTGCATCGGGCGGCGGGCTCTTGCTGGCCTTGATCTTCGGCCAGACCTCCGCAAGCCTGGCGTTCAGCTGGATGAAGGCCCGCTGGCTCTTGGGCACCGCCCGCTCCTCCATGATCGCGCCCACCGGGCAGGCCGGTACGCAATAGATGCAGTCGATGCAGGCCTCCGGGTCGATCACCAGGAAGTTGGGGCCTTCGTGAAAGCAATCTGCCGGGCAGACGGCCGCACAGCTGGTGTGCTTGCAGTTGATGCAGTTTTCGGTAACAACAAAAGGCACGTTCACGTCTCCCTGTGAGCGGCAGGCGGCAGAGCGGGATTTCCGGCATTTTATACGCAGGCGACGGCAGTCCGCATACCCGGCGGCCGGAACGTGCAACAATTCTCCGCCAGGCGAAAGGGAACTGGACAACCGATGATCACGACTGACGGCAATTCGGCCTGTGCGACGATCGCCCACAAGCTCAGCGAAGTGCTGGCCATCTACCCCATCACCCCGTCCTCGCCGATGGGCGACCTCGTGGATACCTGGTCCGGAAAGTCCCGCCCCAACCTCTGGGGCGCGGTGCCGCAGGTCATAGAGATGCAGAGCGAGGCCGGCGCGGCCGGCGCGGTACACGGCGCCCTGCAGCGCGGGGCGCTGGCGACGACCTTTACCTCGTCGCAGGGGCTGCTGCTCATGATCCCCAACATGTACAAGATCGCCGGCGAACTGCTGCCGACGGTTTTTCATGTTGCCGCGCGCACGGTCGCCACCCACGCCCTGTCGATCTTCGGCGACCACAGCGATGTGATGGCCTGTCGCAGCACCGGTTTCGCCATGCTGTGTGCAAACTCGGTGCAGGAGGCACACGACTTTGCACTGATCAGCCATGCCGTGGCGCTCGAATCGCGGGTGCCGGTGCTGCATTTCTTCGACGGCTTCCGCACCTCGCATGAACTCGCAAAGATCGAGCCGCTCGGCGAGGACTGCATCAGGCAGCTGGTCAGGGACGAGTGGCTGCAGGCGCACCGCCAGCGCGGCCTCTCGCCGGACCAGCCGGTGATGCGCGGCACGGCACAGAACCCCGATGTCTATTTCCAGTCCCGCGAAGCGGTCAACCCCTGGTATGCGCGCTTCCCGCAGATCGCCATCGATGCGATGGCGCGGCTGGCCGACAGCACCGGACGACGCTACCAGCTCTTCGATTACGTCGGTGCGCCCGATGCCGACCGCGTCATCGTGATGATGGGCTCCGCCGCGGAAACCGCCCACCTGACCACCGAAGACCTGAACGCGGCCGGCGAGAAAGTCGGCCTGCTGAAAGTACGCCTGTTCCGGCCCTTCTCGGCCGCACACCTGATTGCGGCATTGCCGGCCACCGTCCGGCATGTCGCGGTACTCGACCGCACCAAGGAAGCCGGTGCCGCAGGCGAACCGCTGTACCAGGACGTCCTCACCGCCTTCGCCGAGCACCTGGCCGCCGGTGGCGAGCGCTTCAGCGCCATGCCGCGCATCGTCGGTGGCCGTTACGGGCTGGCCTCGAAGGAATTCACGCCAGGCATGGTCAAGGCGGTCTTCGACAACCTGCGTGCAGACCAGCCCAAAAACCATTTCACGGTCGGCATCCACGATGACGTGAGCCAGTCGAGCCTCGACTGGGACGCGCATTTCGAAACCAGCGCCGACCGCACGCTGCACGCTGCGGTGTTCTACGGCCTCGGCAGCGATGGCACCGTCAGCGCCAACCAGAACACGATCAGCATCCTCGGCGAGGAAACCGACTACTACGCGCAGGGCCATTTCGTCTTCGATTCGAAGAAGTCCGGTGCGGTCACCGTCTCGCATCTGCGCTTTGGCCACACGCCGATCCGCTCGACCTATGCCATCGGTGACAGCCAGGCAGAGTTCGTCGCCTGCCACCAGAGCAACTTCCTGGAGAACTACGACCTGCTCGACAAGGCACGGCCCGGCGCCACCTTCCTGCTGAATGCATCCTGGCCCATCGAGCGGGTGTGGGAACGGCTGCCACGGCACATCCAGGCCTACATCATCAGCAAGCAGCTCAAGGTCTGGGTCATCGATGCCTACCGGGTGGCGCGTGAGGCGGGACTCGGCCCGCGCATCAACACCATCATGCAGACCTGTTACTTCGCACTGTCCGGACTGCTGCCCGAGGCAGACGCGGTCCGGCACATCAAGAACATGGTGCAGCGGACCTACCAGTTCAAGGGCGGCACGATCCTGGAGGCGAACGAGAAAGCCATCGACCAGGCGCTGTCACACCTGAAGCAGCTCACGGTCCCCGGCGAGGTCAACGCGACGCACGAGCGCCGGAATCCGGTTCCGGCACATGCACCGGCTTTCGTCCGGGACGTCACCAGCCGGCTGATGGCCGGCCGCGGCGACAGCGTGCCGGTCAGCCAGTTGCCGGTGGACGGCACCTGGCCGCTGGGTACGGCAGCCTGCGAAAAGCGGCAACTGGCCACCGAGCTGCCGGTGCTCGAGCCGGATCTCTGCATCCAGTGCGGCAAGTGCGCCTTCGTCTGCCCGCACAGCGCGATCCGCAGCAAGGTCTTCGACCCGGCGCTGCTCGAGAACGCGCCGGAAGACTTCCGTCACGCGACGGTCGTCGGCGCCGAATTCAAAAAGGGCATGGCGATCACCTACCAGGTGGCGCCGGAAGACTGCACCAGCTGCACGCTGTGTGTGGAAGTCTGCCCGGCCTGGGACAAGACCAACCGCAGCCGCAAGGCGCTCAACCTGCATCCGGTCGAACCAATCCGCGAGCGCGAGAAGGCGAAGTGGGAGTTTTTCCTGAGCCTGCCGGAATACGACCGGCGCGACATCCAGTGGGACACCATCAAGGGTGCGGTAGTCGGCCAGCCGCTGTTCGAATTCTCCAGCGCCTGCGTCGGTTGTGGCGAAACACCCTACATACGGCTTGCAACCCAGCTGTTCGGCGACCGGATGATCATCGCCAATGCCACCGGCTGCTCCTCGATCTACGGTGGCAACCTGCCCACCTCGCCCTACACCACCAATCCCGAAGGCCGCGGTCCGGCCTGGTGCAACTCGCTGTTCGAGGACAATGCCGAGTTCGGGCTCGGCATCCGCATCGGCCTCGACGAACAGATCAGCCATGCACGCCAGCTGCTCGCGGGACTCGCGGCCGATGTGGGCGAAGGCCTGGCGACCGCCATTCTCGACGCCGACCAGGAGGACGATGCCGGCATCCACGCGCAGCGGGAACGGATTGCCGAACTCAAGCCGCTGCTGGAGAAACTCGCTTCGCCGGCTGCCCGCAACCTGCTCAGCATCGTCGATGCACTGACCCGCAAGAGCGTGTGGATCGTCGGCGGTGACGGCTGGGCCTATGACATCGGCTTTTCCGGGCTCGATCACGTCATGGCCTCGGGCCGCAACGTGAATATCCTGGTGCTCGACACCGAGGTGTACTCCAACACCGGCGGCCAGATGTCCAAGGCCACGCCGCGTGCGGCCGTTGCGAAGTTCGCCACCGGTGGCAAGTCCGTACCGAAGAAGAACCTGGCGATGACGGCCATGGCCTACGAGAACGTCTATGTGGCCCAGGTCGCTTCCGGTGCGAAGGATGCGCACACGCTGCGGGCCTTCCGTGAAGCGGAATCGTGGAACGGTCCCTCGCTGATCATCGCCTACAGCCCGTGCATTGCGCATGGCGTGGACCTGCGCCGCAACCTCACCCAGCAGGACCTGGCCGTGAAGAGCGGGCACTGGAACCTGTTCCGTTACGACCCGCGCCTCCGCGAAACCGGCGACAACCCGCTGACGCTGGACTCGCGCAAGCCGAAGATCCCGTACCGGGACTTTGCGCGCACCGAAATGCGCTTCGGCATCCTGATGCGCACGCAGCCCGAAGTGGCCAAGGCGCTGCAGGCACAGGCGCAGCGCGAGGCGACCGAACGCCACGACCATTACGAACAGCTGGCAGGCCTGATTTATCCGGCCACCGGCGATGACGACAACCCGCCTGATGACGAGTCGTCAGGCTGATGTAAAGCGGAGGCTACCGAGTCCATGGATCTCAGCACGACCTATATGGGGCTGGAACTGAAGAACCCCTTTGTCCCCTCCTCTTCGCCACTGACCAAGCGTCTGGACCCGGCGCGCCAGCTCGAGGACGCCGGGGCATCGGCCCTCGTCATGTACTCGCTGTTCGAGGAAGAAATCGAAGCCGACGAGCAGCAGGCGATCCGGCTGGCGCACGAGCAGGATCTCGGCCACGGCGAAGCCTCGAGCTACCTGCCGGTGGCAGATGTCTATCCGGGACGCCGCGACGAGTACCTGGAACAGATCCGCCGCCTGAAGGATGCCCTCGAAATCCCGGTCATCGCCAGCCTCAACGGCACCACCCTCGGCGGCTGGGTGCGGCACGCCAGGGCGATCCAGCAAGCGGGTGCGGACGGACTTGAACTGAACATCTACTACATCGCTGCGGATTTCAGCGAGGCACCGGCTGCGGTCGAGCAGCGCGTGATCGACATCCTCGGCGAGACCGTACGGCAGGTGAGCATACCGGTGGGGGTCAAGCTCTTCCCCCACTACAGCTCGCTCGGCAATCTCGTCCAGCGGATCGAGGCGGCAGGGGCCAGGGGCATCGCGCTGTTCAACCGCTTTTACCAGCCAGACCTCGACCTCGAGAACATGGAAGTCTCGCAGACCCTCAGCCTGTCCCGTTCGCAGGACGCGCTGATCACCATGCGCTGGATGGCCCTGCTGTACGGCCACGTCAACATGTCGCTGGCCGCCACCGGCGGCGTGCACACGGTCAGGGACGCATTGAAGATGCTGCTGTGCGGGGCAGACGTCACACACCTGTGCAGCACGCTGCTCACCAACGGCCCGCGACAGATCGAAAGGCTGCACGACGGTGTGCTCGCCTGGATGCAGCAGCAGGGATACGAATCCCTGCGTCAGCTCAAGGGCAGCCTGTCACAGAAGAATTCGCCGGATCCGGTTGCCTTCGAGCGCGGCAACTACCTGCAGATGCTGTCGCGTTACGAGCCGC
Organism: Gammaproteobacteria bacterium; assembly: GCA_023383705.1. GTDB lineage: Bacteria > Pseudomonadota > Gammaproteobacteria > Steroidobacterales > SHZI01. Next base: position 49,248 of record JAHDYM010000013.1, on the reverse strand, counting down.
CCAAGTCGGTCTGGCCGGACTGAGGCGTCCGCAAGGGCATCCAGGTCCAGAGGAAGATGTAGATCACGATACCGGGCAGGATCGCGCTGCCTGCCGTGCCGATGAGCCAGTACAACCTGACCAGTTCGGAACTCACACCAAAACCCTCGGCGAGTCCGCTGCAGACACCGGCGATGAGCTTGTTTGTCGAACGGTAGAACTTTTTTTTCTTTGCCATGGTGCCGGAGTATACCGGCATTCAGTCGGCAGCATCCCCGCTTTCCGGCGGCGGCATCCAGGCCCACAGAATCAGGTAGATGATCACGGCAGGGACTATGGCGCTAAAAAAAGCGCCGAAGAGATACATCAGCCGCACGAGGCCCGGATCGAGTCCAATCGCCTTGGCAATGCCGGCGAGCACGCCGGCGATGATCTTGTTGCTCGAGCGCCTTGTATGCGACTTCCTGGCCATGCACTGCAACAAGATCAGCTCAGGGACGGGGTGTCCCTCGACTGCGCGGCTCCGGATGAAGACTGCGGGCACCGATGACTCCCAGTGCCGCACCCATGGCCGTCGCTGCCATCACGGTCAACGCGGTTATCAGCGCAAGCCCCAGCGCATGCAGCAGCCAGTAGGCGCCACCAAGTGGCAGATTGAACTCCCGCTCCAGCCAGCTGGACAGGAACACGCTGATGAATATCGCCGGCGCCATCGCTATCGCACCCAGCACCCCGCCCATCACTTTCACGAAGCGGCGCTGCGCCGGCGAGATGGTGTAGCGGTCTGCCAGCTTTTCCAGCAATCGCGTGGACAGGAACCAGGCCGCTGCGGTACCGAGGAAAGACCCGAAGATGATTGCGATCAACATGGCTTCAGCGGATACCTGTGCGATGCCGGGTACGGCTTATCGGGACTTTCGCGCCTTCAGCTCCAGGAACTTCGCCGCTATGCGGCTGTTCACCCAGGCAATCACGTAGACGCCGCACATGATGGCCGCCCACGTCAGCAGCGACCTGGTCGCCCGCTTGATGCCGGTGGCCCTGCGATGTTCATCATAGGCCTCGACCGAGGCGAGCACCACCTTGTCGTGGACCATGAGCGAGCGCAACTCAAAGCAGGCATCGCCGGTCATCGGCCAGGCATCGTCAAACCGTTCCGCCGGCAGTTCGCGCCACCGGGCACACTCCGGCGCCTGCAGGTCAGCCATCACCGCCGGGTCACGCAGGGGCCATTGTATGAAGATGATCGCAATGGTCGTGACCAGCATCGCCAGCGATGCCAGCAACCAGAATCGCTGCGCAGTATTGAGGCTCTTCATCGCCAGCTCCGCTACCCGATCAACCATGCAAGGTGCGCATCATAGTATGGCCATCGGCCATCACTGCCAAGAGCGCGCACCACTTGCCAGTCGCACACCGCCCGGCTGGCTGGCATCATAGGCACAATTGCCGCGCCCAAGGTTCTGTCGCCGTGAATCTCTCGAAACACCCTGTCTGGCTGGTCGGTTTCCGCCCGTTTTTCATCCTCACCTGCCTGTCCGGGCTGGCCTTGCCGGTCATCTGGGCATTGATGTTTGCCGGTGCCATAGGCCTGCCGCACAGTGGCTACTCCATCGTGCAGTGGCATGCCCACGAGATGTTCTTCGGTTTCGGCTGGGCACTGCTGGGCGGCTTCCTGCTCACCGCCACCAAGAACTGGGTGAAGATCCGCGGCTACCATGGCAATGCACTGGTATTCCTCACCGCGGCCTGGTGCTTCGAGCGCATCGGCATGGCCTTTGGTGGCAGCTGGCCGCAGCCGCTGTTCCTGCTGTCGAACCAGCTGTTCCTGGCCAGCCTGGTCGGGATGCTGTTGTGGAGCCTGCTCAGGCACCGGGAAGCCGACGGCTACCGTCGCGACAACGGGTACTTCCTGCTCGCGCTGCCGCTGTTCCTCGTCGGCAAGCCACTGATGCTCAGCGCCGATCACGGACCGGCCGGCACGCTGATGGTGCTCGGCCTGTTCCGCCTGTGTTTCCTGATCATGCTGGAACGGACACTGAGCGAGTTCATGCGCGGCGTGTTCAAGACGGAAATCCTGCGCAACCCGCTGCTCGACGGCACCATCAAGCTGCTGGGACTGGCGATGGTATTCGCCGGGTTCCTGCCGCCCCAGGCGGGCGCCGGGATCGCCGTTGCACTGGCCCTCCTGATGATCGTCAGGTTCTTTTTCTGGAAGCCGCTGCTGGCCTGCTCACGCATCGACCTCGGCATCATGTACCTCGGCTACCTCGCCATCGCCGCACAACTGCTGGTGACGGCCGCCGAGCTGGCGGGGCGCGGCGCCTGGGTCGGCAGTTTCTCCATGCACCTGTTCACCTTCGGCGTGATGGGACTGATCATCCCGGCAATGATCACGCGCATCTCGCGCGGACACACCGGACGCAAGGTGATGTTCGATTCCCTCGACAAGGGCGTGCTGTGGTTGATGATCCTCGCGCTGGTCTTGCGCGTGATCGCGCCGCAACTCGCGCCGGCGTCCTACCGCCTGTGGATCGAGCTCGCCGCCACTTGCTGGCTGGTCGGCTTCGGCATCCTCGCGTGGCGCAGCACGCCGATGCTGCTCCGGCCAAGGATCGACGGCCGGGAACATTGAGCGGGAAGCACCCCGCCCTTTCGCTGCCAGCGCGCCTAGTGCGCCATGAACCCGCCGCCGCCAGGCGTCAGCGGCCCGGGCGCCTTCCAGCGCACCCAGACACCGTACAGCACCACCAGAACGGACAGCGCACCGACCATGACAAATACGGCGTGCGGTCCGATCGAGTCAAACAGCCGGCCACCGACCGCCGTGCCAAACAGGATGCCGACCGCGCCAGAGGTGTTGAACATGCCGACCACCGCACCGCGTGAGGCAATCGGTGCCTCCTGACTGATCAGCGTGGCAGCGCCGGCAAATGCACTGATCTGGCCTATACCGAGAAACACGAAGAAGATCCACGCGCCAGGGGCCAGCGGGTCGTCAACCACGTTGACCACCAGGAAACCGGCAGCCGCCAGCGACATGCACACGATCGTACCGGTGATGCGGTTGACCCGGTCCAGCATGATGCCCATCAGCGGCAGCCAGAACAGTCCGGCGATGCCGGTGATCGCAAACAGCATGCGTCCCTTGGCGCTCGCTTCGGCCGGATCGAGCCCCGCTTCGATGCCGGCGGTGGTGCCCCAGAGATTTGCAAAGGTCCCGACCACCACCAGGTCGCCGCGCGCGATGAAGGCACTCGCGTAGGCGAGCGCGACGCGCGGATTGCGTGCCGCTGCCAGACCGGCACCAACCAGCTGGCTGAGCGGCAGCTGCTCGGTCTTGTTGACCGGCGTACCCTTCTTCAGGCCGGCGAAAACCACGCCGGCCGACAGGAAACACAGGCCGGCGACGATGAAGTGGGCAAGGTAACCCGCTGCCTCTGGCGTCGAACCACGCGCCACGAAGGTCTTCATCAGGCCGCCGAGTCCCACCGACAGGATCACCACGCCCAGTCCGTTCAGGGTACCCACCAGCGCCGTGGCCTTGCCGCGCGAGGCATTCGCCGGATAGTCGGCGAGGATCGTCTGCAACATCGCGGTTGCCGCACCCATGCCCACTGCGTAGAGCATGCGGTAGGCCGTCAGCTCGCCCACCGAACCGGCGAAGGGATACAGCGCGTAGGCGATGCCCATGAACACGAAGCCGAAGGCAAACACCTGCCGGCGACCGATCTTGTCGGCCACCACGCCACAGGGACCGAATATCAGCAGCAGCGCGATCTCGCTCCAGGCAGCCAGGTCGCCGGCAATCCGGCCCTGCTGCTCGATCGGTATCTTCAGGTAGACGTTGAGGACGTAGGGCGTGCCGATGCTGACGAAGGCCAGCAGGCCGATCGTGGTGAACGCGCTATACAGCAACGTGCCGAAGTTGCGCGGCAGGATTCCCGGTGCGAGCCGGACAAACCAGAACTTCAGGCCCGTCTCGGACGGGTCCGGCGACACATTGCTCATGGATGCCTCACGCTAGACAAAAATATGGACGGCCTTGTTCCGAGTGTAGCTCAACAGCTCACCCAGGCATTCCTCGCGACCGAGTCCGCTGTTCTTCCAGCCACCGAAGGGCGTGCCGACGAAATGCCTCGCGGTATTGTTGACATACACGAAGCCGGACTCCAGCGCCCTCACGAAAGCCATCGCCACCTTGAGATCATGGGTCCAGACGCCGGCGGTCAGGCCATACTCGGTGGCATTGGCCATGGCGATGGCCTCCTCCTGCGTACGCCATTTCAGGATCGAGAGTATCGGCCCGAAGATCTCCTCGCGCGCGACACGCATGTCCATGCTCACATCGCCGTAGACCGTCGGCTGTATCCAGTAGCCGCGACGGAAATCGGCACCCGGCGGCCGCTGGCCGCCTGCAAGGAGTTTCGCGCCGTCCTGGCGTGCGGATTCAACGAAGGACAACACGCGCCGGTAGTGTCCGGCGGAATTCACCGGACCCATCTGCGAGGCGGGATCCAGCGCATCGCCAACCCGGATCGCCGACACCTGCGCGACGATGCGCGCCACCACCTCGTCGTACAGCGACTCGTGCAGCAGCAGGCGGCTGTTGGAGCCGCAGGACTGCCCGGCCCAGGCAAAGTTCATGCCCCTGACCGCCTCGCCGGCGACCGTGGCCGGGTCCGCGTCAGCGCAGACGATCATGGCGTTCTTGCCGCCGAGTTCCAGCGACACGTGCTTGACCGCCACCTCGGCTGCCGAGCGCTGGATGGCGAGGCCCGTCGGCACCGAACCGGTGAAGCCGATCCGCCAGATCCGCGGATGGCGCACCAGCGCATCACCGGTCGGCAGGCCCGGCCCGTGCACGATATTGACGATGCCGGGCGGCAGCACATCGCGACAGATCTCGCCCATCAGCGTGCCGGACAGCGGACTGGTTTCCGGTGTCTTCACGATCACCGCATTGCCGGCCATCAGCGGTGCAGCAAGATGTGCCGCCGCGAACAGGAAGGGGTGGTTGAAGGGCACGATGCGGGCCACCACGCCATAAGGCTCGCGGACCGAGAAGTGCATGCCGTCTTTCGAGGCGGGCACGCTGTCGCCCTTGATCTCGGTGCCGAGACCGGAGAAATAATCCAGGTAATTGGCCGCCACCTCGACGTCGCGGGCCAGGCTGCTGATGGTATTGCCGGTGTCTGCGGCTTCGAGCGGCAGTACTTCCGCGGCACGCGCACGCATCGCTGCGCCGAGCTTGCGCAGCAGGTCGCGCCGCTCCCAGACCGACAGCGCTGCCCAGGCGGGTTGCGCAGCCTCGGCGGCCTCTACCGCGCGGTTTACGTCAGCGACAGTACCGACCGGTACGCGGCCGTGAACCTCCTCGGTGCCCGGATTGACCGAGTCTATCCACTGGCCATCGCTGCCGGGCACGAACTGCCCGCCGATGTACATGAGTCGGTCGCCAAATTTTCCGGACATGCTGGGACTCGGTCTGCTGAAGCCACGGCCGCACTTTAGGCAAGACCGTGAGGACACGGAAGCCCGTACCAGTGCGGATTGCGGCGCCGACCACCTACCGGCTTCCGGCAGCGGTACTTTTAAGCTGCAGCAGCTGACTTGCGGGTCAGAAACATGGTGAGCAACGCGAGTCCGAACAGTGCTGCGTTCGAGGCCGCCATGTACAGGAAGGGGCCCACCGGCTTCCAGTTGTCGAACAGCCAGCCGCCGACCAGGCCCACCACCATGATCCCGATGGCACCAAACAGGCTGAACAGGCCGAGCACTGCACCGCGACCGCGCTCCGGCGCCTCCTTGCCGATCAGCGAGGTCGCGGAAATATTCGCTGCCATCTCGCCGGCGCCGACGAAGGCTGCGGCCACGTACATGCCATTGCCGATCGGGTTCTCGAGCACGCCCAGCGAGGCATAACCGACGAAAGCCACGCTCATGCCGATGGCCAGTCCGAGCAGCCGGTCGATGCGATCGAGCACGATGCCAAAGATCACCGCCCAGGGCAGTGCGAACAGCTGGATCACTACATAGAAGGTGGTGGCCTTCAAGGTCGCCTGCGCGACCGTCATGCCCTGCGCCATGCCCTCCCGCACCAGCCACAGGGTCAGGAACTGGCTGACGACGGCGAGGTCTGCCCGGGAGACGAAGGCCGCAGCATAGCCAAGCGCCACGCGCGGCATGCGTGCGGCAGCGAGACCGATACGCAGGGTCGCGAGCAGCGGCTCCCGTTCGGTTGTCCGGACCGGCGCGCCCGGCTTCAGGCCCCAGAGCAGAACCAGCGCCAGGCAGATGCAGATGCCGGCCACGCACCAGTAGGTCATGCGGCCCGCGAGGACCGGATCCATGCCCATCTCGATAAAGCGCTGCGGCAGCCCGCCGATGAAGCGCGGCAAGGTGCCGATGCCCAGTCCGTTGCAGACAAACACCGCCGCAATCATCTTGGCGCGATTGGCATCCACCGGATAATCGTTGGCGACCGAAGACAGCATCACGTTGATGCAGGCCACGCCGGAAGCGATGAACAGCCGGAAAAACACCAGTTCGAGGGTCACCACATCCAGGTCGCCACTGGCCAGCGGATAGAGGCAGTAACCGATCGCAAGCAGCGAAAAGCCGGCCGCGAAGACCGGCGGCCGACCGATGCGGTCGGAGATCGCCCCGGCCAGTCCCACCAGCACGATGACGACCAGCTCCTGGGTCACCAGCAGGGTACCGGTCAGGGTGCCCTGCTGATCAGGGGGAATGCGCAGGATCTCGTTGAACAGGTAGGCCTGCAGGATGCCCACCGTGTTCATCATCGCGATGCCGAAGAAGGAGATGAAAAACAGCGTCCAGACATGCTTGCGGCGCACGCCGGGCAACATCAGCAGTGGCCCGAAGCGATAGGCCGGCTCGCCGGGGGCCGCGGGTGATGGCTCGTGGCTCGCGCTCATTGTGCATACTCTTGCCGGAGAATCCCGGGCCGCCAGTGTGGCAAGACTTGCGGCACCGGCATAGCACCGGGATTTCGCGGCTATCCGACAGGTGATCAGCTGGCCCGGGAACAATCGCGCCATAATGGCGGCCGGGCCCCCGAGGTTGTAGCAACATGCGCATCATCAAGACCATCTTCAAGATCCTGGGCATCCTGATCCTGGTCAGCGTTCTCGGCACGCTGTACGTACTGAATCGCGGCGGGGTATTCCGCGAAATCGAGCCGCATTTCGCCGGGCGCTGCGATTCGCTGCCACTCGATGGCAGTGCCGAGGACATCACGGTGGACCGTGAACGCGGCCTCGCCTACATCTCCTTCCTCGATCGCGCCGCCCTCATCCGCGGCGAGGCTGTACAGGGCACGGTCATGCGCATCGACCTGAACCGCCTGCCGCTGGTCCCGGAGGACGCCCTGCTCGACCGGCCCGCGCATTTGCGCACCCACGGTCTGAGCCTGTACATCAGCCCGGAAGGCCAGCGCAGCCTGTTCGTGATCAACCATCCGGTCAACCGGGGCACCGAACCGGAACTCGTGGAAGTGTTCGACGAAGTGGCGCCCGGCCAGTTCAGGCATCGCGAGACCTTCAGCGATCCGCTGTTCAACTCGCCGAACGACCTGGCGGCAGTCGGTCCGCGGCAGTTCTACATCGCCAATGACAAGGTCCTGAAAGGCGGACTGGCTGCAGGACTGCAGCAGCTCGGCATCGGTGCCTCGCCGCTCACTTACTTCGACGGCGAGTCGGCACGCGTGGTCATCGACGACATCGCTTCCGGCGGTGGCATCAACGTCTCGGCTGGCGGCGGCACGCTCTACGTGGCCGAGACCTCCGGCCAGCGCATCCGCGTCCTGCAGCGCGATCCGGCCAGCGGCGCGGTCACCGAGACAGCGCGCATCGCCGTACCCACCTCGCCCGACAACATCGACGTGGCGGCTGACGGCAGCCTGACCATCGGCGGCCATGCCAACACCCTGAAGCTGATCATGCACTTCATCAAGGGTGCACCGGCCCCGAGCCAGGTCCTGCGCGTGATCCCCGAAAACGGCGACAAGGCGGTGGTCGACGAGATCTACCTGAATGCGGGCGAGGAGATTTCCGCCAGCAGCGTCGGCGTCACCTACGGCAACAAGCTGCTGATCGGCTCGATCACCGCAAAGCAGTTGCTGGTGTGCGAGCAGACCTGAGGAAAACGGTGCCGGGCAAATAAGCCAAATAAGCCAAATAAGCCAAATAAGCCAAACCCGGCACCGGCGCCCGATCACCGCAAAGCAGTTGCTGGTGTGCGAGCAGACCTGAGCCGCCTCGCTACTCGAGGTAGTAGTCGACGGTCGTGACGACGCGCACTTTCTTCAGCTGCGGCGAGAACTGGTCGCGGTCATCGATGGAGAACAGGCCCTGCTGTGCGCTGCGGATCGCACCGACCTTGCTGCCGGAATCCTCGGCAAACTGTTCCGCGGCCCGGCGTGCGTCTTTGGTGGCCTCGGCAATCATCCCGGGCTTGATCTTCTCGAGATCCGTGTACAGGTACTGCGTGTTGTATTCGTAGCTGCGGATCACGGCGACACCCTGCTTCACCAGTTCGCCGCTGCGCTCGATGGCTTGCCTGGCCGCATCGATCCGGTCAGTGCGCACGGTGACCACGACCTCGGCCATGTAGCGCTCCAGCCGGCGGCCTTCACTACTCATGCCCTGCGCCTGGCGATCCTGCACGCGCGGCGGCGACACGCTGAGCTGGTCGGCCGGAAATGTGTCACCCAGAAACGCACGCACCTTCGCGACACCGGCATCGGCCTGCCGCTGCAGGTCGACGAGGTCGTCCGAGGTGACGCTGAAGACGATCGGCCACAGCACCAGGTTTGCCGGCACCTCGCGCTCGGACAGGCCACGCACTGACACGCGGCGCTCGCTGGTACGCGACTCGACCAGCGCATTGCCGACCAGGTAGCCGGCGAGCGCAACGCCGACGGCAAGCACGGCAGCCGGCAGCGTGTTGCTGTGGTTCATCGCACTACCCTAGGCAAGCAGCAGGTTGTCGAGTATCGCACCGGTCAGCAGCAAGCCAAGCTGCACGATCGAGGCCGCAAACACCCGCCAGGCCTGCGGAATGGTCGGCTTGTACACCAGCACGACGCAGGCGCGCAGGAAGACCACGCCACCGACCACTGCGCTGAGCAGGTAGATCCAGCCCATGCCCAGCCAGAACGGCACGACCGAGAGCAGCACCAGCATGACGGTGTGGGCAAGGATCGTGACGGTGGCGACACGGTCGGCAACCACGACCGGCAGCATCGGCACGCCGGCGGCCTGGTAGTCACGGCGGCAGGCATAGGCGAGCGCCCAGAAATGCGGCGGCGTCCAGAGAAACAACACGACCGCAAGGATCAGCGGCGCCGGCGCCAGCTCGGCACCCACGGCCGCCGCACCGGCCATCACCGCAAAGCTGCCGGCCAGTCCGCCGATCACGATGTTGAGCCAGGTGCGCCGCTTCAGCCAGACGGTGTAGACCACACCGTAGGTGAAGGCCCCGAGGAACAGGTAGAAAGCCGCCGTGGCATTGGTCGCCAGCCCTGCAGCGACGACCGACAGGATCAGGACCAGCAGGATGCCGAGGTACCAGGCCGGCGTCACGGCAAAGCGGCCGGTGACAAAGGCCCGGGTCGAGGTCCGCCGCATGATGCGATCGATATCGGCTTCCCAGAGCTGGTTGAAGGCACCGGCGCTGGCTGAAGAGAGCAGCGTTGCCACGCCGAGCACGGCCAGTTGCCAGCCGGCGAGATCCGAATCCGGACTCACTGCGACCCCGGCCAGCGCACAGGCCATGATCAGAAAACCCAGCCGCATCTTGGTGGTGTGATAGATGGTGCGAAGTGTGTCCAAGCCGGCAAGCCTTGATAGTGATTTTGGAGCAATTCTAACCCAAGCGCCGCCAGATTCCGCCCCTGCCGGTGCGCTGGTCTTATATAAGGCGGTTATGGCCGGATAACAACAATGTCGTTCCCAGGCTGCTCCCCCGCGGTTAGCGTGCACCGTGTCGCAACAGCTCACAGAGCCGCAGGAGTCCGCGCGTGCCCGCAATCGCCACACTGGTATCCGCACAGGACGCACCCGCCGCCGAAGGACCGGGGATCCTGTTTGACGAGGCGGAAACGCGCGCCCAGGCGGTCGCCCACTGCAACGCGCACTTCGAATCCCTGTCGGCCGAGGACCGCGTGGCCTGGGCGCTGGAACACCTGCCGGGCGAGCACGTACTGACCTCGAGCTTCGGCATCCAGGCAGCCATCCTGCTGCATCTCGTCACCCGCCAGCGGCCGGACATTCCGGTCATCTTCATCGATACCGGCTACCTGTTCCCCGAAACCTATCGTTTTGTCGACGACCTCACCGAGCGCCTCAGGCTCAACCTCAAGGTCTACCGCAGCCCGCGCAGCCCGGCCTGGCAGGAAAGCCGCCATGGCCAGCGCTGGCAGCTCGGCCTTGCCGGCATCGAGGCCTACAATCGCGAGAACAAGGTCGAGCCGATGGAACGCGCACTGCGCGAACTCAATGTCGGCAGCTGGTTCGCCGGCCTGCGCCGCAGCCAGTCCGCAAGCCGCAGCAATGTGCCGTTCCTCAAGGCCCAGGGCGAGCGCTGGAAAGTGCATCCGATCGCCGACTGGTCCGACCGCGATGTCTACCGTTACCTCAAGGACCACGACCTGCCCTATCACCCGCTCTGGGAAAAGGGCTATGTCTCGGTCGGCGACGTGCACACCACCAAGCCGATCCACGCGGTCAGCAACGTTGAAGAAACCCGCTTCTTCGGCCTGAAGCGCGAGTGCGGCCTGCACGACATCGATCTGTCCGGCCTGTAGGCAAGCCCGGTATCGCGGCTGAAGCGGCGCCTGCGCGGGCTTCCATCGCGGCTGAAGCCGCTCCTACACGGGCGTCCATCGCGGCTGAAGCCGCTTCTACGGGCGGGCGACGGCGCCGGGCGATTCCTCGCAGCCACCGCGCATCGGCAACTGGATATCCTCGAACAGCGCATCGACTTCCGCCTGGGTGGTGAGCTGGGCGGCCTTGCGGGTGAGCTGCGGCGTGAGATGCGGCGCGAACAGCGCGATGAAATCCACCATGTAACGGCGCAGCACCGAATCGCGGCGGAAACCGAGCCAGGTGGTCACGCGCGGGAACAGCCCGGCCGCCGGCAGTGCGGTGAGATCCTTCAGGTCCTGGCACTCGTAGGCCATCGGCGCCACGACACCAACGCCCATGCCCATGCGCACGTAGGTCTTGATGATGTCGGCATCGCGCGCGGTGAACACCACGTTGGGCTCTAGGCCCTGCTCGGCAAAGGCCTTCTTCAGTGAAGACTCGCCGGTCGCGCCGAAGACATAGGTCACCAGCGGATAACCGGCGAGCACGCGCAGGCTCAGTTCCTTGCTGCCGGTCAGCGGATGGCCATTCGGCACCAGCACGATGCGATCCCAGCTGAAGCAGGGCAGCAGCACGAGTCCGGGAAACAGCTGCCGCGAGCCGGTTGCGATCGCGAAGTCCACGCGGTTGGCCGCCACCAGTTCCGCGATCTGCTCGGAAGTCCCCTGGTGGAGTTCAAGATTGATCTTCGGATAGCGCTCGCGAAACTCCCTGATTACCTCCGGCAACACATGCCGCGCCTGGGTGTGCGTGGTGGCAATCGACAGCGTGCCCTCCTGCTCGCCGGAGAGGTCGCTGGCCAGGTTACGGATGTTCTCGACCTCGCGCATGATGCGGCGGGCGCGGCCGATCACATCCTTGCCGGCCGGAGTGATCGCCGTGAGGCTCTTGCCCTTGCGGGTGAAGAGCTGGACGCCGAGTTCCTGTTCCAGCAGCTTGAGCTGCTTGCTGATGCCCGGCTGGCTGGTATACAGCCGCTCGGCTGCCGCGGTGATGTTGAGACCGCTGTCGGCGATGGCGACCAGGTATTTGAGCTGCTGGAGGGTCATGGGAAGCGGAAATTCTCGCGGAAACCGGACTGCGCTATATAGCCATTAGTTACAAGGAACTGTCAACCCTCCGGGGCCGGGAATGAGCGCTGCGGGGTTATGCTGGGCAGCGATTACCGCAGAAGGAATAACTATTTTTTTCCCGCCGACCGCTTCTATATCGTCCTGATCCAGTCCCTGATTGCGGCAGGCCGGGACCCCAGCCCTCAAACCCGGCGGACCAGACTCCATGGACCAGTTACCGATCTTCCTCACCCTCCGGGGCCAGCGCTGCCTCGTGGTCGGCGGCGGCGAGGTGGCCGAGCGCAAGGTGCGGCAACTGCTGGCGGCGCACGCGGCGGTCACGGTCAACAGCCCGCAACTGGCGGGCGGCCTGCAGGAGTTGCTGGCGGCGAAGCGCATCGAGGCCGTGCTGTCCCCCTTCGATGCCGGCCTCATCGACACGCATCTGCTGGTATACGCGGCGACCAGTGACACCGCGGTGAATCGCGCGGTCGCGGCGGCGGCACACCAGGCCCTGCGCCTCTGCAATATCGTCGACGACCCCACTCATTCGAGTTTCATCAGTCCCTCGATCGTCGATCGTTCGCCGCTGCTCATCGCCGTCTCGAGCGGTGGACGCGCACCGGTGCTCGCGCGGATGTTGCGCCAGCAGCTCGAGCGCTGGCTGCCACTGCGCCTCGGCGAACTGGCGGCATGGGCAGGTCAGTGGCGCGAGACGATCAAGACGCGACTGCCGGACATCGCGGCCCGGCGGCGGTTCTGGGAGCAGGCCTTCAGCGGTACGCTCGGCGCGCAGGTACTGGCCGGACGCACGCAGGCTGCCGACACAGCGCTGCACAGCGCGCTCGACGCGCAAGCGCAAGCCGATGCCAGCCGCACGCATGGCGAAGCCTGGCTGGTCGGCGCCGGTCCGGGCGATCCGGAACTGCTCAGCCTGCGCGGCTTCCACCTCCTGCAACATGCCGATGTGGTGTTGCACGACCGGCTGGTGGCACCGGAGTTGCTGGCCTTTGCCCGACGCGACGCCGAACTCATCGATGTGGGCAAGACCGGCGGTGGTCCCGGCGCGAGCCAGGCGGCGATCAACGAACTGCTGCTCGAAAAAGTCCGCGCCGGCAAGCGCGTCTGCCGGCTCAAGGGCGGCGACCCCTATGTGTTCGGCCGCGGCAGCGAGGAAGCTGCGGCACTCGCGCAGGCTGGCCTGCCCTTCCAGGTCATCCCCGGCATCACGGCGGCCAATGGCTGCGGTGCCTATGCCGGTATTCCGCTCACCCACCGCGGCCTCGCGCAGGCTGTCACTTTCGTCACCGGGCACGCGGCAGCGGAGGCGACGGCCGGCGAACCTGATTGGGCGGCGCTGGCCGCACTCGGGCAGACGCTGGTCATCTACATGAGCGGCCGCAAACTCGCGGCGATCGCTGCCGAGCTGATCGCACGGGGTCGCGGCAGCCAGACGCCAGCCGCGGTGGTGATCGCCGGCACCCTGCCAGAGCAGCGCATCATCAGCGGTACGCTGGCGGATATCGCGGCGCGCAGTGCCGAGGCCGGGATCGGCTCACCGGCGCTGCTGTATGTGGGCGAGGTCGTCGGACTGGCCGGGCAGCTCGGCTGGCAGACACCGGCCAGCACCGCAGCCAGGCCGAACCTCGAACTTCGCCCAGGCGACCTGCAGTAAACTCCAAGCCATATTTCCAGGAGCAGACCCATGATCCATGACCACATCCTCTCCACCATCGGCAACACGCCGGTGATCCGCCTGAACCGCATCGCCCCGAAGCACGTCGAGATGTACGTGAAGGCCGAGGCCTTCAATCCCGGCGGTTCGGTCAAGGATCGCCTGGCCTACGCGATCATCACGGATGCGGAGCGGCGTGGCGCGCTGCGTCCGGGCCAGACCGTGGTCGAGGCCACTTCGGGCAATACCGGCATCGCGCTGGCGATGGTCTGTGCGGTGAAGGGCTATCCCTTCGTCGCGGTGATGGTGGAAACCTTCTCGATAGAGCGCCGCAAGATCATGCGCGCCTACGGTGCCAAGGTGATCCTCACGCCCGCCGCCGGCCGCGGCACGGAGATGGTGCGGCGCGCGGAAGAACTGGCGAAGAAGAACGGCTGGTTCCTGGCCCGGCAGTTCGAAAACCCGGCCAACCCGGCCTGGCACCGGCAAACCACCGGCCCGGAGATCCTGCAGGACTTTGCCGGCCGGCGCCTCGACTACTGGATCACCGGCTGGGGCACGGGTGGCACCATGACCGGCGCCGGCGAGGTCATCAAGGCGGGGCGTCCGGGTGTGCGCGTCGTCGCCACCGAACCCGAGGGCGCATCGCTGCTCGGCGGCCAGGAATGGAAGCCGCACAAGATCCAGGGCTGGACGCCCGACTTCGTGCCCGCTGTGCTCGATCCGGGCGTCTACGACGAGCTGGTGACGGTTTCCGACGAAGAGGCCAAGAACACCGCGCTGCGCCTCGCGCGCGAAGAAGGCATCTTCGTCGGCCTGTCGGCCGGCGCCACGCTGGCTGCCGCGCTCAAGGTCGCTGCGCGCGCCGAACCGGGCGCCGCGCTGCTCGCGATGCTGCCGGATACCGGCGAACGCTACCTGAGCAGCTATCTGTTCCAGGAAGTTCCGGAAGGCTCGGATGACGAATGGCTGGCCACCGTCGAGACCTCTACGCGTGCCTGAACGCATCGGCAAACCGCCGGGCGACAGCCTGTGGGTGCTGCACTGGCCGCGCCATGCCGGCAGCGGCGGTCTGCCGACACCGGTTCCCGCGCAACTGGTTGATTCAGGCATGCTGGTGGATACCTGCATGCGCCAGTTGCTGATCGGCACCGGCGCACGGCCGCCCGTCGAGGTGGCACACACCGCCGGCATGGAGACGCATGCGGGCCTGTCGGCCTATCGCCTGCTGCTCGAGATCGTCACTGGCCTGCGCAGCGCGGTCCGCGGCGAAACCAATGTCCATGGCCAGTTCCGGCGTGCGTGGCAGGAAGCGCTCAGCGGCCTGCCGGCAGGCATCACGCAGCCGCTCTCAGTCGTGATCGCGGCATTGTTCAGCGATGCGCAATGCATCCGCCAGGCACATCTGCAGGGCGTCGGCGGGAATTCCTACGGCAGCTTGGCGCGTCGCCTGCTCACACCTGCGCGCGGTGCGCGCGTGCTGTTCGTCGGCACCGGCGAACTGGCCCGCTCGATGCTGCCCTTCTTCGCCACCGCCGAGCTCGGCGCCTGGAATCACCGGCCGGTCACGCCACCGGCAGGCATCCAGCGCTGGTTCAGTCCGGCGCAGGCCGACAGCGCGGCGGCATGGGCCGAACACATCATCTTCACCACGCCGGCCGATGCGGAGCACGATACCGGCTGGCAGGCGCGGTTGCGGCACGGGGCCGTGCGCAGCCTGCTGCACCTCGGCCATCGGCGCGAGCAGCGCGGCAGCTTGCACTGGAACGGCGTCGCAGCCACCTTCGACCTCGACCACATCCTCGACTCGGCCGCAGCACGCGCGAACGTCGCCTCGCTGCAACTGGTGCGTGCACGCGCCGCCTGCGCCGAACGCGCGGCTGTGCGCTTTGCGACTGACAGCAGCCGGCCAGCCCTCGCGCCGCCACGCCTGGCATCGGCGCGGGCCTGAGGCCGGCGGCATGCAGCGCACACTGCGACTGGGGACCAGGGGATCACTGCTGGCGATGGCGCAGAGCCGGCAGGTCGCCGCGCAGCTCATGAGCCTCCACCGCGGACTCGATGTGCAGCTGCACCCGGTCACGACCCGCGGCGACCGCGACCTGTCCACGGCGCTCGGCAAGGTCGATGACCCGGATTTCTTTTCCGCGGAGCTCGACGCGGCACTGCTCGATGGCGAGGTCGATTTCTGCGTGCACTCGCTGAAGGACCTGCCGGCGCAGCGACATGCCGGCATCGCCCGCGCCGCGCTGCCGGTGCGCGAGAATCCGCGTGACGTGATCGTCTGGCGCAGCGATGTGCTGGCGCGCATCGCCGCCGGTGAGCCGCTGCGTATCGGCGCCTCCTCGCCGCGTCGCCAGGGCAATATCGCCGCTTTCCTGCCGGCGGCACTGCCGGCACGGGGCAAGCCGCCCGTGCTGCAATTCATCGAGCTGCGCGGCGCGGTCGATGCGCGTCTGGCCCGCCTGCAGGGCGAGGTCGCCGCCGCAGACACGCTCGACGGCGTGGTGCTGGCACTTGCCGGACTGTCCCGCCTGTGGAATGACGCCGCTGCCCGTCCGCGCGTCGCCAGCCTGCTGCGCAACGTGCGCTGGACGGTACTGCCGCTCGCCCGCTGCCCGGCTGCCGCCGGCCAGGGCATCCTCGCCATCGAGTGCCGCAGCGAGGACGGCGAGATGCTGGAACTGCTGCGCGCGCTGCACGACCCGGATACCGCCGAACTCGCCGCGCTGGAAGAGGCGGCGCTGGCCCGGTGGCCCGCTGCGCAGCGCACCGCACTCGGTGCCACCGCAGTCATGCATCAGGGCCTCGGTCCGGTCTGCCATGTGCACGGCACTGCCGATGGCCAGGCCGTCGAGGGCCTCGTCTGGAACCAGCCGCCTCCACCGCACACCGCGGTGCGCGCTTTCAATGGCATCGCCTGGCAACGGCTGTGCCAGCGGCAACTGGCGAACAGCACCTTGCCGGAACTCGCCTCGCTGCCGGCAGGCTCGGCCGTGTTCGTCGCCTACTGGCACGCGCTGCAGAACCAGCAGCTCAACGACGATATCCGGCTGTGGACCAGCGGCATCGAGAGCTGGCGGCAGCTGGCCGCACGCGGCTTCTGGGTCGAGGGCTGTGGCGATCACCTCGGCTTCGAGGACATCCGCACCACGCTGGGCTGCCCGGTGCTCGGCCTGCCGCCGCTGCCGGAGTGGACGGCAGTCACCTCGGGCGAAGCGGTGCCCGGCTGGCTCGATTCCGGCATCGGCCGGGTGCTCGCCAGCTATGCGATCGTGCCGCCGGCCGATGGCCCCGCCCTGCAGGCGGTAAAGGCCGAGGCCGCGCGCGCCACGCACTGCTACTGGAGCAGTGCCGGGCAGTTCCACGCGCTGCGCGCGGTGCTGCCGGCGAATGCCCATCACGCCTGCGGCGCGGGCAAGACGCGCAGTTCGCTGCATGCCGCCGGCGTGGACGCGCAACCCTTCCCGAACCAGCACGAGTGGCGACGATGGCTGCAATGAGCCTGCGGCGCCTGCGCGACAACCGCCACATCCGCGAACTGACGCGCGAGGTGCGCTTGCACCCGGAACAGTTCATCCAGCCGCTGTTCGTGGTCGAGGGCTTGCGGGAGCGGGAAGCCGTGGCCGGACTCACGGACGTCTGGCGCGACACGCCAGCAAGCCTGCTGCGCCAGATCGAGGCCGACCTCGGCCAGGGCATCAGCAAGTTCCTGCTGTTCGGCGTACCGGCGCAAAAGCAGGAACGGAACTTCTCGCACACCGTGACCACGGACAACATCGCCGCGATCCGCCGCCAGTTCGGCAACGATGTCTGGCTGGCCGTCGATGTCTGCCTCTGCTCGCACACCACGCACGGTCACTGCGGCATCCTCAACGACCGCCGCGACCATGTGCTGAACGATACCTCGGTGACGGCGCTGGCTGCAGCCGCGCTGCAGTTTGCCGAAGCCGGTGCCGACTGCGTCGCGCCCAGCGACATGCAGGACGGCCGGATCGCGGCGATCCGCGCGGCGCTCGACCAGGCCGGCCGCGAACGGACGGCGATCATGAGCTACGCGGCGAAGTTCAATTCCGCCTTCTACGGCCCGTTCCGGCTGGCCGCGGAATCCGCACCCGGCGCGGACCTGCCACTGCGCGACCGGGCCAGCTACCAGATCGATCCGGCGCGCCCCGCCGATGCCCTGCTGTGTGCCGAACGCGATGCCGCCGAGGGCGCCGACATCCTGATGGTGAAACCCGGCCTGCCGTACCTCGACGTACTGGCCATGCTGTCGGCACGCATCCACAAGCCCTGGGCGGTGTACCAGACCAGCGGCGAACAGGCCGGCATCGACCTGCCCGCCGAACGCGGCCTCGCCGATGCGCAACGCGCGCAGCTGGAAAGCTGGACCGCTTTCGCGCGCGCCGGCGCCAGCATGATCATCAGCTATGCCGCGCGCCGCGCGCGGCGGTACCTCGGCGCATGAGCCGCTCGGCCGACTTCTACGCCCGTGCCATGGCCGTCACGCCCGGCGGCGTGCACTCGCCGGTGCGCGCCTTCGGTCGCGTCGGCGGCACGCCGCTGTTCATCCGCAGCGCGCAAGGCAGCCGCATCGAAGACGTCGACGACCGCTGGTACACGGATTTCTGCATGGCCTTCGGGCCGATGATCCTCGGCCATACCCATCCGGCGGTGCTCGATGCCGTGACGGCGGCCGCAGCCGGCGGCTGGAGCTTCGGCACCGCAGAACCCTATTCACTCGCGCTGTCCGAACTGATCTGCAGCCGCCTGCCGTGGGTGGAGAATCTGCGCTTCGTCAACTCCGGCACCGAGGCGGTGATGTCGGCGCTACGGCTCGCGCGGGCCGCCACCGGGCGCTCGCTGATCCTGAAGTTCGATGGCTGTTACCACGGCCATGCCGACGCGATGCTGATCCGCGCCGGTTCGGGCCTCGCCGGTGTCGCCGACAGCGCCGGCGTGCCTGCCGGCGTGGCGGCCGACACGATCGTGGCACAGCTCGACGATATACCCGGCCTCGAAGGCCTGTTCGCCGCGCGCGGCGCGGATATCGCCGCGGCGATCATCGAACCGCTGCCGGCCAATCACGGCCTGCTGCCGCAGCGCCAGGAATTTCTCGACGCCCTGGCCTGGCAATGCCAGCAGCACGGCGCGCTGCTGATCTTCGACGAGGTCATCAGCGGCTTTCGCACCGCCTTCGGCGGCATGGCGGAGATCACCGGCATCCGGCCCGACCTCGTCACCTACGGCAAGATCATCGGCGGCGGCTTTCCGGTCGGCGCCTATGCCGGTCGCCGTGAAATCATGCAACTCGTCGCACCGCTCGGGCCGGTCTACCAGGCCGGCACGCTGTCGGCCAATCCGGTGGCGATGGCGGCGGGTCTGGCCACGCTCGAACGCCTCGTCGATGGCACCGCCTATTTGGCGCTGGAGGACAACGGCTGCCTGCTCGAGAGGCTGGTGCAGGACATCCCGGGCCTGCGCCTGCAACGGGTAGGTTCCCTGTTCTGGCTGGTGCTCGATGAGCAGGACAGCGGCGAACTGATCCGCAGCCCGGCCCGGTTCCCGGCCAGCAGCGAGGCGCGCTTCGCCCGCATTTTCCACGCCCTGCTCGCCGAGGGCATCTATCTGCCGCCCAGCCCCTGGGAAGTCGCCTTCCTGTCCACCGCCCACAGCGAAGAAGACATCCACGCGCTGGCCGCTGCCCTGCGCCGCGCCCTGGCACCCTGAGCGGGAGCCGAGGGCCTATAGAATAGGGGCGGAACCATCAACCCCGGATTCTGCCCAATGCTCCGCATCCTCAAGCGTCTCGGCCTCGGCCTGCTCACCCTCATCGTCCTCGCCCTGCTGGCCGCGTACATCGCCAGGCCGGTGGCAACCACGCGACTGCTGGGCCTGCCCTTCGGCGGCAGCCAGGGGCCGACGGAACTGGTGCGGGGCGGACCGGTGCCGCCGCTGCTCGTCGCCAGCGCAGCGCAACGCTCCATCCCGGCCTCGGTGCTCGATGCGGCGAGCAAGGCCGCTGCGGGGACCGGCGCCTGGTCGCTGCTGGTCTGGCAGGGCGGCGCGCTGCAACTGGAGCAGTACTACGGTGACTACAACGCAAAATCCATGGTCTCCACGCAGTCGATGCACAAGTCGGTGCTGGCGCTGCTGGTGGGCGTCGCGATCGAGCAGGGACTGATCGGCTCGGTCGATGATCCGGCGGCAAAGTACCTCGGCGAGTGGGCTGGCGATGCGCGCAGGAACATCACGATCCGGCAGATGCTGCAGCAGTCGAGCGGTATCGACTTCCCGGCCTTCCCCGCCGTCATCGACATGACCATCGGTGACAGGCTCGAGCAGATCACCTTCGAGCAGGGCGTGCTCGCACCGCCCGGCACGCAGTTCGACTACACCAACATCAACCCGGAAGTGCTCGGCCTGTTGCTCGAGCGCGTCTCCGGGATGAGCTACGCGGAATACCTGTCGAAGAACCTGTGGCAGTACATCAGCGATGACGATGCAACGGTGCTGCTGGACACCGAGACCACCCGGACACCGCGCACCTTCTGCTGCCTCGACACCACGGCGCGCGCCTGGCTGCGCGTCGGCCTGCTGCATCTCGAGCATGGCCGGGTCGGCGAACGGCAGGTGGTGCCGGAGCAGTGGATGCGGGACGTCGTGACGCCGAGTGAACGCAATCCGGATTATGGCTACCTCACCTGGCTGGGGACGACCTACCAGAAGGACCGGCGCTACAACCGCAAGTCAGCGGCAGCGGCCTTTCACTCCGAGCCCTTTGCCGCACCCGACGTGATCTACTTCGACGGCTTCGGCGGCCAGCGCGTGTACATCGTGCCTTCAAAGCAACTGGTGATCGTCAGCACCGGCCCGCTGCGCCAGGACTGGGACGATGCGCTGCTGCCGAACATCATCATTCGCGGGATGGGTGACTGAGGCGTAGCCTCTGCCATCTTTTGGGATCAGGCTGCCTTGCGCCGGATCGCGCCCAAGGCAGCGATCGCCGAGCCGAACAGCCAGACCGCTGCCGGCACCGGCACGACTGGCGTTTCGACATAGCTGAAGCTCATCGAAAAGCCGTTACCGCTGGCAGCACCACCGGTTCGATTACTGAGAATGAATGCCGGGTTGCCTGCAACCTGTACCGGATCGAGGTTATAGAGCTGCATGTCCGTGTAATTCCACAGGGACTGCATGTCGCCGTAATAGAAATCGTCGGACCCCGCCTCCGTGGTCCGCACGGGATTCAGGGTCGAGTAGTCCAGTGTCGTCTGGCTGATGTAGTCTTCACCGAGGTTGTAGTTGCCGCAGCCGTTAGCCCCGAACACGCTGAGGAAGGTACCCTCCGTACAGCTGAAACTGGCAGCCGTCACCGTGTCGACATCAAGCGCATTGGAGATATCGATAACCATCCCGTCGACCTTCAGTTCGTAGATCAGGCTCCCGTTGAAGGCTGCCGTACCAGTCCACTCCCCCTGTGCCACAAGCGAACCGCCCGGGGTGTAATCGAACAAGGCATTGCCGGAAATGGTCAAGGGTGCACCGGGGTTGGAGCCCGGCTTGGTGAATACCCCGGTGAGCTGCAGCGTTGCCGAACTCGCCGTTGCAGAGATGAATATAGCCAGCGCGCCGAGGCCGGCCGCTATTGTTTTTGCACGCATCAGAATCCCCCTTGCCAGTGCCGTGACATCGTCCGACTTCACGGGTTGATGTCTTGTCTGATTTTTGTTTTTTGCGATCGGAAATTGGTTTGGCGTGAAGCTAGCAGGCCCGGGGACGCTCAGACTGCGCTCACAGTATGCAGGTCAGCCGACCAGCAACGCCGAGATCGCAAAAGAACTGAAGTTGAGTCGCCCTACGGTATCGCGCATCGTCGACGACTTCGTCCGGTGGGGCTGGGTCGTCGAACGCGTGCACCCGGACGACGGGCGAAAACGGCAGTTGGTTATCGCACCAGGACACAGGCGTGAGGACGAATTCGAGAAGTTCTTCCGCGTCATTCTCAACGACCTGATTGCGCGCTACGGTAACGGGGAGCTTGTGGTCGTCGACGCGGAAAAGAAAAGCTTCTAGGGCGCGCCAGTTTGTTTCGTTATAGAAACTAAACTATCGGCAATGCTCCGGGTCACCGTATTTTATTCCCGAGCCAGCTTCCCGAAGAAGCAAAGCAGTCTGAGTGGATACGGGCGGCTGGCAATAACAAGGCGGGACTGCGCAGGCCAAGCTCTGGTGTGATGCACTTTGTCGCCGATGATTCACAAACTGTACTGAGGGGGATTTCCATGAAGCCATTGTTTAAAAGCCACAGGGCCCGCATCTCGACCGCGATTGCCGTGGCCGCACTGCTGGGTTCCAGCGTCACCCAGGCGGCGACTGTCTCGAATGATTTCATCGGCAGCTGGGATGGCCTGCACGCCTGGAACCCGGGCCAGAACGGCGGCAAGATCGTCGACACCACGGCCGGTGGCGGTCCGGAGATGACGATCACTGGCAACGTCACGTATGACGATGTGACGGGCACCATCAGTGCCATCAACATCGTGGGCACGACGTGGATCGGACAGTGGGCCGCCGGGTTCAATAACGTACGGATGCAGAATTTCGCCTGGCAGTCCAACGGCACGAACCTGAACCTCCTGGCCGGCACGGCCCGCCTCGCCTGCGACCGGCTGGGCGATGGCGTATTCGTGACCGGCCCCAGCGCAGCCTGCGGACCGGGTTACCAGAATGGTCAGGGCAGTCTCGCCATGCTCCTGGACTTCACCGGCGTGCAAAGCGATATCATCGCTGGCAATGGCGATGGCACCCTCTTCGTGGCGCCGCAACCCGGCTTCAGCGGCTCGGTGATCGGCGGTATCGGATCGGTGTATGCGCTCAAAGCCTACAACCCGTTCATCCCGCTCGCAGCGGACAGCACCTTCAACTTCCAGATCGTGCCGGTGCCGGGCGCAGTCTGGCTGATGGGATCGGCGCTGGGCCTGCTCGGTGTCGCACGACGCAAGCGTGCCTCCGCGGCCTGAGATTGTTCAGGCCTGATTGGCCTGGTCACTCCAGTGAGCACATGGAAGCCCGCGCAAGCGGGCTTCTTTTTTTTGGACCCTGGGTGCGATCTATACTGGGTCATCAGTGGTGGCGAACCACTCGCCGGCCTGCCGGACACCGTCAACAGGACCAACGCGCATGGCACAGACAGGCGACACCCACTCCAAGACCATCGGCTACCTGCTGTGGATCTTCGGCTTCACCGGCTCGCACCGCTTTTACTACGGCAAGCCGATCACCGGCACGCTGTGGTTTTTCACGCTTGGCCTGCTGGGCATCGGCTGGCTGATCGACCTGTTCCTGATCCCGTCGATGGACCGGGAGGCCGACTTTCGCTTCCAGAGCGGGCCCATCAACTACTCGGTCGCATGGATCCTGCTGACCTTCCTGGGCCTGTTCGGCGTGCACCGCATGTACATGGGCAAGTGGTTAACCGGCATTCTTTACCTGCTGAGCGCCGGCCTGCTGGGCCTGGGTTATCTCTACGACTACTGGACGCTCAACGACCAGATCGCCGAGTTGAACGGGAAATAAATCTGGCACCTTTTCTCACTGATGCGCTTCCATGTAGGCCCGCAGCAAGGCGTTCATTCGGGACTGATAGCCAGCGCCCTGGGACCGAAACCACTCGACCACATCGGCGTCGATCCGGAGTGACAACAAGGCCTTCTTTGGCACTGGCTTCAGGCCCTTCCTGGCAATGGCCCGCCCGAACATCTCCGGCGTCCACTCCGGAGCATCACCGTCCCGAACAACATCGGCATCGGTCATGCGACGAAGCTTTTTCAGGTCAGTGCGTGATTTGCGAGAAGTAGAAGCGCGCTTCATGTTTCGTCGCCTTGCGAATTGAGATGATCCGAATCTCCCCGCCGCGCTCGGTATGCGTGACTGACACGACCTGGTCTTCAAGCAAGCCGAGGGTGAGGAAACGCTGTTCGCCATACGACTCCCGGTCGTCTTCGACCGTGAAGGTCAGGCCCTGGAAGATCTTTTCCGCGTCAGCAAAGTCGATTCTGTGCTTCCGCAGGTTCTCCAGCCGCTTGGCCGCATCCCAGACGAACATGGGCGAAGTGTAGCTACGTTACGCAGCTACTGCAAGGCTGTGGTTTCAGGACTCTGGCAGCTTGCGTGCCGCGGGACTGGCATCCCGACTGGGCGGAAAAATAAATCTGGCACCTTTTTCCTGACCTCAGACATGTGGAAAGTCCGGGTTATACGCAAGCTCCCATAAGAAGCCGTCGGGGTCGGTGAAGTAGCCCGAATAGCCTCCCCAGTCCGTCGGGTGCCCGGGCCTGGTTATGGTTGCCCCGAACTTCGCTACGTGTTCCAGCAACGCATCCACTTCCGCCGGGGAGCGAACATTGTGCGCCAGCGCAAAGCCGCGGAATCCCGCGCCTTCAGCTGACAATCCGGCATCGGCGGCCAAGCTCTCGCGCGACCAGAGGGCGAGCCAGGTCTTGCCGAGCTCGAAAAAAGTGACCGAGGGCGGCGTCTTGAGCCGAGGCAGACCAAGGCACTGCTCATAGAATCGGGTGGCCCTGTCCAGATCGGCGACACCCAGGGTAATCAGGCTAACGCGCGGCTCCATATGTCCTTCTTTCAGATCCGACGCTCTACGTTGGCGAAGACGGGGTGATTGGCTAAAGCCAGAATGGGCGTACTTGAGGTCACAAATTGTGACCTCAAGCTCCTGGGACGGTCGCCGCTACCTCCCCTGGGCCTTTACCGAACACGGCGCGCCGCGGGCTTCCCGACCAGACGGGACAATAAATCTGACACCTTTAGCGATCGCCAGTTATGCAGCAGCCTGAAGTCTTGAGCGCAGAAATTCAGGCGCAAAGTCAGCGCCATTTGGCCAAACAAGCGTATGCAATTCAGGATGCAGGCGGACTTGGGAAAATGTTGCGCGATCGCGCAAGGGTTCGAACATTGGCCCGGTCAGTTCTCCCGAGAGGTCAACGATACCCTCGGAGCCGTCCGCGTAGCGCAGCCACACGGTATAGCCGCTTATGTAACGTGCGTCGGTGATTCGAGGCAGCATGGCTACTACTCCAATGGAGCAATATTAGGCAACGGTTTCCGAGCTACCGCAAGTTCCCAGGCCGCAGCCAGCTCCGCCTGATGCACGGCGCGCCACTCCTGCACCAGTCCAAGCACCCTCGCCGGAAGGAATCCGGCTACCTGGCCGGTCTCTATGGCAATCGTGGCTTCATGCTCCCCATAAATTGCGTGACAATGAGGGGGCGGGTGATCATGGTAGTACATCGCGATGATGATACCGAGAAACCGGCTCAACTCAGGCACGCGTCACACCTCGCAAGCTACTGCATCACTACATACTGATTCCCGGCTACTTCGCACCCAGATTTCGCATAGCCCGCTGGAACAATGCCGAGCATGCGAAAGAAGCTGTCGGGCAGCAAGCAGGAATACAAGCCATTTATTGCAGAAAGTAGCTTGCTGACGATGGCCCGCGGCCAGCAGAAAATAAATCTGGCACCTTTTCTTTCCAGCCTCAGCGCGGACTGCCCGGCGCCTCGATGGCAGCAGCGAGTTCGATGTGCAGCGCGCGTTCGCGCCAGATCAGGTAGAGGCCGCTGGCGATAACCAGCATGCCGCCGGTCCACATCCGCGCCGAGGGCAGCGCGGACCAGAAGAGCCAGTCGAGTGCGACGGCCCAGAGCATCGCGGTGTATTCAAAGGGCGCGACCACCGAGGCGGGCGCGTAGCGGAATGCCTCGGTGATGAAGTGCTGGCCAAAGGCGCCGAGCAGTCCGAGCAGCGCCAGCCACAGCCAGTGTTCACGCCGCAGCGGCACCCAGTCGGGCAGCGCCAGCAGGCCGGCGAAGACGGTGAGCAGCACCAGGAACCAGAACACCATCGAGGCCGTGGAGTCGGTGCGCGTGAGCATGCGCGCGGTGATGGCACTACCCGCATAGGCCGCTGCAGCGACCAGCGCGCCGATGGCGCCAAGCAGGCTGAGGCGCGTGGCGCCCGGCTGCAGCATCCAGAGCACGCCGCACAGGCCTGCGGAGATGGCCAGCCAGCGCCGCCAGTCGACGTGCTCGCCGAGCATGGGTACGGAGAGCGCGGTGACGAACAGCGGTGCGACGAAGAAGATCGCGTAGGCATCGGCCAGCGACAACTGGCTCACCGCATAGATGAAGCCGCTGAGCATGATGAGCGCCAGCACGCCGCGACCGAGGTGCAGGCCCCAGCGCACCGGCCGCAACTCGCGCCAGCTGCCGGTGTAGGCAAACAGCAACAGCAGGTACGGCAGCGATGCTACACCGCGCAGGGCCGCCACTTCGAGCGGCGGATAGTTGGCCGCGAACAGCTTGAGTACAGCATCCATGCCGGCGAAGAAGGCCACGGCGAGCAGCATCGCGACGATGCCGCGCAACCGGTGGTCATTCATGGCATGGATCGTCAGCTGTACCTAGCTCACATACCAGGTCCAGGCAAGCAGGGCCGTAACCATGCTCGCGAGTACCACACGGACCACAACTTTCTTTTTCATGATGTCAGACCTCTCAGTGACCCAACAGACGCAAAAATTCGTTGCGCGTTTGCGGATGCGAACGGAAATGACCCAGCATGCAGGAGGTGGTCATCACCGAATTCTGCTTCTCGACGCCGCGCATCATCATGCACATGTGCTGCGCCTCGATGACCACGCCCACGCCCTTGCCGCCGATCGCCGACTGCACGCACTCGGCAACCTGCTTGGTGAGCACTTCCTGGATCTGCAGGCGCCGCGCGTAGTAATCGACGATGCGCGCAATCTTGGACAATCCCAGAACCTTTCCGTTCGGCAGGTAGGCCACATGGCACTTGCCGATGAAGGGCAGCATGTGGTGCTCGCACATCGAATACAGCTCGATATTGCGGATGATGACCAGTTCATCAGTATCGCTGGTGAACACGGCATCGTTGATCAGCTCACCGATATCCTGGCGATAGCCGCGGGTGAGGAAGTGAAAGGCCTTGGCGGCACGTTCCGGCGTCTTGACCAGGCCTTCGCGCTGCACGTCCTCACCAAGCAGCGTGATGATTTCACGGAAATGCCCGGTCATCTTGTCGATGGCCTGCTGCTCGTCGTGCATCGATGCGGGTTTGTCGGGCTGCTGGGACACTGAACGGCTCCTTGATCCTGGCGCGGCTATGGTAACGGAGGACGGGCCTGCCGTCCGATTCCGGCCGGTACCGGAGCCCCTTCTGACCGCTCCGTGAGTCGGGCGAGCACCTTGGCCAGCGCACGGATGGTCGGCGTCTCGAAGACCGCAATCAGCGGCAGCTCCACACCGAGCCGGTCGCGGAGCCGGGCGATCAGCCGCGTGGCCAGCAGGGAATGGCCGCCGAGCGCGAAGAGATCGTCCTCCGGCCCGACGTCCTCGCGTTTCAGCAGGGCTTGCCAGAGTTCGGTCAGCAGGGTCTCGAGGTGGCCTTCGGCCGCCGGCGCATTGCCGGTACCGGCCGGCCCCGGTCGTGGCAGGGGCCGGTTCGCCAGCGCCCGCCGATCGGTCTTGCCGTTCGGCAGTTGCGGCAAAGCGTCAAGCTGCACATAACGGGCGGGCTGCAGCGCATCCGGCAACAGCGGCCGGAGGTGGGCGCGCAACTCCGCCGGCGTCGGCAGGACAGCGTTCGCGCGCAGGCTGAAGTACGCGACCAGCATCGGCTCGCTGGCGGCATCCGTGTGCAGGACCACCGCCACCGCATCCAGCGCCGGATGCGTGCGCAGCGCGGCTTCGATCTCGCCGGGTTCGATGCGGATACCGGCCAGCTTGAGCTGATCGTCGCGTCGGCCGATGAATGCCAGGCTGCCATCGGGCAGCCAGCGCGCGAGGTCGCCGGTGTGCAGGCGTCCGCCCGGCACATAGCGGCTCTCGATCACCAGCTCGCCGCTGACACCGGCCGGCTGGCCGTCAGCATCGAGCAGCAGCACGCGCTGGTCGCCGACCGGCCAGCCCAGCGACAGCACATTGCCGCAGGGCTGGGTATCGTGCCGCGAGAAAGACTGCAGCACCGCGGTGGCTTCCGTCAGCCCATAACCATTGACGAACTGTGCGCCCTTGCGAAAGCGCGCCTTGAACAACTCGAAGTCGGCACGTCGCGCGGCCTCACCGCCGAGCACGATGAGCCGCACGCGGGAAAGATCCTGCCGGCAGGCCACATGGCTGCCGAACAGGTAGCGGTACACGGTGGGCGTGGCATGCAGGACAGTCAGGCCCGAATCGGCGATGCGGTCGAGCAGCGTCTCACGATCGAGGCGGCGGATGTCGAGCGGATACACCGCCGCACCGCTCAGCAGTGCGCCATAGATGTCCTGCACGGCGGCGTCATAGCCATAGGTGGAGACGAGGCTCAGCCGGTCGGCTGCCGTCAGGCCAAGGTTGGCGGCCCAGCTGCGCACGTAGTGCAGGACATTGCGCTGTGTCTGCGCCACGCGCTTCGGCGTGCCGGTGGTGCCGGAGGTATAGAGCAGGTAAGCGGTGTCATCCGGACTGCCGGCCGGCAGGGCAAGCGCGGCCGCTGCAGCTGGCAGCTCATCGAGCAGCAGCAGCTCGAGGCCGCCCTGTCGCAGCCAGGCACTGCCAGTGCCGGCGCTGGCCAGCGCGGCCGCTTCGCTGACGACGATCCGCAGCCCGGCATCGCGCAGCACCGCATCGAGCCGCGCTGGCGGCGCGAGCGGATCGAGCGGCACCCAGGCCGCGCCCGCCTGCAGCACGCCGAGCATCGCCGCCACCTGCCCGGCGCCCTGGTTGAACCACAGGCCCACGCGCGCGCCGCGCGTGACGCCCCGCTGCAGGAGTGCCGCGGCCACTGCCCTCGCCCGCTGATCGAGCCCGGCATAGCTCCACTCCACGCCACTGCTGCCCGCCACCGCGGATGCCGACACGGCCGTCGCATCGGCATGCCGCTGCAGTTGTCCGGCAAAGGCGGCGGCCAGCGTCGTCTCGCCGGCCTGGCGCAGCAGCGCGATATCCGGCAGCTCGCGGCCGGCACGCGGCGCGCTGCCGGTACACAGCCCGGCGAGCCGCGCATCGGGCCGCGCCACGACCGCAGCGAGCAGCGCGGCGTAGTCGGCGAGCATGGCCTGCATGGATGCGGCGAGGTACAGGTCGGTGCTGTACTCGAAACTCACGGCGAGGCCCGCCGCGCTTTCGGCCAGCGACACGCTGAGCTCGAACTTGGCCGTGCCGCGATCCACCGCGACCGGCACGGCCTCGAGGCCGGCGAGTTCCAGCCGGCCACCCGGTTCGTTGTGCAGGTTGAACAGCACCTGGAACAGCGGCGAGCGACCGGTGCTGCGCGGCGGTTTCAGTTCCTCGACCAGCTGCTCGAAGGGCACGTCGGCATGCGACCAGGCATCGAGCGTGGTCTGCTTCACCCGCTGCAGCAGCTCGCGGAAACGCGGATTGCCATGCAGCCCGGTGCGCAGCACCAGGGTGTTGACGAAAAAGCCGATCAGGCCTTCGAGTTCGGTGCGCGGCCGGCCGGCGACGGGCGTACCGACGACGATGTCCTCGCTGCCTGCATAACGGGCGAGCAGCACATCGAAGGCCGACAGCAGCACCATGAACAGCGTGCAGTTCTCCGCCTGCGCCAGCGACCTGAGGCCGGATTGCAGCTTCGGCTCGAGCAGCAGCGAGCAGCGCGCGCCGCGATGGCTGCTCACCGCCGGCCGCGGCCGGTCGACGGGCAGCTCGAGGAAGGGCGGCGCGTCCTTCAGTTGCGTGCGCCACCACGCCAGCTGGCGTTCGAGTTCACCGCCGGCCAGCGCCGCGCGCTGGCGGAGTGCGTAATCCGCATACTGCAGCGGCAGTGCCGGCAGGCCGGGCGGCCGGCCCGCCAGCGCGGCGTTGTAGAGTTCCGACAGCTCGCGGCCGAGGATGCCGAGCGACCAGCCGTCGGCGACGATGTGGTGCACGATGATCGACAGCACCTGGTCCTGCGCCCCGACCGGCAGCACGAAGACCTGCAGCAGCGGGCCATGCGCGAGGTCGAAGCGCACCAGCTGCAGGCAGGTCCTGAGCCGCGTCTCCCAGGCACCGGCGCCGCTGTCCGCGCCGAGCACGTTCAGCGGCACGGCGAGCTGCGCGGCGACCGCCTGCCGGGGTTCACCGTCATGCTGGATGAAGCGCGTGCGCAGCACGGCGTGGCGCGCGACCAGCGCATCGACCGCCGTCTGCAGCGCCGCCAGATCCAGCACACCGCGCAGCCGGAAGTTCCAGGCCAGGTTGTAGACCGGGCTGCCGGGCTGCAGGCGATCGAGGAACCACATCCGCTGCTGTACCGGCGAGAGCGGCGAGAGCGCTGGCGTGGCATCGGCAGCCGGTGCTGCAGCCTGCGGCGCAAGTTGTGGCACGGCCCGCGCCACCGGCAGGCTGGCGGCAATCCCGGCCGGGGTCGGACTCATGAACAGCGTCTTCAGCGGCAACTCGATCTGCAGGGCATCGCGGATGCGCGCGATCAGCTGCGTGGCGAGCAGCGAGTGTCCACCCAGCGCGAAGAAATCCTCGTGCCGGCCGACGCGCTGGCGACCGAGCACGGTGGCAAACAGGCCGCAGAGCAGGCTTTCCATCGACGAATCCGGCCCGCCATCGGACTGTCCGCCTGCGGCAGCTGCAGGCTTCACCACCGGCAGGGCCGCGCGATCGAGCTTGCCGTTGGGATTGAGCGGCAGTGCCGGCAGCCAGACGAATTCCGCGGGCAGCATGTACTCCGGCAGGCGCTGGCGCAGATGGGCGAGCAGCAGTCCGGCCGGCGCTTCGGCACCCGCCGCGACCATGAAGGCCACCAGCCGCGGATCGCCGGCGAATTCGCGCAGCACCACGACAGCCGCGCCGACGGCCGGATGGGCGAGCAGCGCGGCCTCGATCTCGCCGGGCTCGATGCGAAAGCCGCGCAGCTTGAGCTGGAAGTCGCTGCGACCGAGGATCTCGAGCTGGCCGTCGCTGCGCCAGCGCGCGCGATCGCCGGTCCGGTACATGCGCGGCGGATCGCCAGCGGCCGTCGCAGCGGGCGCAAAAGGCTCCGCCCGGAACCGCTCCGCCGTGAGCGCCGGTCGCCGGTGGTAGCCACGGGCCACGCCCTCGCCGGCGATCCACAACTCGCCGCGCACGCCGCGCGGCACCGGCTGTTGCTGTTCGTCGAGGACATGGCAGCGGGTGTTGGCGATCGGCCGGCCTACCGGCACCGTCGGCGGCACCGTCGGCGGCACCGTCGGCGGCACCGTCGTCGCGGACGCAGCCGTGATCCGCGCACAGCAGGACCAGACGGTGGTCTCGGTCGGCCCGTACATGTTCCAGAGTTCGGCACCGCGCGCCAGCAAGGCAGCAGCCAGCTCCGCATCCAGGGCTTCACCGCCGCAGAGCATGCGCAACTTCGGCTCACCGGCCCAGCCGGCCGTGATCAGGTTGCGCCAGAGTGCCGGCGTTGCCTGCATGACGGCGATGCGCGACTCGCCGAGACGCTGCGCCAGCCGTCGCGGATCGGCCAGTTCATCGCGCGTGGCGATCACGGTGCAGGCCCCGACCGTGAGCGGCAGCAGCAGTTCCAGCACCGCGATGTCAAAGGCCAGGGTGGTGACGGCAAGCAGGCGCTCATCGGCGGCGAGACCCGGCGTGCGCACCATGCTGTGCAGGAAATTCAGCACCGCGGACTGCGGTACCGCCACGCCCTTCGGCTGGCCGGTCGAGCCGGAGGTGTAGATCAGGTACGCGAGCCCATCGACCGGCAATGCGGACGGCGGCGGCAGCGTGGTGGTGGCGACCGACTCGCCAGGCGCGGCCGGATCGAGCACGACACCGCGAAAATTCGCCAGGCTGCCAGCCAGCGCCGGGGCAGCGACCAGCAGGCTGCTGCCCGAATCCTCGAGGATGAAGGCCAGCCGCGCCGGCGGATGCAGCGGATCGAGCGGCACGTAGTGGGCACCGGTGCGCAGCACCGCGAGCACGCAGGCCAGCATGTCGATGCCGCGCTCGAGGCAGATCGCCACCGCCTGGCCGGGCCGCGCACCCCGCGCATGCAGCGCTGCGGCCAGTGTTTCCGCGCGCGCCTGCAGTTGCGCGTAGCTCCAGCTGCGGCCATCCACCTCGACGGCCACGGCAGCGGGGCGCTGCGCGGCCTGCCCGGCAAACAGGCTCCAGATGCTGCGGCTCCGGTCGAAGGCCTGGGCGGTGTCGTTCGAGCGTCCGGACGGCTGCTCGCCGGGCGCCGCCACCGGCAAGGCCTGCAGCGGCGCCGCAGGATCGCGGACGATGGCCGTGAGCAGCGCCTCGAAGCCGGCCCCCAGCCTGTCGATGGTGTCGGCATCGAAGAGATCGCTGTTGTATTCCAGCGCGAGCCAGAGTTGCGACTCGAAGTCGGCAAGCGATGCGGTCAGCTCGAACTTGGCGGTGTCCGCCGCCGCCATCTCGGCCGGCCGCACCGCGAGCCCGCCGAAGTCGGTCGTTTCCCAGGGCGTGTTCTGCAGGATGAACATGGCCTGGAACAGCGGCGAGTGCGAGAGCTTGCGCGGCGGCTGCAGCACCTCGACCAGCTTTTCAAAGGGCAGTTCCTGGTGGGCGAAGGCGCCGATGGCGGCGGCGCGCACGCGCGCGAGCAGCTCGCGAAACGTGTGCAGGCCATCCAGCCGGGTGCGGATTGCGAGCGTATTCGCGAAGCAGCCGATCAGCGCCTCGAGTTCACTGCGTCGCCGGCCGGCGATCGGCGTGCCGACCACCAGGTCCGACTGCCCCGACCAGCGCGCGAGCAGCAGGTTGAAAGCCGCAAACAGCAGCATGTAGAGCGTCACGCCCTCCGCCGCCGCCAGTTTCTGCAGGCTGGCGCCGAGCGTTGCCGGCAGGGCGCGACTCAGGCGGTTGCCCCGGTAGCCCTGCACGGCCGGTCGTGGCCGGTCGGTGGGCAGGTCGAGCAGCGGCGGCGCGCCCTCGAGCTGCTCGCGCCAGAAGGCGGTCTGCTGCTCGAGTTCCGCGCCGGCCAGCCAGTCGCGCTGCCAGACTGCGAAATCCGCGTACTGCACCGGCAGCGCCGGCAACTGCGCCGGCTCACCGCGCCTGAACGCACCGTAGTACGCCGCCAGGTCGCGATACAGGACACCGGCCGACCAGGCATCGGAAATGATGTGGTGCATGACCAGCAGCAGCACATGCTCGCTGCCTTCGGCATCGAGGCGCAGCAGATGCACGCGCAGCAGCGGGCCGTGCAGCAGGTCGAAGCTTGCGGAAGCGAGTTCATTGAGGCGCGCTGCCAGCCGTTCCGGGCTGCCATCCTGCAAACCAGGCTGCAAGCCGGGCTGAATGACCGGCACCTTCAGTTCGCTCACCACCCGCTGCACGACCTCGTTGTCGCGCATCGCGAAGCTGGTGCGCAGCGACTCGTGGCGCATCACGACGGCATCGACGGCGCGCTGGAGGCAGTCCACGTCGAGGGGACCGGACAGCCGCCAGGCCATCTTCAGGTTATAGACCGCGCTCGCGCCTTCGAGCTGGTCGAGAAACCACAGCCGCTGCTGGGCGAAGGAAGCCGGGAAAATGTAGTGCTCGACGCTCATGCTTCGGCCCGGCGCTCCAGTCGCGGGATCACATCCGGCGCGCTGCGCTTGCGCTGCAGGGCTGCCCGCACGCGCGCGGCCAGTCCGCGCAGCGTCGGCGCCTCGAAGACGCTGATCAGCGGCAGCTCCACGCCCAGCCGGTCGGCGATGCGCGCGATCATCCGCGTGGCCAGCAGCGAATGCCCGCCGATGGCGAAGAAGTCGTCGTCGGCAGCGACAGAATCCACGAGCAGCAGGGCCTGCCAGATATCGGCCAGCTGCTGCTCCACTTCGTCGAGCGGCGCTGCCGTGGCAGGCGCAGCCGGCGTGTGCGGCGACGAGGAATCGCTTGCCATACCCTCGGACTGCAGTGGCACAGCAGCCTGCGGCACCACATCCGGCAACAGGCTGGAGATGCGCGCCTCCGGCGTGGCTACCACGGCTTCGAGCACGGTCACGAAGTCGGCCAGCAGTTCGCCGAGCCGCCTGGCGCTGAACAATTCGCCGCGTCCGGCGAAGGCGATCTCGAGTCCATCCGCCTCCTCGGCCACATGTACGCTGAGCTCGAACTTGGCGGCATCGGCATTCACCAGCACCGGCTCGGCCTCGAGTCCCGGGAGCGCCAGCGGCACGCGCGGCTGGTTGTGCAGCGTGAACAGCACCTGCACGATCGGGCTGTGGCGCAGGGAGCGTTGCGGTGCCAGCGCCTCGACGAGTTTCTCGAAGGGCACATCGGCATGCGCCCAGGCATCCAGCGTCAGCCGCCGGACACGCAGCAGCAGTTCGCTGAAGGCCGGATCGCCGCGCAGGTCGGTACGCAGCACCAGCGTGTTGAGGAAGAAGCCGACCAGCCCCTCGAGTTCCGTATGCGGGCGACCGGCGAGCGGCGTGCCGACCAGCACATCCTCGCTGCCGGCATGCCGGCCGAGCAGCACATCGAAGGCGGCCAGCAGCACCATGAAGAGCGTGCAGCCGCGGGCGCGCGCCAGTCGATGCAGGCCCGCACAAGTTGCCGCCGACAGCAGCGCGCGCTGCCAGACGACGGCCGGCAGCTCGCCGCTGTCGCCCGGCCGGTCGGCCGGCAGCGCCAGCAGCGCCGGTGCAGCGCGCAGCTGCTCGCGCCAGAAGGCGAGCTGCCGGTCGAATTCGTCACCAGTCTGCAGCTCCGCCTGCCAGCGCGCGTAGTCGGCATATTGCAGCGGCAAGGGGTTCCAGTCCGGCGCGGTGTGCTGCAGGGCTGCGCGATACGCCAGGGCCAGCTCACGGTTGAGCACCGACAGCGACCAGCCGTCGGCGATGATGTGATGGATCACCAGCACCAGCAGCTGCTCGCCAGGCGCGATGTCGATGAGTCGCAGCCGCCACAGCGGTCCGCTGGCGAGCTCGAAGCGCAGGCTGTCCAGGAAAGCGGCAACAGCCGCCTGCGGATCACGGCCATCCAGCGCGGCGCATTCGACGCGGAGCCAGTTGGCCGGCAACTCGGCCATGTCGAGCACGCGCTGGCTCGCCACCCCGTCGTGTTCCACGAAGCGTGTACGCAGCACCGCATGGCGCGCCACCAGCGCATCCACGGCCGCCTGCAGCGCCCGGCGATCGAGCTGGCCGCGCAGGCGCACGGCCCAGGGCAGATGCCAGGCGCGGCTGCCGGGCTGCAGACGGTCCAGGAACCACAGCCGCTGCTGCATGGCCGAGAGCGGCGCCATTTCCTCCGCGCCGGTACGGGCGCGCAGGACCACCTCTGCAATGCCGGTGCCGGGCTTCCGGCCGCTGGCCTGCGCCTCGGCCAGCAACGCCGCCACGCCAGCCGGCGTCGGCGCGGTGAAGATCGCCCGCAGCGGCAACTCGGCCTGCAGTGCATCGCGGATCCGCGCGACCAGCCGCGTCGCCAGCAGCGAGTGGCCGCCGCTGGCGAAGAAGTCCTCGTGCACGCCGACGAGCCTGCGGCCGAGCACCTCGGCAAACAGCGCGCACACGGCCTCTTCCAGCGGCGTGCGTGCGCCCACCGGCAGCGCGGCTGCATCGGTTTCGTGCCACTGCGGCTCCGGCAAGGCGGCGCGATCGATCTTGCCGTTCGGGCTCAGCGGCAGCGCCGGCAGGCTCACGAACACGTTCGGCACCAGCCAGTCCGGCAACTGCCGATGCAGCGCCTGGCGCAGTGCTGCCACCGGCAGCGCCGGATCGGCGGACACCACCCAGGCGACGAGCCGCGCATCGTTGGGCGCCGCTTCGCGCAGGCCGACCACGGCGGCGCTGATGCCGGGACATGCCACGAGTCGTGCCTCGACTTCGGCCGGCTCGATGCGGAAACCGCGCAGCTTGAACTGGAAATCGCTGCGCCCGAGCAGTTCCAGGCTGCCATCGTGCCGCCAGCGCGCGCGGTCACCGCTGCGGTAGAGCCGCGCAGCTGGCGTGCCCGCGAAGCGATCGACCGTGAATTTATCGGTGGCGGACCGGGGCTGGCGGAAATAACCACGCGCGACACCGGCGCCGCCGATGCACAGCTCGCCCGGCACGCCGGCTGGTACCGGTTCGCCACCGGCATCGAGCACATAGAGCCGCGTGTTCGCCAGCGGCCGGCCGATGGGCACCGGTCCCTCGGCGGGCAGGTCGTCGCCGATCTCGAGGCAGGCGCTGTCGATGGTCGCCTCGGCCACGCCATAGGAGTTGAAGATGCGGGTCGAGGGTGCACAGCAGGCGCGCAAGGCCGTGGCCTCGGTCGCGTACCACAGGTCGGAACCGACGATCAGCAGGCGCAGCGGTGGCAAGCGCATCTGCCGCGACTGGACATGGTCATGGACATGGACATGGGCGAGCAGCAGGCGAATCACCGCCGGGACGAACTCGGCAACCGCGATGCGCTCCCCTGCCAGCAGGTCCAGCAAGGCGGCCGGCTCCAGCAGGGTCTCGCGCGGACACAGCACCAGCCGCCCGCCCGAGCCCAGCGCGCGGACCCAGTCGCCGGTGTACACATCGAAGGCGGCGCTGGCCATCTGCAGGTGCGATTCACCGGGCTCGAGCGCGTAGCACTCGCGCCAGGCGACGAGTGCGCTGGCCAGGTTGCCGTGCGTGACCATCACCGCCTTGGGCTTGCCCGTGGAGCCGGAGGTATGCAGCAGATAGGCGAGGTCCTCGGCGCCGACCGGCACCGCGGGCGGCGTCGGCGCGCAGGCGCTGATTGCGGCCTGCAGGGCGTCGAGCTGCAGGCAGCGCGCATCGTCGTCGGCGAAACAGCCGCGGCTGCTCCCCGCCACCAGCAACAAGGCGAGCTCGGCATCATCGGCCAGGGCGGCGAGGCGCGCGGGCGGATAGTCGGGATCCAGCGGCACGTAGCTGGCGCCGGCCTTGAGGACGGCCAGCACGGCGACCAGGTAGGCAGGTTCGCGCGGCAGGCAGATGCCCACCCGCGCGCCGGCCGGCAGCCCGCGCGCGCACAGGAAATTCGCCAGCCGGTTCGCCTGCGCTTCCAGCTCCGCATAGCTGAGCGTGGCCGTCCGCGAACTCACCGCCGGCGCCGCCGGCCAGCGCGCGGCATTGGCCGCCACGCTGGCATGTACCGGCACGAACTCCGCCGTGTAGGCCGGCGGATTGAAACTCTCGAGCAGCTGCCGTCGCCGGTCCGCATCCAGCAGCGGCAGCTGCGACACGCACTGCTCGGGTTGCGCCACGATGCCTTCGAGCAGACAGCCGAAGGCATCGGCGAACTGCTCGATGCTGCGCGCCGCGAACAGGTCGGTGGCGTACTCGAAAATCAGGCTGATCTGCCCGCCCTGCTCGGCTGCGGTCAGCGTCAGGTCGAAACTCGACACGCCCTGGTCGAGCAGGCGGTCGAGCCCGAACACCAGCCCGCCGGCTTCCCGCTGCCCTTCCGGCACGCGGATCAGGTTGAACATGAGCTGGAACAGCGGCGCGCGGCTGAGACTGCGCGCCGGGCGCAGCGCCTCGACGAGTTTCTCGAAAGGCAGCTCCTGGTGCGCCTGTGCCTCCAGCGTCACCGCGCGCACGCGCTGCAGGAGTTCGCTGAAGGGCGGATCACCGGCGAGATCCGTGCGCATCACCAGGGTGTTGATGAAGAGGCCGACCAGCCGCTCCAGCGCCTTGTCGTTGCGGCCCTCCACCGGTGTCCCGACGACGATGTCGGTGCTGCCGCTGTAGCGGTACAGCAGCACGTCGAAGGCCGCGAGCAGCACCATGTACAGGGTGCACTGCTGTTCGCGGGCCAGCGCCTGCAGGCCGGCAACCAGCGCCGGCGACAGCGAGCGTCGTATCCACGCGCCGTGAAACTGCTGCTCGGCCGGACGCGGGAAATCCGTGGGCAGTTCGAGTGCTTCCGGCATGCCGGCGAGTTGCGCGCGCCACCAGGCGAGGTCGGCAAGCTGCGCGGCATCGCCCTGCCGACGTTGCCACACGGCGTAGTCGGCATACTGGAGCGGCAGCGCAGGCAGCGCCGGCTCCTTGCCTGCGGCGAATGCCGCATAAGCGCTCACCAGCTCCTCGAACAGCACATGGTTCGAGGTGGCATCCGTGACGATGTGCTGCATGCCCAGCATCAGCAGGTGCTCGTCGGCGGCGCGGCGCACCAGCACGGCCCGCAGCAGCGGCCCGCTGGCGAGCACGAATGGCGCACGCGCGTGGCGCACGAGCTCCGCCTGCAAATCAGCCTCGTCGGCCTCACGCAAATCCAGTTCGAGCAGCGACAATGGCAGTGGCGCGCCGATCTGCTGCTGCGCGCGCCCGGCCACGGCCGGGAAGCAGCTGTGCAGCGGCTCGTGCCGCGCGACCAGGCAATCGAGCGCCGCCCGCAGCGCCTCGCGCCTGAGCGGCCCCGACAGGCGCACGGTCCAGGCAATGTTGTAGGCCGGGCTGCCGGGATCGAGCTGGTCCAGGAACCACAGGCGCTCCTGGCCGAAGGACAGGAGCAGCACCTCGTCGCGCGGCACCGGCACGAGCGCCGTCGGCGCCGGTGTGTGGGCCTGGTCTTGCACCGGCTGCCGGCCATCGAGCGCCGCGGCCAGCGCAGCGACCGTCGGCGACAGGTACAGCTCGCGCAGGCTGAAGTCGGCGGCATGCAGCGCACGGATGCGGCTGACGATGCGCGTGGCCAGCAGCGAGTGCCCGCCGATCTCGAAGAAGTTGTCATCCACCGCGAAGTGCGCGTGGCCGAGCACCTCGGCCCAGATCGAGGCCAGCGCGATCTCGGTCGCCGTGCGTGGCGCCGTGCCGGTCGCGGCAGCGCCCTCGACAGCGGCAGGCTGTACATGGGCATGCGAGTCGGCAAAGCCGCGGCGGTCGAGCTTGCCGCTGGTCGTCACCGGCAGTTGCGCAAGGCTGTGCCAGGCGGCCGGCAGCATGTGCGAGGGCAGGCGCTCACGCAGATGCGCCCGCAAGGCCGACCACAGTTGCGCATCGGCGGCCGGCCCGGCCTGCGGCGCGCGCACCACCCCGGCTACCAGCCGTGCCGCCTCCGCCTCGCCGCAGATCGTGACGATGGCCCCGGCCACGGCCGGGTGCGCGAGCAGTGCGTTCTCGATCTCGCCCGGCTCGATGCGCAGTCCGCGCAGCTTGAACTGCGCGTCGAGGCGGCCGAGGCACTCAAGCGAGCCATCGGCCAGCCAGCGTGCGCGGTCACCGCTGCGATACAGGCGCTGCCGTCCGGTTTCCGGCGCCAGCTGCGCCTCGAGATACTTTTCGGCACTGAGTTCCGGCCGCCGCCAGTAACCGGGGCCGACGCCGATGCCGCCGATGACCAGCTCGCCGGGGACACCGACTGGCAAGGGCTCGCCGTTCGCATCGAGTACGTACACCCGCGCATTGGCCACCGGTCGCCCGATCGGTATGCGCAACATCGCGGACGGCACCTCGCCCACTTCGTGACAGCTGGCATCCCAGACCTCCGAGGTGCCCCAGGTGTTCAGCAGCCGCGCCGCCGGGAATGCGGCACGGAAGCGGCGCGCGAGTTCCGGCTCCAGCGGCTCGCCGCTGCTGATGCAACTGCGCAACGACGGGATGCCGCCCGCAGACAGCGCATCGAGCAGCGCGCGCAACAGCGAGGGCACCAGCACCAGGTGCGTGACCGCCTGCGCGCGCAGGAATTCCGGCAGGCTCAGCGGATCGGTGGCAACTTCGTCCGGCACGACCACCACCGGGATGCCGTGGCCGAGCGCACCGAAGATCTCCCACAGGGAGTCGATGAAGCCGAAACTGGTGCGCAGCGAAAACACATCCTGCGGCCCGAAGCCGTAGCCCTGCCACATCCAGTGACAACGATTCACGGCCGAAGCATGGGTGGTCACCGCGCCCTTCGGCTGGCCGGTGGACCCCGAGGTATAGAGCAGCACCGCCGCATCGGCCGGCAACAGCCCAGGTGACAGCCCAGGCGACTGCGCAGCGCTGGCAGACGGCAGCGGATGCAGGGCGTCGAGCACGATGCGCACGCCGGCATCGGCGATGACGAAATCGCGCCGGGCCGGCGGCCAGGCCGGATCGATCGGCACGATGACACCGCCCGCACGCAGGACGCCGAGCATGGCCAGCACCGCCTCCGCCGAACGCGGCATGCACAGGCCCACCGGCACGCCCCGCCGCACGCCGCTCGCAGCCAGCTGCGCCGCGAGTTCCGCGCTGCGCCGCTCGAGTTCCGCGTAGCTCCAGTTGCCCGCAGCGCTGCGCAAGGCCACCGCATCCGGCACACGCGCCGCCTGCTGCAGGAAAGCCTCGTGCAGCCGCGCCTGTGCCGGGTACGGCGCTGCCGTGTCATTCCAGTCATGCAGTATCTGCCGGCGCGTCTGCGCCGACAGCAGGCCGAGCCTCGCCATCGGCGCATCCGGCTGCGCGACGAGATTGGCGAGCAGGACCGTGTAGAGCTGCGGCAGCTGCGCGGCGAGCTG
The DNA here is from genome assembly GCA_023383705.1 of Gammaproteobacteria bacterium. Lineage (GTDB taxonomy): Bacteria > Pseudomonadota > Gammaproteobacteria > Steroidobacterales > SHZI01. The sequence goes on along the minus strand of JAHDYM010000013.1, from coordinate 9,184 downwards.
CTCTTCGATCACGCTGGTGGACCAGGCGAAATAGCCGTGCATCGGCGCCGCCTCGCCCGAATCGTGCAGCAGGCATTCGATCTCGAAATAGGAAGCGCGTTCAGCCGGCAGCGACACCAGGCTGAAACGGGTTTCCGCCTCGTGTGCAGCACCCTGCCCTGCGGCGATGCCGGTCGCCTCCTGCGGATCATCCGTTTCCCAGGAAAACAGGATCTGGAACAGCGGATGCTCATCGAGCTTGCGCACCGGGCTGACGGCGGCGACGACTTTCGAAAACGGCACCTCTCTGTACTGCAGGGCTTCCAGCACCGTCGCCCGCTCGCGCAGCAGCTGGCTGCGGAAGGATTCATCCAGGTTTAGCGGCGTGCGCAGCGCCACCGGATTGACCAGGCAACCGATCATCCGGCGCAGCGCCGGCGTATCGCGCAGGGTCATCGGCGTGCCGATCACCAGGTCTGGCTGTGCGGTGAGACGGACGAGCAGCAGACGGAATGCCGCGAGCAGCACGACGTAGGGCGTGGTCCCGCTGTCGCGTGCCAGCCGGCGCAGCCCGTCGGCCAGCACCGTGTCCAGGCTGAATGCCGAGCGACGCGAAAGCTTCGGCCCCGGCGGCGGGCGGACCAGCGACTGCAGCGCGGGTGGCGGCGGCGCGGCGAGTATCTCGCGCCAGCGCGCCAGCGCCCGGGCCTCTTGCTGTGCATCGGCCTGTGCGTCGCCCTCCGCCTGCGCACGCGCCACATCGGCATACTCGAGCTGCACGGCCGGCAGCGCCGGGGGCTCGCCCGCCAGCAGCGCCGCGTAGAGCGCCGCGAGTTCGGTACGGATGACCGGCACCGACAGACCGTCGGCGATGATGTGATGGGCGGTGACCAGCAGGACGTGCTGTTGCCCGTCGATACGACAGAGCTGTGGTTTCAGCAGCGGGCCGTGCGCGAGGTCGAAGGGCTCGCGCAGCGCGGCGGCGGCAATCCGCAGCAGTGCCTCCGGCGCGCTGCCGGCCTCGAGCTGCGGCAGCGGCGGACCATCGGGCAAGGGTGGCACGGCCACCTGCCATACCTGGCCATCGCGCTCGCTGAAGCTGGTGCGCAGGATGGCGTGACGCGCGAGCAGCGCCTGCCAGGCCCGTGCCAGCAGCGCCGCATCGAGCGGACCATCGATGCGGATCGCAAACTGTTCGCTGGCGCTGGTGTCCTGCGGGTGCAGTTCGTGCAGGTACCACAGGCTCTGCTGTGGAAACGCGAGCGGTGCCGGACCGCCGGCATGCAGATGCGCGAGCAGCTCGGCCTTGCGCGCGCGGAGCGCGCGTCGCAGTTCTTCGGTCAGCGCACCGGCGGGTGCGTCATAGAGCAGGCGTCCGCGCTCGGCGCGCAGCCTGATACCCGCCGCGCGCGTTGCCGCGAGCAGCTCCGCGACGGTCATAGCTCACCTTGCTCGCGGTCCGTGCCGCTGTCCGCGGCGGCTGCCGCCGGACTGCGCGCCAGCGCGGCGGCCAGCGCTGCCGCGAAATCGGCTTCGAGACGGACCGACATCGCCGCCACCGTCGGCGCATCGAAAAGCGCAGCCAGCGGCACCGGCGCATCCAGCCAGCGCTGGGTCGCGGTGGTCAGCTGGACCGCCGTGATCGAATCACCGCCGAGGTCGAAGAAGTCATCCTCAACGCCGATCGTATCGAGACCCAGCGCCTGCGCCCAGAGTACGGCGACCGCCGCCTCCACCGCATTGCGCGGCGCGATCGCTGCCGCCGCCAGGCGCGGCCTCTGCCTGCCGGGAGCCGGCAGGGCCTCGCGATCGAGCTTGCCGCCGGGTGTCAGCGGCAACTCGGGCAGGAACATCCAGCTCTGCGGCACCATGTACTCAGGCACGCGCTCGCCGAGCCAGGCGCGCAGGGCATCGACCGACACCAGTTGCGGCTGCGAGTCGAGGCTGGCCAGCAAGCCGCGATGCAGTCGCGTCGCACCGGCAGGCTGGGCGGAACCGGCATGCCGCGTCACCTGCCTGAACTCGCGCACCGGCCGGTCAGTGCCCGCCGCCAGCGACACGCAGAACTCGTAGTCCGGATGGCGCGGATCGGAGTCGTTAAATGCCCGCCAGCTGATGCGCAGGATCTCGCCACGACGCACGGCGATGCCCTCATCGGTCATCGGCACGAACACCGGCAGCCAGGCGCGCTGCTCCTGCAGGTAATCGACCGTGTGCGCGGCATCGGCCGACACCACGGTCCACAGCAGGCAGCCATCGAAACGGCCATCGCGCAACACCGTCAGCTCGGCACCGCCATGATGTCCGGGCGGCAGCGGCGCACTGAAATCCAGCACTTCGAAATCGGTGGCAGCGGTCAGCAGGTCGCTGGCCGCGACATTGCGCACGCAGAGGCGCAGGTCGAAGCGCGTGCCGGCCGCGTCGAACACGCGCCGCACATAGTCGGCGGCGAGCGGTGCAAAGCGCGGCTGCGCACGGGCGGCTTCCGGCAATTCCAGCAGCGCAAGCCGGGTGACGCAGCGTACCGGCACCGGCACGCAGTCCGGCGCGAAGTTGCGGCGGGCAGCGTTCCAGACGGGCACGATGCCATCGGCACTGCCGATGTTGCCGATGATGCCCTGCGTGCAGACCTCGACCGGTTCCGGCAGCTCCAGCGTGGCGATATCGCCGTGCAGGACCGTGATGCGCTCCTCCAGCCCGAGCCGGCGCACCAGTTCCGCCGCCTGCCGCGCGGCCGCCGCGAGTATCTCGACGGCATAGACATGGCGCGCACAGGCCTCCACGCACATCCGCGCCAGCACGGCATCGCTGCCCGTACCGATATCGAGCACGGTCCTGCCGGGCACGCTGGCGGCGAAGGCCGCACGGTAGGCGTTGAGCCGCACCGGTTCGGCATTCATCAGCCCGTAGAGCAGATCGTCGTAGACCTCGTAGGCGCCCAGCGAAGGCCAGAACTCCAGCGCGCCGGCGCCCGCCTGCGGCTGCGCGCTGACGATGTGCGCGGTGAGCCGCGGATTGCCGGCGGCATCGCTCTGCAGGGCCACGGCGGCATCGCGCACGCCGGGGTGGGCGCGGAGCGCGGTTTCGATTTCTGCCGGCTCGATGCGATAGCCGCGGTACTTGAGCTGCGCATCGCTGCGGCCGAGGTATTCGAGCGCGCCGTCGGTGCGCAGCCGCACCTGGTCACCGGTGCGGTAGCCGCGCAGCACACCCTGGCCCGCGACTGCCTGACTGGTGAAGCGCTGCGCCGTGAGCGCGGGATCGGCGAAATAGCCGGCAGCGACACAGGCGCCGCCCACCCAGAGTTCGCCCGCCTCGCCCGGCGCGACCACCTTGCCCGCTGCATCCAGCACCAGCACATGGCGGCCGCCGAGCGGCTGGCCGATGTTGCGCGCACCCTCGGGCGTGGCATCGGCAGCCGCGTAAACGCGCAATGTCACCTGGCCGCCGGTCTCGGTGAGCGCGTAGGTGCTGATCAGCTGCGGCGCAGACGCCTGGCGTCGTACATCGTGATGCCGGTGCCAGAGCGCGATGTCATCCGGCTGCAGCGCCTCGCCGCTGAGCGCGAGGTAGCGCAGCCGGCTGCGGTCGATGGCCTGGTGGAATTCCGGCACGCCGAGCAGCCGGCGCAGCGCCGATGGCGTCTGGCTGAACACCGTCACACCGCTGTCGGCAATCCATGCGCCGAGCGCAGCCGGTGCGTTGCGGACCGCCTCGGGCACCACCCGCAGCGCACCACCGTGCAGCAGCGCGCCGAGGATCTCCCAGACCGAGAAGCCGAAGGAAACGGAATGGAACCAGCTCCACACATCGTCCGGACCGAAATCGAGCGCGGCGCAGAGCGGCGGGAACAACCTGGCCAGATTGCCGTGGGTCACCATCACGCACTTGGGCGTGCCGGCCGAACCGGAGGTGAACATCAGGTAGCAGAACTGCTGCGGCACGATCGGCACCGCCGGATCGGCGGCACTCTGCGCGGCCACCGCGGCGCGCTCCGCATCGATATCGAACAGCCGGTGCGCACCGGCCGGGCAGCGCTCGCGCAGCGCGCTGCTGGTGACCAGCACAAGCGGCCGCACGACGCCCAGCATGTGCTCGAGGCGTTCGCGCGGCCAGGCCGGATCGAGCGGCAGCCAGGCACCGCCGGCCTTCAGCACGCCGAGCATCGCCACCAGCAAGTCCGCGCCGGGCGCCAGGCAGATGCCAACCGGCATGTCGCGCGCCACGCCGAGCGCCTGCAAGCGATGCGCGAAGCGGTTGGCGGCGGCGTCGAGTTCCGCATAAGCGAGGCGGGTCTCACCGGCAATGATCGCCGGTGCGAGCGGGCGCAACCCGCACTGGGCGGCAAAACGTTCCAGCACGCCCGGCGGCAGCACTTCCGCGGGTGCGGGCAGCGGCGGACTCAGCTGCGTGCTCATCGGCCCTGCACCCCCGACAGCACGGCGGTCAGGCCCAGCACCGGCGGATTGCGCAGGTAGGCAGCGTAGTAATCGGCACCCTCTGCGGCCGGATCGAGTTGCAGCGGGTGCCATGCGATTGCCGTGAAGCCCGCAGCGCGCAGCGCCTGCTCATGGGTGCTGCGGGCATAGTAATAAGTGTCGAAGCGGATCATCTGCCGCCCCGCCACCAGCGAGTAATTGATCCGGCTGCCCTCGGCACGCGGCTCGGCCGCGGACTTGTCGAAACCGTAGGGCGCGTAACCGGCATAGTCGGCCGGGGCCTGGTCGGGATTCTCGACCAGCGCGACCAGGCGGCCACCGGGCGCGAGCACGTTCGCGAGCCGCTGGCACATGCGCGCCAGCACCGCTGCCGACGGCGAGTAGTGCAGCAGATAAGCCGCCAGCACCACATCGAAGGCAGCGGCACAGGCGAGATCCGGCAGGTCCTCCACCGCGCAGCACTGGTACTGGATACCCAGCGGCGCCCGGCGCTCCTCGTCACGTGCGAGCTCGATCATCGCCGCCGAGACATCGACACCGGCGATACGGGCTGCACCCGCCGCCTTCAGCCGCCGCGCATGGAAGCCATCGCCACAGCCGGCATCGAAGATCGCCGCGCCACGGATATCACCGAGCAGGCGGTCGATGGTCCAGCATTCGATGGCGGCACGCAGCGGCGAGGCCTTGCTGCGCTGGTAGTCGCGGGCGAAGGCGTCGTAGGTGGCGGCCACGACTAGGCCCGCCCCTGCCGCTGCGCGGCCCACTCGGCCAGCAGGGCCCGGGACTCATCCGCCAGCACACCGCCGTGCAGGCGGACCGAGGCCGGCGACGGCGCCGCCAGTTCCTGGCCGGTGAGCGCCTGCATGTCCTGCAGGCTGGCAGCAAAATAAACCGCGTCGATGCCGGCGTAATGACAGGCGGCAAGGCACATCGCACAGGGTTCGACGCTGACATGCAGTTCGCAACCGTCGAGGCGCGCGCTGCGCAGGCTGCGACAGGCGGCGCGGATGGCGAGGATCTCGGCATGGGCGCTGGCATCCGGGCCACCGGCCACGGCCGTGTGGGCACTGGCGATCACCCGGCCATCCTGGACGATGCAGGCGCCCACCGGCGCCTCGCCGGCCAGCAAACCACGACGCGCCGCAGCCAGCGCCGCGCGCATCAGTGTCTCGTCAGCCACCGGCCTCGCAGTCCTCGCCGCGGTAGATTGCGCCGCTCGTGCAGGTTTCATGCACGATGACCTTCGACAGTTGGGGCAGTACCGGTTTCAGCTGCTGCCAGATCCAGCGTGCCACCACTTCGCTGGTGGGGTTCTCGAGACCGGGCACGTCGTTCAGATAATGGTGATCGAGGATGTCGTAGATCGGCGAGAACTTCTGCTTGATCTCGCCGAAGTCCATCACCCAGCCGGCATGCGGGTCGACCGGCCCCTCCACATAGATCGCGCCACGCCACGAATGCCCGTGCAGGCGGCTGCACTTGTGGTCCGCGGGGACATTGGGCAGGCGGTGGGCCGCCTCGAAGATGAACTCCTTGAAGATCTCCATAACGCTCTTTTTTATGTTTGCGGCGGGCCTGCCCGCGGATGTCCGGTCCAGTTATGTGCGGCGACCTCTTTGCAACGACCCTGGAACCGGTCGCCGGGAAGCCTGGGGCCGCCATTCTGCCCTGCCTGCCGCGGCCATGCCAGCCGCCATTTGTGCGCTATGCAGCGGCTCGGTACCATGACTGACCCCGGGTTACAGCAATGGGTTCCAGGCCATGGTGAATGACAGCCGCTTCGGCACAATCAGTATCGTCGGCGGCACCGGCGCGCTCGGTGGCGGACTGGCCCGTCGCTGGGCCCGGGCCGGCCTGCCCGTGATCATCGGCTCGCGCGATCCGGCCCGGGCCGAAGCCGCCGCCAGCGAGCTGCGTACCGCCTTCCCCGGCGCCAATGTGCGTGGCCTCGGCAATCTCGAAGCCGCCCGGGCCGGGGATGTCGTTGTCCTCACCGTACCGTTCAGCCATCAGCGGCCCACGCTGGAAGAGATCCGTGCCGGGCTGCCCGGCAAGATCCTCGTCGATACCACCGTGCCGCTGGTTCCACCCAAGGTCGCCCGCGTGCAGCTGCCGCCCGAAGGTTGCGCGGCGTTGATCGCCCAGCACATCGTCGGCGAGCAGGTCACGGTAGTGGCTGCCTTCCACAATGTCTCCGCCGACTCGATGCAGAGCGACGGCGCCCTCGATTGCGATGTGCTGGTCACCGGCAACAAGGCCGAGGCCCGCGAGGTCGTGGTCGGCCTGGCAAAAACCGCCGGCCTGCGCGCCTGGCATGCGGGTTCGCTGGAGAATGCCGCTGCTGCCGAAGCGCTCACTTCGGTGCTGATCTTCATGAACAAGCGCTACGGCGGCCTGCATACCGGCATCCGCATCACCGGCATCGCTGACGACGCCAGCTGAGCGTCAGTGGCCGCGCTCAGTTTCATGCGCGTTCCGGGCGTACCGCTGGTACAGCCCGGCGACGACCTGGCCGCGCTGATCGGCGCGGCACTCCGTGCGGCGGGACTCATGCCGCAGGCCGGTGACCTGGTCGCCATCGCCCAGAAGATCGTCTCCAAGGCCGAAGGCCGCAGTGTGCGGCTGGCGGAAGTCACACCCTCTGCCGAAGCGGAAGACATCGCCACCCGCGCCAACAAGGATCCGCGCGTGGTCGAACTGATCCTGCGCGAGTCGCGCGCCGTGCTCCGCGTATCGCCGGGCGTCATCATCGTCGAGCACCGCAGTGGCATCGTGCTGGCCAATGCCGGCATCGACCGCTCGAACATCGAGGACAGCGACGAGCGGGCGCTGTTGCTGCCGGCCGACCCCGATGCCTCCGCGGCGCGGCTGCGCGCCGAACTACAACGCGAGTTCGGCGTAGCACTCGGCGTGGTCATCACCGACAGCATCGGTCGCGCCTGGCGGCTCGGCACCGTCGGCATCGCCATCGGCTGCGCCGGGATCAAGGCGCTGAACGACCTGCGCGGCCAGTCCGACATGTTCGGCCGGACGCTGCAGGTGAGTGAAGTGGCCGTGGCCGACAGCATCGCCGCGGCTGCGGTGCTGGCGATGGGCGAAGCCGCCGAGGGCACGCCGCTGGTGCTGGTGCGCGGCGCCGATGCCGGCGCCGACAGCGGGCAGACGGCGCGCGATGCGCTGCGCCCCGCCGCGGAAGACCTGTTCCGGTGAGCCCACTGCCCCACCATGTGCAGCCCCGCCATGTGCTGCTCGCCGGCGGGGTCGGCGGCGCCAAGCTGGCGCTCGGCCTGGCGCGCACGCTGCAGCCCGGACAGCTGACCATCATCGCCAACACCGGCGACGACTTCAGTCACCTCGGCCTCGCAATCTCGCCCGACCTCGACACGCTGATGTACACGCTGGCCGGCGTCGTCAACGAGGAGAGCGGCTGGGGCCTGCGCGACGAGACCTGGTCATGCATGGCCGGCCTCGAGGCACTGGGCGGCGAGACCTGGTTCCGGCTCGGCGACCGCGATCTCGCCACGCACCTGGAACGCACGCGACTGCTGGCCGCCGGCCACAGCCTGACCGAGGTCACCCGGCATCTGTGCAGCCAGCTTGACGTGGCCACCCGCCTGCTGCCGATGTCCGACCAGCCGGTGCGCACGCGCCTCGACTGCGACACTGCCAGCGGGCCGGCCACGCTGGCCTTCCAGGACTACTTCGTGCGCCAGCGCGCCGAGCCGCGCGTGAAGGCCATTCAATATGAGGGCGCGTCACGGGCGCCGCCGGCGGCGGCGCTGGCCGCAACCTTCACGGATCCGGGGCTGGCGGCGATCTTCATCGCGCCCTCCAATCCCTGGCTCAGCATCGATCCGATCCTCGCCATCCCCTCGATCCGCGCCGCCGTGCGCTCGGCCGGCGCACCGGTGATCGCGGTATCGCCGATCGTCGGCGGCCGGGCACTGAAGGGCCCGACGGCAAAAATCATGACCGAGCTCGGCCTGCGTCCTTCCGCACAGGCGGTGGCCGATCACTACGGGGACCTGCTCGACGGCTTCATCATCGACCAGTGCGACGCGGCCGAAGCCGGGCCGATCATCGATGCCGGCATCGCAGTGGCCGCGACGCAGACCGTCATGCACACGCTTGAGGACCGGCAGAGACTCGCCGCCTTCGCACTCGGCTTTGCAGCAACGCTCTGAAGCATGGCTGGCGCCTGGGCACTGATACCGGTCAAACCCTTTGCCCGCGCGAAGACGCGGCTCGATGGTTTGCTGAGCCGCGATGAATGCGCGCAGCTGGCCGCCCACATGTTGCAGGACGTGCTGCGTGCGCTGTGCGCGACGCCACTGGTCGAGGGCATCACCCTGCTCGGCAACGAACCGCAGCTGGCCGCACTCACGGCGGGCAGCGGTGCACAGCTCCGGCCCGAACCCGCCGGCGTGGACTACCGGCAGGCGCTCGGCGCTGCCGCGGCGGAACTCGCCGCGCAGGGCGTACGCCAGCTGCTGGTCCTGCCAGCCGACCTGCCGACGCTGCCGCCAGCCGATGTGGGCCGCCTGATCAGCGGCCACACCGGCGGCCTCAGCCTGTGCCCGGCCGCCCGCGACGGTGGCAGCAATGCGCTGTTGCTGAGTCCGCCAACCGCCATTCCCTTTCTGTATGGTCCGGATAGCGCAAAGCGGCACCTGGAGGCCGCCCGCACCCTGGGTATAGCGGCACGGCACATTGAACTGGCCGGATTTGCACGTGACATCGACACGCCGGATGATGTGTACTGGCTG
>JAHDYM010000012.1 GCA_023383705.1 Gammaproteobacteria bacterium | reverse complement strand
TGATTTCAAACAGGTCGACGTCGGCGACCTTCCAGTTGATGCTGGCCAGCAGTTTTTTCATGGCTGGGCCCGGTGCGGTCGTGAACCACGCCGGCTCCTGGGCATGGCTTGCCTGGCCGACGATCCGCGCGAGCGGTTTCAGCCCGCGGCGCCCTGCTTCGGTCGCGCTCATCAGCAGCAGCGATGCTGCCCCGTCGGAAATCGAGGACGAGGTGGCAGCCGTCACGGTGCCGTCCTTGGCAAAGGCTGGCCGCATGGTCGGGATGCGCTTCAGGTCGCAACGTCCCGGCTCTTCGTCTGCAGCGATGAGGCTCTCGCCCTTGCGGTCCTTGACGGTGACCGGCGCAATCTCCGCAGCAAAACTGCCGGCGCTCATCGCGGCCAGCGCCCGCTGCACCGACTCGATGGCAAAGTCGTCCTGCTCGGCACGCGAGAACCCGTAGGCCTTCGCGGTGGTGTCGCCAAAGATGCCCATCATCTGGCCGTCGTAGGGATTCTGCAGGCCGTCGTAGAACATGTGGTCGAGGACTTCCTGGTGTCCCATCCGGTAGCCGGCGCGTGCCTTCGGCAACAGGTAGGGCGCGTTGCTCATCGATTCCATGCCGCCGGCCAGGACGATCGAGGCGCTGCCGGCGCGGATCATGTCGGCACCGATGTGGACGGCCTTCATGCCCGATCCACAGACCTTGTTGATGGTGGTCGTGGGTATCGAATCGGGCAGCCCGGCAGCGAGGACAGCCTGTCGTGCCGGTGCCTGGCCAAGGCCGGCGGTGAGCACGCAGCCGATCAGCGCTTCACTGATGTCGGCGGCCGGAATGCCGCTGTCGGCAAGGCAGGCCTTGCTGGCGACGGCTGAGAGCTCCGGCGCCGAAACCGGACCCAGGGCGCCCTGGAAGGCGCCGATGGGGGTGCGGCGTGCCGCCACGATAACGATTGCATCCTGAGTCAAGACGTCTCTCCACAGAGCTGGCCATAGCCGGATGGCGGCCGATTATGCGTTGCAAAATGGCGCGCGCCAACCGCGGTTTTCCCCTAAGCCTTGACCAAAGGGGAACTCGTGTCCTTTCGCCAGCAGCAGGCCGGGTTCGGTGAGGTCTTCCAGGGTGCCATGCCCCGGGTCCCAAAACCGGACGCACATCTCCGTGTTTAGTTAAATCGTAAGTTTATGTAATTCATCATAATTTGTGAGTGCAATCACGCCGATGCGGCAACCTTTTGCCCATACTTCAGTCCCATGAAAGAGGCCCTGATTCTCCCGAAAATGACCCACCGACGGGACGCTGATCGGGTTTGCGTTGTCGCCGAACTGCCCATATAACGGGACCGAAGTGTAATGTCACCAGCGTCTGTCAACCACATCGCGGGCAGCAGCTCGAAAGCCGTTTCTTCGGAGGGTGTCATCGACAAATTCCTCGATGCCATCTGGATGGAGCGGGGCCTCTCGACCAATACCCTGGGTGCGTATCGGGCTGATCTCGCAGCCCTGCAGCGCTGGCTGGCCCAGCGCGACACCAGCCTCATCTATGCCAGCCGCGCCGACCTGCTGGCATTCATCTCCAGCCGGGCCAAGCAGGGCTCGAAGCCGCGTTCGACCGCGCGGCAGCTGTCCAGCTTCCGGCGTTTCTACCGCTTCCTGTTGCGCGAGGGGATGATCCAGGAGGATCCGACTGTCAAGATCGATATGCCGAAGATCGGCCGTTCCCTGCCGCGCTCGCTGACCGAGTCCGAAGTGGATGCCCTGCTCGCGGCGCCCGAAACCAGCGATCCGCTCGGTCACCGCGACCGGGCCATGCTCGAGGTGTTGTACGCCACGGGGCTGCGCGTCTCCGAGCTGATCAATCTCCGCCAGAGCGAAGTCAACCTCAACCAGGGCGTGCTGCGCATCCGTGGCAAGGGTGACCGTGAGCGGCTGATTCCATTCGGTGAGGAATCGCAGCGCTGGATCCGTGAATTCATGATGGGCCCGCGCCTGGAAATCCTGCTGGAGCGCCAGAGCGAGTACCTGTTTCCGACACGCCGCGGCGAGCGCATGACCCGCCAGGCTTTCTGGCACATCATCAAGCGCTACGCGAAGAAGGCCGATATCGAGGCCCGGCTCTCGCCGCACACGCTGCGCCACGCATTCGCCACGCACCTGCTGAATCATGGCGCGGACCTCCGCGTGGTGCAGATGCTGCTGGGTCACAGCGACTTGTCCACGACGCAGATCTACACCCACGTTGCCCGCGAGCGCATGAAGGAACTGCACGCCCAGCATCATCCACGCGGCTGATCCTCCGCATCTTGCTGCACTACATGGTCCGGAGCGCTGCGCGTCGCGTGCTACGATTCGGCCCGATTCCCAAACGCTGCAAGGTGTTGTTCATGTCCTTTTCCCTTCGTTTGCTGGCGCTGACCGGTCTGGCCGTATCCGGCCTGTTTGCCGCAGCCGACTCGATTGCCCAGGTGCCCGGCGCGTTGGCGGGTGGTTCCGTGGCCGAGGTCCGCAAGCTGATTTCGGCGCGTTTTCCGGAGATCCGACCGGAGCAGATTTCGGCATCGCCGGTGGCCGGACTCTACGAGGTCCGCATCGATTCGAAGATCGCCTATGTCTCGGCCGACGGCCGATACATGGTGCAGGGCGATATCTTCGACCTGGAGTCCGAGCGCAACCTCACCGAGGGCCGCCTGGAGGGCGTGCGCAAGGATGTGCTGGCCGGCCTCAGTGAGGCAGGCATGGTGGTCTTCGCGCCCGCGAAGTATCAGGATACGGTCACGGTATTTACCGACGTCGACTGCGGCTATTGCCGCAAACTGCATCGCCAGATGGCCGAGTACAACGCGCGCGGCATTCGCGTGCGCTACCTGTATTTCCCGCGCAGTGGGCCCGGCACCGAAAGCTGGCTCAAGTCCGAACAGATTGCCTGCGCAAAAGACCCGCGGAGCGCACTGACAAAGGCCAAGATGGGCGAGGTGCTGAAGGACAAGGCCTGCAAGCCCAACCCGGTCGCCGAGCACTACAACACGGGCAGGGAATTTGGCCTGCAGGGAACGCCGGCCATCGTGCTTGAGTCCGGCGAACTCATCGGCGGCTACCTGGAGCCCGATGAACTGGCGAAGTATCTTGCCGAAGCGAAGACCGCGAAAGTTGCCAGGCAATAAACCGGGAACCCGGCACCTGCCGCGCTGAACGGGGCGGGTGCGCGGCAGGGCGTCGGGTCAGCGTTCCAGCAGCTTCAGCTTGTCCGGCTTTTTCAGCCAGTCATCGGCATCAGCCGGTGGCGTGCCGGCCTCGGTGATCACCGGCCAGCCCTTTGCGAGTTCGGCATTCAGCTTGATGAAGTCTTTCTGGTTGGCCGGCACCTCGTCTTCCGAGAAGATCGCCTCTGCCGGGCATTCCGGTTCACACAGCGTGCAGTCGATGCACTCATCGGGATCGATGACGAGCATGTTCGGGCCTTCATGGAAACAGTCGACGGGGCAAACCTCGACGCAGTCCATGTATTTGCACTTGATGCAGTTCTCGGTAACGACAAAAGTCATGGTGTCTCAGCTCCTTCAAGGGCCGCTACTTTAGAGATTTTGGACACGGATAACTAGCCGCGGATACTACGTGGGGCACTGGCCAGGTACACCAGCTGGTTCCCGGTCCGGCGAATCTCCAGATACCGCTCCAGGGCGATCCGGATGCTCGGGAAGGCCAGCTCGCTCCAGGGAATGTCCGCCGGCAGGAACAGGCGCGTTTCAATCGTTTCGGCGCCCGCGCCAAACTCCGGGCGGGCCAGGACCCCGCTGAAGAAAACATGGACCTGGCCGGCATGGATGACATCGACCGCAGCAAACAGCGGGCCGATTTCCACCCTGGCGAGGGCCTCTTCCCAGGTTTCCCGCAGTGCAGCCTCGGCCAGTGTCTCGCCCAGTTCCATGAAACCGGCCGGCACGGTCCAGAAGCCGCAGCGCGGCTCGATCGCGCGCCGGCACAACAGGATCTGGCCCTCGTGTTCGGGGACACAGCCGGCGACGATCTTCGGGTTCTGGTAATGCACCGTGCCGCAGGCGGTGCAGATGGCCCGCAGCCGGTTGTCGCCGTCAGGAATGGCGCTGGTCACGGTCTTGCCGCAGGCACTGCAGTACTGCATGGCTTCATTCACTGCCGGATGGTCGGGAACCGACGCCGGCATTGTACGGGCCAGCCACCGCTTTCCTGTATTCCCGTCGCGTGTAGCCGAGCAGGGCCAGTCCGGGGATGCCGGCGACCAGCGGGACCAGGCTGCAGGCAAGGGCGATGTTGCTGCCGGCGAACAGGGCGTCATTGAACAAGCCGACCGCCAGCGGCCCGATGACCAGGCCCGCCAGCATGATGATCATGTAAAAGAGTGCGGAAACCTGGCCGCGCATTTCACCGGGGGTGATATTGAGCAGCGCCACCGGCGCAGCCGCTGAAACCATGGACAGGCCGACCAGGTTGCACAGCCACACCGCGAAGGCCAGTTCGCCCGTGGGCATCAGCGGCGCAAGGATGCCGGTGGGCACCAGCAGCAGGGTGCCGGCGAGCACGATCAGCAACGGTCCGTCAGCCCGTCCGCGCGCACACAGGCGGTCTGACAGCCAGCCGGTCAGGTTGACCGTCAGCGGTCCGACGATGATCAGGGCCAGCCCGCTCCAGGTGGCAAAGCGCGTGATGTCCCAGCCCCATTGGCGCTGCCACAGGGCTGCGTACCAGTTCTGGCTGTAGGCGACGATGGTCATTACCGAGACCACGGCGGTCAGGCTGGCGTAGACTGGCGATCGTGCGCCCAGCCAGCGCAGCGTCTGGCGCATGCTGGTGCTGTTCCGTGCCGAAACCTCGCGCGGCGGTTCACGCACGAGTAGCAGGAGCAGGGCAACGACGAGTCCCGGCATGCCGACGGCGATGAAGGTGAACTGCCACGGCGCAACGATGCCGACCACCGGCAGCGAAATCTCGCTCTGCGCGTTGGCCCATGCGAGCACGGCGGCACCGCCGAGGGCGGCAAGGCCGGCACCGAAGGACTGTGCCGCGACATAGAGGGCGATCGGCCGGCCACGACGTTCGGGCGGAAAGCTGTCCGGGATCATCGACATGGCGCAGGGTGCGAGTGTCGCGTCGCCGATACCGACGCCTACCCGGGCCAGCAGCAGGCGCCCGAAGCTGCCTGCGAGTCCGGAGGCGGCGGTGGCCAGCGACCAGAGCGCGACGCCCATCGCAACCAGCGTGGTGCGGCGAAAGCGATCGGCCAGCCAGCCCATCGGCAGGCCGAGCGTGGCGTACAGCACGGCGAAGGCCGGACCGAGCAGCAGGCCCATTTGCGTATCAGTGATGCCGAGATCGCGTTGCAGCGGTTCGACCAGCAGGGCCGGGATGTATTTGTCGACGAATGAAAAGATGTAGGCCAGCGTCAGCAGGCTGACCAGGTACCACGCGCGCAGCGGCCGGGGCCAGGCATGAGCCGGGGCCGGTGCACCGGGTGTGCCGGGGACCGGGGTCGCGGCGGTACTCAGGCCCGTGTTCCGAGCCACTGTTCGAAATCCGCAGGCACATTGTCTTCGAGCAGGCCCTGCACGGTTTTCAGCAGTGCCTTCTGTTCGGCTGGGCCCAGCGATTTCGAGTTCTTCACCAGCTTGCGCAGCATGGTCAGGGGCGCCTGCGGGGCTTCGGCATATGCCGAGAGCTTCCATTCGCCGTTGCATCGCCGGAACACCGCGACCACGCGGTCGAAGCTCGACAGCGGCTTCATGCCCCTGACGGCGATGTCGAAGCGCAGCCTGTAGGTGGCGAGTGCCAGGTCCGGCGCAAGCAGGCGCGCGCGGACCTCGCTGTACTCGTTGCGGATGCCATCGAGTGAGCCAGGGCGGTTGAAGTAGTCGCGGATCGCCGTCCAGCCGTACATGGGCGGATCGAGTTCCTCTGCCATGTAGACGACATCCGGCTCGCCGGTATCCCACATCTCCAGCAGTTCGGCATAGGCCTGCCGGTTGTAGACCTCAGCGTAACGCTCCAGAAACGCGGTCAGCTCACGCTCGAGTTCCGTTTGCGGCGCTGCTGTCACGGCAGATCGGTGCGGCCCATCAGGTAACGGTCGACTTCGCGGGCTGCGCCGCGACCCTCGTTGATGGCCCAGACGATCAGGCTCTGTCCACGCCGGCAGTCGCCGGCCGCATACACGCCCTTCACGCTGGTCGCGTACTTGCCATACTCGGCCTGCACGTTGCTGCGCGCATCGCATTTCAGGCCGAGTTCCTCCAGCAGGGGGCTCTCCGGCCCGGTGAAACCCATCGCCAGCAGCACGAGCTGGGCCGGATGCGTCTTTTCGCTGCCCGGGCGCTCCTGCGGAACCAGCCTGCCATCGACCGTTTCCCAGCTGATCTCGACCGTGACCACCGCTTCGAGCTGGCCACCGGCATTGCCGACGAACTTCTTGACCGTGGTCAGCCAGACGCGCGGATCCTGGCCGAACTTTGCGACCGCCTCTTCCTGCGCGTAATCCACGCGATGGATCTTCGGCCACTCCGGCCAGGGATTGTTCGCGGCGCGTTCGGCCGGCGACTTCGGCATGATTTCGATCTGCAGCAGGGAGCGGCAGCCCTGGCGGAGGGCGGTGCCGATGCAGTCGGTACCCGTATCGCCGCCGCCGATGACCACGACGTCCTTGCCCTTCGCATTCAGCAGACCTGCATCGGGCTTGCCGTCCAGCAGTGCCTTGGTGCTCGCGGTCAGGTATTCCATCGCGAAGTGCACGCCGCCGAGCTTGCGGCCTTCCACCGGCAGATCACGCGGCTGCGTTGCCCCGGTGCAGATCAGCGTCGCATCGAAGTCCTTCAGCAGCATCTGTGCCTCGACGTTCTCGCCGACCGTCGCATTGCACATGAACTTGATGCCTTCCCGCTCGAGCAGCGCGATGCGGCGCTCGACCACGGCCCGCTTGTCGAGCTTCATGTTGGGAATGCCGTACATGAGCAGTCCGCCCGGGCGGTCGTCACGCTCCAGCACCGTGACCAGGTGACCGGCGCGGTTGAGCTGGGCGGCAGCGGCGAGACCCGCCGGCCCCGAGCCCACGATCACGACCTTCTTGCCGGTGCGCGTCTTCGGCGGCTCGGCGACCACCCAGCCTTCCTCGAAGCCGCGGTCGATGATGGCCGCCTCGAGGTTCTTGATCGTCACCGGCGGACTCGAAATCCCGAGTACGCAGGAGCCTTCGCAGGGTGCCGGGCAGACCCGTCCGGTGAAGTCCGGAAAATTGTTGGTCTTGTGCAGTCTCGTGAGCGCCTCCTGCCAGAGGCCGCGGTAGACCAGGTCATTCCATTCCGGAATCAGGTTGTTCACCGGGCAGCCGACCGTCGAGCCCTCGATGACCGTACCGTTGTGGCAGAAGGGCACACCACAGTCCATGCAGCGCGCACCCTGCTGGCGCAGCCGCTTCTCGTCCATGTGGTGATGGAACTCGTTCCAGTCACGGATCCGCTCGCGCGGGGTCCGGTCGACCGGCAGTTCACGTACGAAATCGATGAATCCTGTTGGCTTGCCCATGTCAGTTGCCACCCACGCGGGACAGGTCCCGTGCGTTTTCCTCGAATGCCACCATGATCGCCTCGTCGCCGGCCAGCCCCTGGTCGTGGGCGCGTGCGATGCAGGCGAGCATGCGCTTGAAGTCCCTGGGAATGACCTTGACGAAGCGCTTCAGCGCCACCTCCCAGTCCTCCAGCACCTGGCGCGCGCGTACGCTGCCGGTCCAGTCCAGGTGTTGCTGGATGAGTTTGCGGACGCGGGCGATTTCCGCCGGGTCGGCCAGTGCCTCGGTTTCGACCATCTGCATGTTGATGTTGGCGGGGAAGCTGCCGCTTTCATCGAGTACATAGGCGATGCCGCCGGACATGCCGGCACCGAAGTTGCGGCCAGTCGGGCCAAGCACCACAACGTGTCCGCCGGTCATGTATTCGCAGGCGTGGTCGCCGACGGCTTCGACGACCGCATCGACGCCGCTGTTGCGGACCGCAAAGCGTTCGCCGGCCATGCCGTTGATGTAGGCCTCGCCGGCTGTCGCGCCATACAGCGCAACGTTGCCGATGATGATGTTTTCTGCGGCCACGAAGCTCGACTTTGCGGGTGGCTTGACGATGATCTTGCCGCCGGACAGACCCTTGCCGCAGTAGTCGTTGGCATCGCCTTCGATGACAAAGGTCATGCCTGGCGGCATGAAGGCGCCGAAGCTCTGGCCTGCAGAACCGTTGAAGGTGATGCTCACGGTGTCTTCAGGCAGGCCCTTTGCGCCCCACTTCTTCGTGATCTCGCTGCCGGTGATGGTGCCGACCACGCGATTGACGTTGCGCAGGGGCAGCGTGCCGCGCACGGGCTTGCCCGCTTCGATGGCCGGCTTGCACAGGTCGAGCAGAGCCGTGACGTCCAGCGACTTGTCGAGACCGTGATCCTGTTTCTCCTGGCAGTAGCGTCCGACTTCCGGGCCGAGATCCGGCTGGTAGAGGATGTCGCTGAAGTCGAAGCCCTTGGTCTTCCAGTGGTCGATGGCTTTCCTGGGTTCCAGGCGGTCAACGCGGCCGACCATTTCGTCGATGGTGCGGAAGCCCAGCTGCGCCATCAGTTCGCGCAGATCCTCGGCGATGAAGCGCATGAAGTTGATGACGTGCTCGGGAGTGCCGGTGAACTTCTCGCGCAGCCTGGGATCCTGCGTGGCAACGCCGACCGGGCAGGTGTTCAGGTGGCAGACGCGCATCATGATGCAGCCGACGCTGACCAGCGGTGCCGTGGCAAAGCCGAACTCCTCGGCGCCGAGCAGGGCGGCGATGGCGACGTCGCGACCGGTCTTGAGCTGTCCGTCGGTCTCCACGGCGATGCGGCTGCGCAGGTTGTTGAGCACCAGGGTCTGGTGGGCCTCGGCGAGGCCGAGTTCCCAGGGCAGTCCGGCATGCGTGATCGAGGTCTGCGGTGATGCGCCCGTGCCACCGTCATGACCGCTGATCAGCACGACGTCGGCGTGGGCCTTGGCCACGCCGGCTGCGATCGTACCCACGCCCACTTCCGCCACCAGTTTCACGCTGATGCGTGCCTCGCGATTGGCGTTCTTGAGGTCGTGGATCAGTTCGGCCAGATCCTCGATCGAGTAGATGTCGTGGTGGGGCGGCGGTGAAATCAGTCCGACGCCGGCGGTGGTGTGCCGGGTCTTGGCTACCCACGGATAGACCTTGGTGCCGGGCAACTGGCCGCCCTCACCGGGCTTGGCGCCCTGCGCCATCTTGATCTGCAGTTCCCTGGCATTGACCAGGTAGTGGCTGGTCACGCCGAAGCGGCCCGAGGCCACCTGCTTGATGGCCGAACTCTTCGAATCGCCGTTGGCCATGGGCGTGAACCGTTCCGGATCTTCGCCACCCTCGCCGGTATTGCTCATGCCGCCGATGCGGTTCATGGCGATCGCGAGTGTCTCGTGTGCTTCCTTGCTGATCGAGCCATAGGACATCGCACCGGTCTTGAAGCGGCGCATGATGTTCTCGGCCGGTTCAACCGCCGACAGGGGGATCGCCTTGCCGGGCTTGAATTCGAGCAGTCCGCGCAGCGTGCACAACCTGGTCGACTGGTCGTCGATCAGCCGGGCGTAGGACTTGTAGATGGCGAAGTTGCCGGTGCGCACGGCCTTCTGCAGCCGGTGGATCGATTCCGGGTTGAACAGGTGATACTCGCCATCGGCGCGCCACTGGTATTGCCCGCCCGGCGGCAGCGCCTGGCCAGGCAGCTGGCGCTCGGGGAATGCCATCTGATGACGCAGCAGTGCCTCGCGTGCCACCACCTCGATGCCGATCCCGCCGATGCGCGAGGCTGTCCAGGTGAAGTGCTGGTCGACGAGATCCTGGCGGAGGCCGACAGCCTCGAACAGCTGGGCGCCGTGATAGCTCTGTACCGCCGACACGCCCATCTTCGACATCACCTTGACGACGCCCTTGGTGGCGGCTTTCGCGAAGTTCTTGCAGGCAGTCTTGTAATCGATATTCGGCAGCAGGCCATCGCGGATCATGCCATCGAGCGTCTCGAAGGCCAGATATGGATTGACCGCGCTGGCCCCGTAACCGATCAGCAGCGAGAAGTGGTGTACCTCGCGGGCCTCGCCGGTCTCGATGACCAGGCTGACGCGGGTGCGCAGCCCTTCACGCACCAGGTAGTGATGCAGACTGGAGACCGCCAGCAGCGAGGGAATGGCCGCATATCCCTGATTCAGGCCCCGGTCGCTGAGGATCAGGACGTTGATGTTCTCGGTCTCGATCAGGCGTCGCGCACTGGTCCACATTTCCTCGACCGCAGCGGCCAGGCCCCTTTCGCCGCGCGCGATGCGGAACAGGCAGGACAGCACACCCACGCGCAGGCCCGGCAGGTCCAGCCGGCGTACCTTGGCGAACTCCTCGTTGGTCAGCACCGGGGCGTGCAGTTCCAGCCGCCGGCAATCCGCCGGCTGCGGTTCCAGCAGGTTGCCTTCCGAACCGAGCCAGACTTCGGAGGCCGTGATCAGTTCCTCGCGGATGCAGTCGATCGGCGGGTTGGTGACCTGGGCAAACAGCTGCTTGAAATAGTCGAACAGCAGACGCGGCTTGCCGGACAGGGCGGCCAGCGGCGTGTCGTTGCCCATCGAGCCGATCGCCTCGACGCCGTCGCGCGCCATCGGCGTCATGATGATGCGCTGGTCCTCGAAGGTGTAACCGAAGGCGATCTGCCGCTGCAGCAGCATGTCGTGGTCAGGCAAAGGCACTTCCGGTGCCGCCGGCAGTTTGTCCAGATGCACCAGGTGCTCGTCCAGCCACTGCCGATAGGGCCGCTCGTTGACGATCTGCTGCTTGATCTCCTCGTCTTCGACGATGCGGCCTTCCTCGGTATCGACGAGGAACATGCGGCCGGGCTGCAGCCGGCCCTTGCGCAGGATCTGCTCTGGCGGAATATCCAGCACGCCGGCCTCGGAAGCCATGATCACCAGGTCATCGGTGGTGACGTAGTAGCGCGAGGGACGCAGGCCGTTGCGATCGAGGATCGCACCGATTTTCCGGCCATCGGTAAAGGCGATGGAGGCGGGACCATCCCAGGGTTCCATCAGGCTGGAGTGGTACTGGTAGAAGGCGCGCCTGGCGTCATCCATCTGCGCGTTCTTCGACCACGGCTCCGGGATCATCATCATGATCGCGTGCGGCAGCGAGCGGCCGGCCAGCACCAGCAGCTCGAGCACGTTGTCGAACATCGCCGAGTCGCTGCCGTTCGGGTTGACGACCGGCGGGATCTTGCTCACGTCCTCGCCGAACAGCTCGGATTCGAACAGGGCCTCGCGGGCATGCATCCAGTTGATGTTGCCGCGGAGCGTGTTGATCTCGCCGTTGTGGGCGACGTAACGGTAGGGGTGGGCACGGTCCCAGCTCGGGAAGGTGTTGGTGCTGAAGCGCGAATGGACCATCGCCAGCGCCGTTTCCATCGTCGGGTCGTTCAGGTCGCGGAAATAGGTTCCCAGCTGTTCGGTGAGCAGCATGCCCTTGTAGACGATGGTCTTGCAGGACAGGCTCGGCACGTACCAGTAATCGGCACCGTCGATCGTCGAGGTGCGGAGCTCGCTGTAGGCGCGCTTGCGGATCACGAACAGTTTGCGTTCGAAAGCCAGTTCGTCGGTGAGGGCCGGATCGCGGCCGATGATGATCTGGCGGATGAAAGGTTCGGCGGCCCGGGCGGTCTCGCCCAGGCTCTTGTTGTCGGTTGGTACCGTCCGCCAGCCGATCACCGACTGGCCTTCCGACTGCACGATCTGTTCGAAGCGTTGTTCGAGCTTGCGGCGCTTGCCGGCATTGCGCGGCAGGAAGATCAGTCCGCTGCCATACTCGCCCGGCGCAGGCAGCGTGAAGCTGTTCTGCTCGGCCACACCCTCCAGGAAGCGGTGCGGAATCTGCATCAGCACCCCGGCGCCGTCGCCGGTGTTGACCTCGCAGCCGCAGGCACCGCGGTGATCGAGATTACGCAGCACCTGTATGGCCTGCTGCAGGATGCGGTGCGATTTTCGCCCCTTGATATCCACGACAAAGCCGACCCCGCAGGCGTCGTGCTCGTTGGCCGGGTCGTAGAGGCCCTGTTTCGGGGGCAGGCCGAGCCTGCCACTGTTCTGGTGGCTGTTCATGCTTGTCATCGGGGTCACTGTCCGCGGGCCATGAAATACGGCTCGTGACCCGACAGTTTAAGTGGCTGAGGGCCATCAGGAAAGGCCGGCAGCTTATCCGGCCGGCTGTCGGTACATCGATGGCGCGGCCTGGCTCCTTGTATCCCCCCGGCCGGGGCTTACACTGCAGCCGTGCAAAACCCCGACCAGATCCATATTCAGATCGTTTCCGACTTTGTGTGCCCCTGGTGCTATGTGGGCAAGCGTCGACTTGAAACTGCGCTGGCCAGCCGGCCTGCGATCAGCGCCAGCATTGCGTGGTTGCCCTACCAGCTCAGCCCGGACATGCCGCGCGAGGGCAGGGACCGGCGGGCGCACTACGCCGAGATCTTCGGCCCGGAGCGGGCCAGGACGATCATGGAAAAGATGGCGGCGACCGCTGCCGCCGAGGGCCTGGTGTTTGCCACGGCGCCGGGTGCCCGGTCACCGAACACCCTCGCGGCACACCGCCTGCTGTACCGGGCGGGGCAGACGCCGGGGGTCGACCAGAATGCGCTCGCCGAGCGGCTTTTTGCCGCCCATCACATGCACTCGGAGGATATCGGCGACCCGGCGGTGCTGGTACGGCTTGCTGCCGCTGCCGGCATTGAAACGGCCGGCCTGGAAGCCTGGTTGCGCAGCGATGCGGAGGAAGACGTAGTCCTGGCGCTGATCGCCGAGGCGCGCAGGGCGGGTGTCTCGGGCGTGCCCTTCTTTGTCTTCGACCAGCGGCAGGCCGTATCCGGTGCCCAGTCGCCGGAGGTCCTCGCCGGGGTACTCGACCAGGTGATGGCCGGCCGCAGGCGCGCCGGATAAGGCGCCTGCGGCCGGGCCACCGGGACTACTGCTTGTCGCTCGCCGGTGCTTCCGGCGCGCCTTCAGGTGCTTCGGCGCCTTCCGGTTCCGTCTTGATCGGTTCGCCGAATTCCGGGGCTTTCTGCTTGACCTGCTTCTTTGCCTCGGCTGCGAGGGTCTTCTTCATTTCCTCGTAGGCCTTCTCCACGTCGACGCCGGACTGCTCCTTCAGTTCGTCCAGATGGGCCTGGACCTTCTTGCGCTGGACCATCTCCTGCAGGCGGTCCCTGACCTCTGCCAGCGTCGGCAGGGTCGGCTTGCGGGAATCCTCCAGCAGGATCACATGCCAGCCGAACTGGGTCTGCACGGGAGCAGTCGTGTACTTGCCCTTCTCGAGGGCGACGACCGCATCGGCAAAGGGCTGGACCATCGTCTGTGGCGCAAACCAGCCCAGATCACCGCCGTTGGCCGCCGAAGGATCCTTCGACTTCTCCTTCGCCAGTGACGCGAAGTCGGCGCCTCCATCGAGCCTGGCGATGATCGCATCGGCCGTGGCCTTGTCCTCGACCAGGATATGCCGCGCCGAGTACTCCAGCGGTACGGCAGCGACCTGCGCGTCGTATTCCGCGCTGAGGTCGGCATCGACGACCGGGTGCTTGTCCAGGTAGGCGCGCAGCGCCGCCTCGCTGAGCACGTTCATGCGCAACACGCGCAGCTGTGCGGCCACATCGTGCTTCCGGTCGAGACCGGCCTTTTCGGCGGAATCGGCGGCAATCTGCATGGTCAGGTACTGGTCGAAGGCCTGGCGCAGTTCATCGGGCGTCAGTTCAGCCTCGCTCTTGCGCGTGGCTGCGGTCACGAAGGCCTGGAAATTCTCCGCGTTCTGCTCGGGGGTCAGTGGCTCGACCTCCTTCTTGACGCAGGCCGACAGCAGCAGGGCGGCAGCAAGTGCCGGGATATACAGACGGTGGTGCATAAGAGCCTCTTTGTCCTGTGGCGGTGGTTGAGTTCAGTTTTTTCGTCCGGGTTTGCCCAGTTTGCCTTTTTTGCGCGGCTTGTCGCGACCCTCGGTTGCGCCCCCGGCAAATGGCGAGCCGTCTGGCCTGATCTGCAGCTGCTGGCCGACCACCCAGACCGTTTTCAGGTGGCGCAGGACTTCCCGCGGCATGCCCTCGGGCAGGTCGATCAGGGAGTGGTCGTCGCGGATGTCGACGCGGCCGATGTACTGGTTTTCAAGCCCGGCTTCGTTGGCGATCGCGCCGACGATATTGCCCGGCTTCACGCCGTGCTGGTGACCGACGGCCAGGCGATAA
Organism: Gammaproteobacteria bacterium; assembly: GCA_023383705.1. Classification (GTDB taxonomy): domain Bacteria; phylum Pseudomonadota; class Gammaproteobacteria; order Steroidobacterales; genus SHZI01. The sequence goes on along the minus strand of JAHDYM010000012.1, from coordinate 42,647 downwards.
CGGACCATGCCCGGCCTGACCGGCGCCTGCGAGCGGGGCGGACGCTTGTCGGTGGCCGCCGAAGCAGGGCGCTTCGCCCGTTCCAGCGGTGAGCTGGCAGGGCGGTCCGGCCGCTCGGCGCGTGCTGGCGGGGCCGCTCTGGCCGGGCGCTCGGCCCGCGCGGGCCGTACCGGTTCAGGTACCAGCAGTGGCGCATCACCCTGTGCCATGCAGGCAAGTGCCGCAGCTATGTCCAGCGCAGGGGCACCTGTTTCAATCTCGTATTGCTCGACGATCTGCCGGTAGCTTGCCAGCTGCGTGCTGGCGAGTGCGGCGGTGATCTTCTGCTTGAAGCGCATGATGCGCTGGTCGTTGACGGCCGCAACGCTGGGCAGCGTCATCGCTTCGATCGGCTGGCGGGTGGCGCGTTCGATCGAGCGCAGCAGATGCTGCTCGCGGTTGCTGACGAACAGGATCGCCTCACCCTTGCGGCCGGCGCGGCCGGTCCGCCCGATGCGGTGAACATAGGCTTCCGTGTCGTAGGGAATGTCGAAGTTCACGACGTGGCTGACGCGGTCGACGTCGAGGCCACGGGCGGCCACGTCGGTGGCCACCAGGATATCCAGCTCGCCGTTCTTCAGCTTGCCGATGGTGCGCTCGCGCAGGGCCTGTGCCATGTCGCCGTTCAGGGCCGCTGCGGCGAAGCCGCGTGCCTCGAGTCGCTGCGCCAGTTCGTCGGTCGCAATCTTGGTGCGCGTGAAGATGATCATGCCGTCGAAGGGTTCGACTTCCAGGATGCGCGTGAGCGCATCGAGCTTCTGCATGCCGTTCACCATCCAGTAGCGCTGGCGGGTATTCGCGGCAGTCGAGGTCTTGTTCTTGATGGTGATCTCGGCCGGATCGGTGAGGTGCTTCTTGGCGATGCGGCGGATCTCGGCCGGCATGGTGGCCGAGAACAGGGCAATCTGCCGGCCTGCGGGTGACTTGGCGAGCACGGCCTCGACATCATCGATGAAGCCCATGCGCAGCATCTCGTCGCCTTCATCAAGCACGAGGCAGCTCAGCTGGCCGAGGTCCAGCGTGCCGCGGTTCAGGTGATCGATCACCCGTCCGGGCGTGCCGACCACCACATGCGCGCCACGCCGCAGGCCACCGAGCTGCGGGCCATAGGCCTGTCCGCCATAGATCGGCAGCACATGGAATCCGGGCAGGTGCCGCGCATAGCGGTGGAATGCCTCTGCAACCTGGATGGCGAGTTCACGGGTCGGTGTCAGTACCAGTGCCTGGGGGCCGTAGCGCTTGAGGTCGAGCCGGGCGAGGATCGGAATGGCAAAGGCGGCCGTCTTGCCGGTACCGGTCTGGGCCTGGCCGACCATGTCGCGCCCGGCAAGCAGGGCCGGGATGGTGGCCGCCTGGATCGGCGAGGGCGTCTCATAGCCGACGTCGGTCAGCGCGCGCAGCAGGGGCTCGGGCAACCCGAGTTCAAGGAAACTGCCGGCAGCGGCAGGCGGAGCGGAAGGCGAATGGGACATGGGTGGCCTCAACAGGGCGGAGTCCCGGTCGGCCGGGGCTGCGAATTGTGCCACGGCAGGCCGCGGATTTCCGCCCGGGCACTATCCGGACCTCGGCAACACGGGGGATACTGGGCTTTCGGTCCGCATGGGGTTTGCGATGTATCCAGTGCTCCTGTTGTTGATGGCGCTTGCGAGCCTGGGCATCGCGCTCTGGGCTTTCCTGCAGTGGCAGCAGGGCCGCTCGGCGATGGTCCTGTTCGTGCTGCTGCCACTCGCGGCCCTGCCGCTCGAGTTGCTGGCTGCCGGTCTCGGCCTCTGGGGCGATGCCGGCGAGTCGGCCAGGGGGATGGGCCGGCTGGCGCTGGGCTGGATGCATATCACCCTGCCACTGTCGCTGTTTGCCCTGGCGACGCTGTGCCGTCGGGTGGGCTTTGCCTGGGCGAAGATCGACTGGGGGCACGGCGGCGTGTGCATTCTCGCCGTCCTCATGCTGATTTATCAGTTGCCGGATGCGCTGCGGCCCGGCACCACGCTGGCGGCGACCTCCGTGGTCGGATGGCTGGTGTTTGCGATGTTCCTGGCCTGTGGTGCGGGACTGTGGCGCGTGCGGCGCTGGCCGTGGCTGCTGGCCGGCATGGTGCCAGGGATGTTGCTCCTGCTGCTCCCGGCTGGCCTTGCCGGGACCTTTCCGCTGTACCTGGGCAAGCTGCTCATCTTCAGCGCAATGGCGGTGACGATGGTGCATTTCGCGCGCCTGTTTCCCGTCGTGCGCGTGGAGCCAGGCGAGTAGATTGCCCGGCAGGCCTGGTCGGGGAGTGAGTGTCATGTTTCAGCGCATCTTTCATGTGGTGATCGGCCTGTCATTGCTGGCCTGTACGCCTGGCGGGCCGGTCCTCAATCCGGAACGTTCGGCACAAATGGCCGGATCGGCGCGCGAGGCATCGACGCAGCCCGCACCGCCGCTGATGTCCGAGGCAGCACGGAAGCCGCCCGGCAACAGGCCGCAGGCGGCCGATGTCGCCGAACTGGCGGTGCTTGCCGCGCTTGCCAATGAGGAGCGTCCGGCGGCGGACCGGGCGCGGGATGCTTCACGACAGAGCGCCGCGGTACTGCGCTTCTTCGGCGTAACACCCGGCATGACCGTGCTCGACCTGTACTCCGGCGGCGGCTACTACACCGAGATCCTGTCGCGGCTGGTCGGCCCCAAGGGCCGGGTCGTGGCCCACAACAACACGCCGTGGCTGCAGTTCGCCAGGGAAGAGCTGGCGACCCGCTATGCCGGCGGCCGCCTGCCCAACGTCGAGCAGCTGATTGCCGAGAACAATGCGCTCAGCCTGCCCGCAGCCACCTTCGACGTCGTGCTGATGACCAATGTCTACCACGATGTTTACCTGGCCGACGACAAAGACGGCTGGGTGCGTGTCGACGTGCCGAAAATGCTGGCGACGATACTTGCCAGCATGCGGCCCGGTGCCGTGCTGGGCGTGGCGGATCACGTGGCCGCGCCGGGAATGTCGGCGGAACAGGCGGCAGCCTTGCATCGCATTGATCCGGAGCGGATCAGGCGGGACTTGCTGGCGGCCGGTTTCGTGGCCGATGGCGAGAGCGATGTGCTGCGCAATCCGGGTGATGACGGCAGCCGCCCGGCATTCGATCCCGGTGTCCGCGGTCATACTGACCAGGTGGTGCTGCGCTTCCGCCGGCCCCGGTAAATTGCCGTCGGGGTGCTATCCTTCGCGCCCTTATGGCCAGCCCCGAAAAAGCCATCGATCATTCATCCGCCCTCGCCAGGGAGGTCGCGCGGCGCCGTACCTTCGCGATCATTTCGCATCCCGATGCCGGCAAGACCACGCTGACCGAGAAACTCCTGCTGTTCGGCGGTGCCATCCAGCTCGCCGGTACGGTGAAAGCACGGCGCAGCTCACGGCATGCGACCTCCGACTGGATGGAGGTGGAAAAGCAGCGCGGGATTTCGGTCACCAGCTCGGTGATGCAGTTCGAGTATGCCGGCAACACCATCAACCTGCTGGATACGCCGGGCCACGAGGACTTTTCCGAGGACACCTACCGGGTGCTGACGGCCGTCGATGCGGCCGTGATGGTCATCGATGCGGCCAAGGGCGTCGAGGCGCAGACCATCAAGCTCCTCGAAGTCTGCCGCCTGCGCAATACGCCGATCATCACCTTCGTCAACAAGATGGACCGCGAAGTGCGTTCGCCGCTGGCGCTGCTCGAGGAGATCGAGGCCGCACTGAAGATCGAGTGTGCGCCGATCAGCTGGCCGATCGGCATGGGCAAGACCTTTCGCGGCGTGTATCAGTTGCTGCAGGACCGCCTGCTGCGTTTCACTGCCGGCGAGGAGAAGCGCACCGATGTGGAGCTGATCGAGGGCATCGACAACCCGAAGCTCGATGCGCTGTTCCCCGACGAGATCGCCAGCCTGCGTGCGGACGTCGCCCTGATCCGTGATGCGAGCGTGCCTTTCGATCCGGAACAGTTCCTGGCGGGTCGGCAGTCACCGGTGTTCTTCGGTTCCGGCATCAACAACTTCGGCGTGCGGGAAGTCCTGCAGGCGCTGATCGACTGGGCGCCGCCGCCGCAGCCGCGTGATGGCAGCCTGCGCATGGTGCAGCCGGCCGAGGAAGCCTTCAGTGGTTTCGTTTTCAAGATCCAGGCGAACATGGATCCGAAGCATCGCGACCGCATCGCCTTCTTCCGCATCTGCTCCGGACGTTATGTGCCGGGCATGAAGGCGCGCCACCTGCGCACCGGGCGTGAGATGAAGCTTGGCAATGCGCTGACCTTCATGGCCAACGAGCGGGTGGCCAGCGAGGGTGCAGTGGCCGGCGACATCATCGGCATCTACAACCACGGGCAGTTGCAGATCGGCGATACGCTGTCGGCTGGCGAGGCGCTGGCCTACAAGGGCATTCCGTACTTCGCGCCCGAGTTGTTCCGGTCTGCCCGACCAAAAGATCCCATGAAAAGCAAGCAGTTGCAGAAGGGTTTGCAGGAACTTGGCGAAGAAGGTGCGATCCAGGTTTTCTTTGCCCGACAGGGTGCGCAGATGCTGCTCGGTGCGGTCGGCCGCCTGCAGTTCGAGATCGTTGCGCACCGGCTCTCGGCGGAATACAACGTCGATGCGCTGTACGAGGCGGTCGACATTTTCACGGCTCGCTGGCTGACATTCCCCGACGAGGCGACGCGCAAGAAGTTCGAGAAGGACGAGCTGTTCTCGCTGGCCCGTGACGTCGACGACAACCCGGTGTTTTTGTCGACCAACAAGTACAACCTGAAGCTGACGATCGAGCGCTGGCCGACGGTTGGCTTCCATGCCACGCGTGAACACGGCCAGCGGCTGTAGCGATGTATCGGGGCCCCGGCACCGCATCACCGGCATGACCAGCCATTACGACAACAGCCTCAACGGCGCCTGCGACTGCCGCACGCTGGATCCGGACCGGCTGCGCGCGCAGCTTGAATCCGGCGAGTCGCTGGCCGGCCTTGCGGCCGAGATCACCCGTACCCGCCCGCACATGTTCTCCGCGACGGCGGTATTCATCTCGCGGCAGCAGCTGGAGCGCATGACGTCGATCATCGCTGCGGTCGAGAGCGTGGTGAGGGTCCCCGGGTACCGCGCTGCCGTCATGGAGCGTGCACCGGAATTTGCGCGCGCGGATCCTGGTCCGAGCAGCGTGTTCATGGGCTTTGACTTTCACCTGGGCCCGCAGGGGCCGCAGCTCATCGAGATCAATACCAATGCCGGCGGCCCGCTGCTCAATGTGGTACTGGCCCGCGCACAGCAGGTCTGCTGTGCGGAAGTCGGCAACGTGCTGTGTTCGCCCGTCGATCTCGAGCACATCGATGCGGCCTTTGTGGACTCGTTTCGCCGCGACTGGCGGTTGCAGCGCGGGAATGTGCCGCTGTCCCGGATTGCCATCGTCGATGATGATCCGCCGAACCAGTACCTCCATCCCGAGTTCCAGCTGTTCCAGCGGCTGTTTGCCAGCCACGGCATCGACGCGCTGGTCGCCGATGCCGCTGCGCTGGAGTGGCGCGACGGCGGCCTGTGGCATGCCGGCCGGAAGATCGATCTGGTCTATAACCGGCTGGTCGATTTCTACCTCGAGGCACCGGCGCACGCGGCGCTGCGCGGGGCTTACGCAGCCGGCGACGTCGTGCTGACGCCCCATCCGCATGCCCACGCGCTGTATGCCGACAAGCGCAACCTGGTCCTGTTGAGCGATCCGGAAAGGCTGGCCGCGCTGGGCGTGGAGCCGGCACTTTGTGCCGGCCTGAAGGCGGGGATCCCGGCCACGGTGAGCGTGAGCCGCGAACACGGCGATGAACTGTGGAGTCGTCGGCGGCAGCTGTTTTTCAAGCCGGCCCGCGGTTATGGCAGCAAGGCCGCCTACCGGGGCGACAAGCTCACCCGGCGTGTCTGGGATGAAATCCTCGCGGCTGATGACTATGTGGCCCAGGAAATCGCGCCGGCCAGCGAGCGCCTGGTCCGGCTGGGTGATGTCAGCGCCGACCTGAAATTCGATATCCGCGCTTTTGTCTACGACGGCAGCATCCAGTTGCTGGCCGCACGCCTGTATGCCGGCCAGACCACCAACTTCCGCACGCCGGGCGGCGGCTTCGCGCCCGTGTTCATCGCGCCCTGACCGGCAGCCGGGGCAGCGTCTCAGCGCGCGCTGCGCTTGCGGAGCAGGGGGACGGGTTCGAGCACCCAGTTGCCGGATGTCCGCCTGGCCGGGCTGGGAATGGCAAAGCCGGTGTCCTTGCCGTTGCGCTGGCTGAACTCGTCCCAGTTGATCCGCCAGCCGTATTCATCGAATTTCGCCAGCCACTCGCGATAGCTGACCACTGCCTTGTCCGAGGGCGTGAGTACTTCCCGGATGTTGCTGGTGGGCGTGCGCGGCGGATAGACGTCGACCAGGATCTCGATATCCTGCTTCGCGATGACCTTGTTGCGGGCATGGATCGGTTCGTCGTGCTCCGCGCCAAGCATGAAGTTGCGCATGTTCAGGAAGAAGATCCGCGTCCTGGCCTGGTCGACCGGCTGCTCGAAGAAATACTGGCGGAAACGGTTGCCGCTGCCGACGTTGATTTCCGTGATCATCGCGTTGGGGCCATGCGTGCCGCTGCCGGCAAACAGTTCGCCAGGGGCCTTGCTGCCCGTGTCGACCGACTTCCAGGTCGGATCCGTGAGGCCTGGCGCATTGAAGCGGTGTATGAACCACATGCCCCAGCCCTGCGGATGGTCCAGGACATCGTATTCCCGCACGTGATAGGTATCGCGGTTGACGGCCTTCAGGCCATGCGTCGGATGCACGAACTCGTTGTGCGCCGGGTCCAGGCCGTTCTCGATGGAGCGCTCGTAGTAGTAGCCGACGTCCAGCACCAGGACGGAATTCGCACGCCAGCCCTCCGTACCGTACTCCTCGACGTCGAGCAGCGGCGGGCGATCCTTCTCGGGGAGGTCGCCGAGAAAGGCGAACACGATGCCGTATTTTTCCTGCACCGGGTAGGAATCGACCTTGGCGCGCGGCGGGACTTTCTTGCCGTAGCCGATCGACGGGATGTTCCGGCACTCGCCGTCGGTACCGAATTCCCAGCCGTGATAGGGACACACGATGCAGTCGTTGATGATGCGCGGCTTGTCGCCGAGTTCCCATGCGCCGCCGAGCGAGGCGCCGCGGTGGGTACATGTGTCGCTCAGGACATGCGCCTTGCCCTGGCGGTCGCGAAACGCGACGAAATTGAGCCCCAGTACCATCGTCTTTTCGGGCTTGCCCATGCCGAGGTCTTCACTGCGGATGATGGGGTACCAGAAATTGATGTACATGGCAGTGTTCCGGTCAGTGCGGGTGTTCCAGCACCATTGCCATGCGCACCAGATGGGCCAGCGAGCGCGTGCCCATCTTGTCCATGACGCGGGCGCGATGGATCTCCACGGTACGCTCGGAGAGGTTCAGGTCCATTGCGATGACCTTGTTGGCCTGTCCGGCGACGATCATCTCCATCACCTCTTTCTCGCGCGGCGTGAGTGTGGCGTGGCGCCGGACGATTTCCTCGTTCTGCGACAGCGTGTCCCGTGCCTCCGCATCGGCCTTGAGTGCGCGTGCAACCCGGTCGAGCAGGTCCTGGTGGCCGAAGGGCTTCTGCAGGAAATCGAAGGCACCGTTCTTCATCGCCTGGACGGCCATCGGCACGTCACCGTGTCCGGTGATGAAGATCACCGGCAGGAATGCACCCCGGCTGGCCAGTTCCTGCTGCAGTTCCATGCCGCCCATGTCGGGCATGCGCATGTCGAGTACCAGGCAACCGGCCCGGTTGGGGTCGTACTGCGCGAGAAAGTCGCTGGCCGAGGCAAAGGGCACCGGTACATAGCCGACGGAATCGAGCAGGATGGTCAGCGAAGTGCGTACGCCTTCGTCGTCATCGACTACAAATACGGTCTTGCTCGGTGTGTTGGTCATTGGTTCTGCTGCGTGATGTCGATGCGTGGAATACGGGCCCAGAAGCGCACACCACCCTCCGGCAGGTTGGTGAAGCGCAGCTCGCCGCCATGTTCGATGGCAATCGTACGACATACCGCCAGCCCGAGGCCGGTGCCCTCGGACTTGGTCGTGAAAAATGGCAGGAACACGTTCCGGGCAGCCGTTTCCGGTATGCCGGTGCCACAGTCCGTGACCGCCAGTTCGACGCTGGTCGCATCGCTCGATGTGGAGATCGTGATCTGTCGCCGTTCGGCCGGCAAGTCACTTACGGCATCCACGGCATTGCGGAACAGGAAGAGCAGCAGACCCTGCAGACGCAGGCCATCGCCCTGGACCTGCGGCAGAGGGCTGGAAAGGTCTACAATAAGCCGGATGCCGTGATGCTGGGCGAGCGGCTCGATCAGCGACAGCATCTCCTGAACCAGTTTATTGCAGTCAGCCGCTGTACGGTGTACCGGGAGAGGACGAACATTGCCACGCACACGCTGGATGGCTTCACCGGCCCGCAGGGCCTGGCGGGTGATCTCCTCGACGATTTCGATGGCCTTGCCGGCCTGGGAGGGGTCGCGTCGCAGCAGCGTGGCGGCGCCTTCGGCATAGGCGGCAATGGCGGCAAGCGGTTGATTCAGTTCATGGGCAAAACCGGAGGCGAGTTCCCGCAGCAGGCATCGATAGGTGACGGCCACCACCTGCTCGAGCACGCGGTCGACTTGTGCGCTTGTCTGGCACAGCTGATGATCGTGGTCACCCATGATCGACCGATCCTAAACCGGCCTGCCGCTTTGCTCTCTAAGGGCTTACCCCTATGACGGATTTACAGGGCATCGACCCGTTGATTGCCCTGCGGGTGGTCGAGCAGGCGCCGGATGCGCTGCTCCTCGTCGATGCGGCGGGACTGATCGTCTATGCCAACAATGCGGTCGCCAGCCTGTTCGGTTACGAGTCTGGTGAACTGACCGGCTGCGGCATCGAATGCCTGGTGCCGGAACGCTTTCGTGAGGCTCACATACGCTACCGCAAGGGTTTCAATGTCACGCCAGCCGCGCGGGAGATGGGTGCGCGCGTGGTGGCCTTGTCCGCTGTCCGGCGGGATGGCAGCGAATTCCCGGCCGAGATCCGCCTGGCACCGATCTACGAGTCCGGCCGGTTGCTGGTGGTGGCCGCCGTCCGCGACATCAGCGAGCGCTCCAGGATCACCGAGGAGCTGCGTGCCGCGCGGGCCGAGGCCGACGAGGCCAACCAGGCCAAGAGCCGGTTCCTGGCCACGGCCAGTCATGACCTGCGCCAGCCACTGCAGACCCTGCGGCTCCTGACTGCCGCCCTGGGCCGGCAGGTTGACGGGCCGGCAAGCGAGATCATCGAGCGGCAGCAGCATGCCCTGCAGTCGATGGCCGACCTGCTGAACACGCTCCTCGACATCAGCAAGCTCGAGTCCGGAACGGTCAAGCCGACGCTTGCAGATGTGTCGGTCGGTGAACTGCTGGCGGAAATCAGGCAGCAGTTCGAACAGATTGCCACGGCCCGCGGCCTGGCACTGACGGTGAGTACCTGCGACGAGTTCCTGCATACCGACCGGGTCCTGTTGCACCAGATGGTCCAGAACCTGCTGACCAACGCGCTCCAGTACACCCGTGTCGGCGGGGTTGGCATCGCTACCACACGCACGGCAACGTGTTTCATCATCGAGGTCACCGATACCGGCGTCGGCATCGCGCCTGACCAGACCGAGCGGATATTCGACGAGTATTACCGCGTCGAGCGGCCGGGCGCCGGACGGCGCGGTTCGGGGCTTGGCCTCAACATCGTCCGGCAGATCAGCCGCCTGCTCGGCTACGAGGTGCAGGTTGCATCGGAGCTGGGCCGGGGTACCACCTTCAGGGTGCTCATTCCCGCCGATCGTCTCGTCGAGCCGGTGGCGGGTACCGCAATCGTGCCGGCAGACCGGTACGCAGAAGCGTCGGCGGCACTGCTCAAGCCTGCCGTACTCATCATCGAGGACGACGACGCCGTGCGCGGGGCACTGGAACTGATACTCAAGCTGGATGGCTATCCGGTATGGGTTGCCGCGACGGCTGCCGCAGCCATGGAGCTGTTTGCGCGAGAGGGCCCCAACATCGACCTCGTCGTGACGGATTTCCACCTCAATGGCCCGGAAAACGGCCTGCAGCTGCTGGACAGCCTCCGGGCAACGGCGGGCCGCGACCTGCCAGCCGTGGTGCTCAGCGGCGATACCTCGCCGATCCTGCGCCACGTGGGTGCGCTGTCGCGCGTGCAACTGCTGCGCAAGCCCGTCGAGGCGCGGCATCTCATCCGCACGCTGGAGCAGTTGTTCGGCAGCGGGGAGGCCACCGGCTCCGGTCCTTGACCTTGAACCAAGGTTCAGGGTCTAAGGTCGATCCATCTATCATCAAGGGATGTCTGGTCCATGCTCGGTGTCGATGACAGGCTGATTACCCCGGCTACCATCAAGTGGGTAAAGGTCGGGCTGGTGGCCGGGCTCGCCACGATTCCAACCACCATCCTCCTGTACTGGGTGCTGGGCCTCGCGGTCGATGCCGCCTGGCAGGGCAGCAACATGCTGCGCCAGTGGTTCTGGCTGCTGGCTGGACTGGTGCTCCTGAAGGCGGTACTGGCCTGGCTGTTCAGGACCGGACAGTTCCGCGCCTCCAGCGAAGCCAAGCTGAATGTGCGTGACCAGATCTACAGGCAGGTCGTGCGCCTTGGTCCGGGCCTGCTCGGCAAGCGCCGCACCGGCGAGATCGCCAACACGGCCACCGAGGGTGTCGAGTACCTCGACTACTACTTCAGCGTCTACTTCGTGCAGATCTGGGTGGCCATCGCCATCCCGATCTTTCTCTGCTCGGCGATTTTCTGGATCGACTGGGTAGTCGGCGTCTGGATGCTGGCCGGTGTGCCGCTGACGCCGCTGTTCGTCGGTTCGTCGGCGCGCGGTTTCCGGCGCATCAGCGCGCAGAACGCCGTGGTCAAGAACCGCAACAGTGCGCAGTACCTCGATTCCATCCAGGGCATGAGCACCCTCAAGTCCTTCAACCAGGCGATCCGTCGCGGCAAGGAGATGGAGGCCGGCAACGAGGTGCAGCGGCGCACCACGATGAAGCTGCTGCTCGTCGCCCAGTCGCAGTTCGTGTTCCTCGAACTCGGGTTCGCGCTGTTCTCCACCGCCGTGGCGATGGGCGTGGCCCTGTATCGCTATACCGGCGGCTACATGACGCCGGGCGAGGTGGTCGCTGTCGTACTGCTGAGCCTGGAATTCAGCCGCACGCTGCTGCTGATCGGCGAATTCTTCTTCGCCGGCGCCCTCGGGCGCGAGGTGGCGGCCAAGGTCATCGAGTTCCTGAACGAGAAGGCCCCGGTGAGCAGTGACGAGGGCGCGCGCGCCATGCCGTCCACCGGCAAAGCCATCCAGATCGAGCTGCGCGACGTGACCTTCACCTACCCGGGTGCCGACAAACCGGCGCTGCAGAATCTCAGCCTGAAGCTGGAACCCAACGAGACGGTGGCGCTGATCGGCCGCAGCGGTTCCGGCAAGACCACCGTCACCAACCTCCTGCTGCGCACGCTGGAGCCCGACTCCGGCACGATCCTGTTCGATGGCGTACCGGAAAAGGAGCTGTCGCTGGAGTGGATCCGCAAGCAGATCGCGCTGGTGCCGCAGGATCCCTTCCTGTTCTACGGCACGATCGCGGAAAACCTGCGCGTCGCGAAGGACGATGCGACCGAGCAGGAGCTGATCGAAGCGACCAAGGCGGCCGAGCTGTACGATTTCATCAAGTCCACGCCGGACGGTTTCAATACCAAGGTCGGCGACCAGGGCGCGGCACTCAGCGGCGGCCAGGCACAGCGCCTCGCCATCGCCCGCGCTTTCCTCAAGAACGCGCCGATCGTGGTGCTCGACGAGCCGACCTCGCAGATCGACGTCGAGACCGAGATGCTGCTCAACCGCGCGCTTGAGCGGCTGACAAAGAACAAGACCGTGCTGATGATCGCGCACCGGCTCAGCACCATCGAGCAGGCCGATCGCATCATCGTGCTCGAAGGTGGCCGGCTGGCCGAGAGCGGTACCCGCCAGGAGTTGCTGGCCAAGGGCGGCATCTACGCAAGCATGATCCGCACCAAGCGCGAGATCGAGAACACGAAGGTGGTGGCATGACGATTGAAGCGACAGCCGGCACGCTGGCCGGCAGCAACCAGAAAGCCAGCAACGCGCAGGTGATCCGGCGCCTGTTGACCTACATGACGCCCTTCAACACCATCATGATCACCTCGCTGGTGGCGCGCGTGGTGAAGATCGTGGCGCAGGCCGCGGTGCTCGGCATAGCGGCCGCGAGCGTCGGCATCTACATCGAGTCGGCACAGCCGGGTGTCGTGAACTGGGATGTGATCTGGACCCAGGTGAAGTGGATCGCCGCAGTCGGCACGCTGGTGGGTCTGGTCTCCTACATGGAGAACTACACCGGCCACTACGTGGCCTTCCGGATCCTCGCCGAGTTCAGGAACCGCTTCTACTACGCCATGCTGCCGCTCGCACCGGCACGCACCGCCAAGCTGCAGTCGGGTGATGCCGTGAGTCGCGTCATGAGCGACTGCGAGCGCATCGAGCCTTTTTATGCGCACACGATCGCGCCAGCGGTCGCCGCGATCTTTGTGCCGATCATCCTGCTGGCCTGGTGCTACACCGTGCATCCGATGCTGTTGTGGGTGCTCACGCCGTTCTACCTGGCCACCACCTTTGGCCTGCCGTGGCTGGTTGCCCGTCTCGGTGGCGATGGCGTGCAGTATCGCGAGCAGCTCGGTGGCGTGAATGCCTACGTCGCCGACAGCATCCAGGGCGTGCGCGACACCGTGGCCTTCGGCTACGAGAAACGGCGCGCGAAGCAGCTGTGGGAAATCGGCAAGACCATGCAGGACGGCCAGGACAAGCTCTATGGCGCCGATGCCACCCAGCGTGCGCTCGCCGAGGTGTTCATCACCATCGGCATCCTCGCGGCCGCCTGGTGTGGTGTCGAGCTTGCGCTGGCAGGGGAGATCTCCACGCTGACCGACCTGCCGGCCGTGATCGCGGTGTCGGTGGTCGGTTTCTACGTTTCGGTCGGCATGGCCAACAACTACACGGACTTCCGCGTCTCGCTGATCGCCGCGCGCCGCCTGTTTGACATGATGGACCAGCCGCCGGCAGTGCAGGAAACCGCGAAGTCGGCAGTCACGGCCCAGGTGGAGCCCTCGCTGCATTTTCGCAACGTACACTTTGAATACGATGCCGATGACGTCAGCTGGAGCCGCCAGAAGAAGGTCTTCGACGGCTTCACGCTGGATGTACCGAAGGGCAAGCGCGTGGCACTGGTCGGTCCCAGCGGCACCGGCAAGTCGACGGTGGTGAACCTGCTGTTGCGCCAGTGGGATCCGCAATCCGGCCAGATCCTGATCGGTGACCGTCCGCTGACGGATTTCCCGCTGGCCGACCTGCAGAACTGGTTTGCCGTGGTCTCGCAACGTGCCTTCATCTTCAACGAGAACATCCGCGAGAACATCCGCATGGGCCGCCACGACGCGACCGATGCGCAGATCGAGGCTGCGGCCCGCGATGCCGGCCTTGCCGACTGGATAGCCACGTTGCCGGAGGGTTACGACACGCCCTGCGGCGAGCGCGGCAGCAAGCTCTCGGGCGGCCAGCGCCAGCGCGTGGCCATCGCCCGCGCGATACTCAAGAACGCGCCAATCGTGTTGCTCGACGAAGCGACCTCAAGCCTCGACGTCGAGACCGAGCGCGGCGTGATGCAGGCACTGCGGCGCCTGTCGCAGGGGCGCACCACGCTCACCATCGCCCACCGTCTCTCGACCATCATGGACAGCGACCAGATCCTCGTCATGCTCGAAGGCCGGATTGCCGAGCAGGGTACGCACGAGGAGCTGATCGCCAAAGGCGGCTGGTATGCGCGGATGTTCGAGATCCAGAAGGACGAGGTCGATGCCACGCTGGTGAGCTGAAGGCCCTCAGCCGCCCAGCGCGATCGCTGCCCCGACCATGGCCATGCCGAACAGCGTCAGCACGATGGCTGCCCGCCAGGGGTTGATGCTGGTATAGCTGGCCCACCGGTAGCCGATCGCGAAGAACAGCGCGATCAGAATCGCGTTGGAGACCCGCAGTGCCAGCCACGGTTCGTCGATGAACACGAACGGCAATGCGGCCGGGAGGCTGGCGGCCAGGACCAGGCAGAAGACGCCAAAAGCCGCCAGCAGATCTTCCCGGCGCATGCCCGGACGCTGCTGTGGAGCCGCCCGCACACGATCCACGATGTCGCGGTACATGGCGAGGCGCCCGTGTGGCGAGGTCAGCGGTTCCAGTGTGTCATCGAGTTCGGCGCCGACTGCGGCGATCGCCGCATCATCGGTGCCGCTGCGGCGGATTGCTTCGCCTATTCGTGCCTGGCGGCCGCGATCGAATATCCGGCCGAGAACGAGCAGTCCACCGTCTATGATCCCCCAGGCGATATTGCAACCGATGGTCGCGATCAGCAGTTCCCTGACGGCATCCTTGTCTTCGCCCAGGACAAAGCCGGCGGTCAGGGTAAAGGTCAGGGTCATGATCAGCCCGAACAGCAGTTCGCCAAGGCGCTCGCCCGCCGTCAGGTGCCGGGTGATGAACCTGATCTCCATGCCTGCCATTCGGTCAACCTCCCTGGCCCGGCAAGCGCCGGTGCTGCCGCGACCTGTATCTTAAGCGCGTCATCCAGCCATCCGGAAACCGTCGTCCGGAAATTTGAATGACCTATACTCGGCTGCGGTCCGGCCGCCGTTCCGCCGCCAGGGTGGCCATGTGGGAGGAGACAAGCCTGTGTCCGTCAACGCCAGCATCGCATGCATTGCAATGACCGTTCTCGCCAGCGGATCGATCGTCGCGGCGCAAGCCGCGGATCAGCCCCCGGGCGGCCAGGAGCTGCCGAGCTACGAGGTGCCGATCAAGCCGGATGCGGCCGAGGCCTACTGGTCGCCGGATTCGCGCTATCTCATCGCGCAGACGAGAGATCCCGATGCAACGCCGGGCGCGCGCGGACCGGGCGCTCTCACCTGGATATTCTCCGCCGACGGGCGCGAGAGCTGGCGCGTGAACGACCGCGGCCAGGATGCCTGCTCGTTCTTCTTCCCGGACGGCAAGCGCATCGTGTGGACTTCCACGCGCGACAACATGCAGATGCCGGTCGGCGACTGGTCGGATTCGGATAATTACCCGCAAGGCGGCGAGATCTACGTCTCCGACCTGAACGGCAAGAATGCCAGGCGGATGACCAGCAACAAGTATTATGAGGCCGAGGTCTCGGTGTCCCCGGACGGGCAGTGGATCACCTTCGGCAGGCAGATCGACGGCAAGATGGACATCTGGGTCATGGCCGCCGACGGCTCGAAGGAGTGGCAGGTCACGAAGACCGATGACTGGCAGGAAGGTGCGCCGTTCTTCATGCCCGACAACGAGCACATCATCTTCCGGGCCTGGAAGAGGAGCGACTACAAGGTCGTCAAGCCGACGCCGATGACGATCATGAGCATTCGCAAGGACGGCAGCGACTGGCGCCGCCATACCTACGACAACGGCATGAACTGGCATCCGACGCCGGCGCCGGACGGCCGGCACTACGTGTATGTGAAGGCGCTGTCGCCGACCAACTGGGAGATCTACCTGGGTGACCTGGCAGGCGGCGAGCACCGCCGGCTGACGTATTACGACAAGCTCGACATCCTCGCGCACATCTCGCCCGACGGCAAAAAGATGAACTGGGGCCGGGCGACCGGCGAGCGGTTCATGAGCAACATCCGCACCTTCGTGATGGACGTGTCCTCGCTCGACATCGGACCCGACCGGCGCGTGCCGTGGGATCCGGCGTGGGGCACGCCCATGACTGCCGAGGGGCAGGCCGCGCGCTGAGTTGGTGCGCGGACAAGGCGCCCCGGCAAGGCGGTTCAGGCTTTCCTGACGAAGCCCGACTTCAGTTGCATGGCGCCGATGCCCTCGATCCGGCAGTCGATGTCGTGGTCGCCGTCGACCAGGCGGATGTTCTTCACCTTCGTCCCGACCTTGACCACGGATGAAGAGCCTTTCACCTTCAGGTCCTTGATGACGGTGACGGAGTCGCCGTCATTGAGCACATTGCCGTAGGCGTCACGCACGACACGTTCCTGCTCGGTGCTTTCTGCCGGCGCGTCCTTCGGCCATTCGTGGGCGCATTCCGGACAGATATACAGCGCACCGTCTTCGTAGGTGTATTCGGAGCCGCATTTCGGACAGGCTGGCAGGCTGTTCATGGTGAATCCTGGTTGTTTGTGCTGGTACGGGACAGGCGTAGCCGGATTTCCGCAAGCGACAGGCCATCGATCTCGACTACTTTCATCTGCGAGGTTTCACCCTGCAGCACCCGGACGCAACTTCGCTGCAGGCCGAGCGACTCGCACAACAAGGCCACCACGGCCTTGTTGGCCTTGCCGCGCTCCGGTGCTGCAGCAACCTGTATTTTAAGCGCGTCATCCAGCCATCCGGAAATCGCCGTCCGGGAAGCGCCAGGGATCACTTTCAGTTTGAGCCGGGTGGACATGCCTCAGGCCTGCGGTGCGGATTTGGTGCCGGGTCGAAGTTTTCGAACTTTTCGGACTGAACCGGATAGGTGGGTGATCCCGAGTTCTTTAAACCCACGAGGAGCATTGCCTGACCACGGCGTGCTCATGCTTTTAATGCAGCCAGTAAAACTTCGAAAACTTCGACCCGGCACCATATGATGGCAGAATGAGTCGCGGTCGATATATCTTCTACTCCGATGATGTGGGCATGAAAAACATGAATGAGCCTGTGGCAAACACTTTCCGGGCAATGCCCGCCATGATCCTGGGGCTGCTGCTGGCCTTGCCGATGTCCCTGCATGCTGCCGACCTGAAACGCGGTGAGGAGATTTTCAACACCAGCTGTGTCTCCTGCCACGGCCCAAAGGGTCGTCCCGATCCGGATTCAGCCCTGGTGAAAGCCCTTGGCGTCACCCCCGCCAATTTTTCCGATGCCCTGTTCAACAGCCGCGAGCCGGCATCTGACTGGAAAATCGTTGTCACCCAGGGTGGTCCGGCCCTGGGCTTTTCGGCGGCCATGCCCGCGTTCGGCGACACGCTCACGGAGCAGGACATCGACTCCGTACTGGCATATATCAAGACACTGGGTGGCGAGCATGACTACCCCGATGGCGACCTGAACCTGTTCCTGCCGGTACGAACCAAAAAGGCATTTCCGGAAGACGAGTGGGTGTGGAAACAACGCTATTCGGCGCAGGATGGAGACAACAGCTGGAAGAACACGATCGAATACGAGTTCCGCATCGGCCAGCGGTTCCAGGGTGTGGTGGAACTGACGCACGAAATGGCGGGCAGCGAGTCGGATTTTGGCCACGTCGAGCCAGGCTTCAAGTACGTGCTGGTGCACAATCGGGCGGCGGGCCACATTCTTACACTGGGCAGCAACCTCGGCGTGCCGCTGAACAGTGAAGCTGACTGGGAACTGCTGCCCTACCTGGCATTTGGCAAAATCCTGAATGAACACTGGACCCTGCAGAGCAGCAGTCGCCTGAAGCTTGACCTGGAAGACTCGGACCAAAGCAGCGCCGAGTTCGCGGGCGTTGTGCATTGGTTGCACACCGAGAAGCCGCGCTCGATTTTCCCGGGCCTGGAACTGGTCGCCGAAGTGCCGTTTGAGCGGGGTTCGGGGCCCGATCGCAAGGATGCCGTGCAATGGTCGGTACTGCCACAGGCGCGCATCGGCCTGAACAAACGCGGCAATATCGCGCTGAACACCGGCCTCGAACTGCCGCTGAATGATCATGACCGCTACGACTGGCGTGCCTATGTCTATTTCATCTGGGACTTTGCGGATGGTGGTCTGTTCGAGGGTTGGTGACAGAATCCGCATGGCGCCATGTTGGCGCCCACAGGAGAGTCAGGATGATGCGTCGGGTCGGTGCCGTGTTTGTCGCGGCCGCGTTGTTGAGTACGGGCTGTAACGGGCAGACGCCCGAAGCGAAGAAAGCAGCGGCTGACTATCTTTTGCTCGCGGCGCAGGAGGCCGGTGCGGTAACAACGGAATCCGGGCTGGTGTTCCGTACGCTGACGCCGGGTACCGGTGCGATGCCCAGGGCCACCGACGTGGTGCGTGTGCACTATCACGGCACCCTGCCGGGCGGAAAGATCTTTGACAGTTCGGTGGATCGTGGCGAACCGGCCGAGTTCGGCCTGAACCAGGTGATTCCCTGCTGGACGGAAGGCGTGCAGCGCATGCATGTGGGCGAGAAGGCGCAGCTGGTCTGTCCGTCCTCGATTGCCTACGGCGACCGCGGTGCCGGCGGCGTGATCCCGCCGGGTGCGACGCTGATCTTCGAGGTGGAGTTGCTCGCGATCAAGAGCCGCTAGGCACCGGCGCCGACCGCACGGCAGCCGGAGATGCTTCCCTGTCTCATTCACGAGGACGAGCATCTGCTGGCGGTGAACAAGCCCGCCGGCCTGAATACCCATGCACCGGATCCCCATGCGGGCGAAGGCCTGTATGACTGGCTGAAGCATCGCGAAGCCCGCTGGGCCACGCTGGCGATCATCCACCGCCTCGACAAGGACACCAGCGGCGTGATGGTGTTCGGCAAGACGCCACTGGCGAACCGCGCGCTGACCGCGCAGTTCGCCGCACGCAGCGTCCGGAAGATCTACCAGCTGCGCACTGACCGGCCGGTGCCGGCCGGTGAGCAGGTGGTGACTGCCGGGATTGCGCGCGCCGGCGATCGCTATGTGGGCAGGGCGGATGGCGAGCCGGCCGAGACGCGCTTTCGCAAGCTGCCGGACGGTTGCGTGGAAGCGCAGCCGCGCACCGGACGCACGCACCAGATTCGCGTGCATGCGGCGGCGAGCGGTTTTCCGATACTCGGCGATGCGCTTTACGGTGGCAGCCCCTGGCCGCGACTCTGCCTGCATGCGGCCGAACTGCGGTTCTCGCATCCGGCCTCCGGCCAGCCCGTGTGTTTTACGGCACCGGCGGATTTCGATGCCGATGCGCGACGGGCCTTGCGTGCAGCGCTGATCGATCCCGGTGACAGCAGCGCGTATCGGCTGATCCACGGTGCCAGCGATGGCTGGCCGGGCTGGTATCTGGACCGGCTCGGTGCCGTGCTGCTCTCGCAGTCGGCCGGGGAGTTGCCGGCGGCGGCGCGCGACTTTCTGGCGACGGTGCCGGATGTGCAGGCGGTGTATCACAAGATACTCAACCGCCAGGTGCGGCGCACGACGCGCGAGGAGGCCTCCCCGCAGCCGGTGTCGGGTGAGCCGCTTGTCGCGCCGTTCACCATCCTGGAAAACGGCCTGCGCTTCGAGATGAGCATGGGCGAGGGTTATTCCACCGGCCTGTTCCTCGACCAGCGCGACAACCGGCGACGGCTGCTGACTGCTCATGTCGCAGCCGGCTTCGAGTTGCGTGATGCGACTGCCGACACAGCTGAAGGCCTCAGCGTGCTGAATACCTTTGCCTATACCTGCGGCTTCTCCGTCTGTGCCGCCAGGGGCGGTGCGCACACCACCAGCCTCGACCTGTCGAAGAAATACCTGGAATGGGGCCGGCGCAATTTCCGCCTGAACGGACTCGATCCGGCAGGGCACGAATTCATCTATGGGGATGTTTTCGACTGGCTGCGACGCTTCGGCCGGAAAGCCCGGCAGTTCGACGTGATCGTGCTCGATCCGCCGACTTTTTCGCAGTCGAAGCTGCAGGGCATGTTCCGGGTGACGGAGGATTATGGACGGCTGGTGGGCCTGGCCCTGCCGTTGCTCAAGCCGAACGGCGTGCTGTTCGCGTCCAGCAATGCGGCGAACTGGTTGCCGGAGGACTTCATCGCCAGCCTCGAAGCGGCAATCCGGGCGGGTGGGCGGCGCATCCTCAGGCAGCACTATGTGCCACAGCCGGCGGATTTTCCGCTCAGTCGCGCCGAGCCGGCCTTCCTGAAATCGCTCTGGTTGCAGCTCGCCTGAGGCGCTTCAGAACCAGCTGTCGTTGAAGCTGAAGCTGAAGCGCTCGGCACGCCGCTGGTTGGTCGGCCCCTCGTGGCTAATAATGATGATTATGTGAAGTGCCGGGTGTTAACCAAGTATTAACGTGTGTTAACGCCGGTGCCAAGCGACACGACAGGCCTTCGGAGCGATAAAAGTACACCAAGGAATCCGGAGCAGGGTCGTGACGCGACGCGAAGAAACCGACGTTGAAAACTACAAACCCCTGGGGGATTTATGAAAATCAGATTATTTGCTGCACTAGCCGTGTTGGCCATGGCTTCGACCAGCGCGAACGCCGCTACCGTCTACACCCTCGACAAGATCGTCTACGCGAATACGTTCACCATCGCGTTCTTCCCGAACGACGATTACACCTTGGGCGGACCGAACTTCGCTGGTACCTGCTACGGCTGCGGAACTTCCACGGCCGTGGATGATGGCCTCGGCAACATCACCCTGACGGGCGTCAGCTGGGAGACCAACGCCAACGGCTACCAGTTCACCAACACCTTCAGTGGCACGACGACTATCGGCACGGGCGTCACCCTGACGAAGGATCCGGGTTGGTCCTGCGTCGATACCGTTCTTGTGAGCTGCGTTAGCGCTACCGCGGGTTGGGGTGGTGCCGGCTACTACACGGGTCTTGGCAGCGACGGGGCCACGGCTTGCCTTACCCCCGCAGCTGCTCCTCGTTGCGCTGTGAACGTCACGCAGGTCAGCCCGTCCGCTCTCACGGTTGAGATCCGGAAGGCGCTGAGCGAGAGCGCGGGGGCCACCTTCCAGGCCTACACGCTCCATTACTCGGTCGTGCCGGTGCCGGCCGCTGTCTGGCTGTTCGGCTCGGCGCTGGGCCTCATGGGCCTGGTTCGCAGGAAGCAACTGGCTGCCGCCTGATATCCGGTATCCGGATCTGGCACGGGGGCGCTGCTGGGCAGCGCCCCCGTTTTTTTTGGGGGCAGGCTGATGGGGACCAGGCTGGCCGATTTCGCGGTCAGAACCAGCTGTAGTTGAAGCTGATGCTGATGCGCTCGGCGCGGCGCTGGTTGATCGGGACCTCGTGCCGTATCCAGCTTTCGAACAGCGCGACGTTGCCGGCCTCTGCCGGGACGGTGATCCACGGCCGGTTCTCCGGGCGACAGTCCGCCTTGCGGGGCGGTGCGGCCATGAAGCGGTCGAGTCGCGGGTCTTCGAATTTCAGGCCCGAGCAACCCTTGGGTGTCTGCACGTAGTAGGTGCCGCTGATCGTCGAGGTCGGGTGGATGTGCAGGCCATGCACCACATGCTGCGGCATGATGTTGATCCAGCAATCGGTCATCGCCAGTTCGCGGCCCGTCATGTCGAGTTCGAGGGCGCGGACATAGGCCTTGACGTGCCGGTTGATCTTCGTCTCCAGCGTGGCGAAGGTCGACGACATTTTGTGCATCTGGCACAGGCTGCCGTAGGAGGTGTAGCCGCCGGGGTAGTTCTCGATGCACCACTTTTGCCCGGCCACATCGTAGTCGCGGACCTGCTGGCATTCGCGCAGCAACTCGCGGTTGAAACGCAGCCAGCCGGCCCGACGCAGGTTCGAGACGTAAACCTGCGTCGGAAACAGGGTGTGTATGGTCATGACGGCATGGGCTGCTAGATCAGGCCGAGCGCCAGCATTGCCCTGGCCACACGGATGAAGCCGGTGATGTTGGCGCCAACGACGTAGTTGCCGGGCGCGCCGAACTCCTCGGCCGTCTCCCACGTCGCCGCGTGTATGCCGGTCATGATGCTGTCGAGTTTGCGTTCGGTAAACTCGAAGGTCCAGGAGTCGCGGCTGGCATTCTGCTGCATCTCGAGGGCCGAAGTGGCCACGCCGCCGGCGTTGGCCGCCTTGCCGGGGCCGAAGGCGATACCCGCATCGACGAAGACGCGGATGCCCTCGGGAGTCGTCGGCATATTGGCGCCTTCGGCGACGGCAATGCAGCCGTTGCGCACGAGGGTCCGGGCGTCCTTGCCGTTGATCTCGTTCTGGGTGGCCGATGGCATGGCAACCTGACAGGGCACGCTCCATATGTTGCCGCCCGGCAAATAGCGGGCTCCCTGGCGGCGCGTGGCGTAATCGGCGATGCGCCGTCGTTCCACTTCCTTGATCTGCTTGACGAGGTCGAGGTCGATGCCCTGCTCGTCGATGACGACGCCCTGGGAATCGGAGCAGGCGATGACCTTCGCCCCCATCTCCGCCAGCTTTTCCATGGTGTAGATCGCGACATTACCGGAGCCCGAGACGACGCAGATCTTGCCCTCCAGGGAGTCCCGGCGGACCTTGAGCATCTCGCGTACGAAGTACACGGCGCCGTAGCCGGTCGCCTCCGTGCGTACGAGTGAACCACCCCAACCGATGCCCTTGCCGGTGAGTACGCCCGATTCGTAGCGATTCGTCAGCCGCTTGTACTGGCCGAACAGATAACCGATCTCCCGTCCGCCGACGCCGATATCTCCCGCCGGCACATCGGTGTACTCGCCGATGTGGCGATGGAGCTCCGTCATGAAGCTCTGGCAGAAGCGCATGATCTCGCCCTCGGACCGGCCCTTGGGGTCGAAGTCAGCCCCGCCCTTGCCGCCGCCGATCGGCATGCCCGTCAGCGCGTTCTTGAAGACCTGTTCGAAGCCGAGGAACTTGACGATGCCGAGATACACAGAGGGGTGGAACCGCAGGCCACCCTTGTAAGGCCCGAGTGCACTGTTGAATTCGACGCGAAAGCCCCGGTTGATCTGCACCTCGCCGCGGTCGTCCTGCCAGGGCACGCGGAAGATGATCTGCCGCTCCGGCTCGCAGATGCGTTCGATGATCTTGTGCTCGGCGAATTCGGGGTACTTGACCAGTACAGGACCGAGCGACTCGATCACCTCCTTTACCGCCTGGTGAAACTCGTCCTCACCCGGATTACGGGCCTTGACCTGCTGGAAAATGGCCGCGATGGCCTCGGGAAGCGCTCGGTTCATGCTGGACTCCACCCCCAAAAGTCACATTGTCGCCGTACGGCCCGTGGCCTGCCGTACGTGGATGTCCCCATGTCCGCCTGCGACCGTCGGTGATCCGCGGCTGTTACGGTTCCGGGGCACGCTGCGAGCTGGCATCGTAAGGTGAATGTAAGGCCGGTTCTGCGACAATGGATCCGCGGGGGGTCACTGGCGCGGAGACACTGATGCAGCTGCTGCTCGTCGAAGATGACCTCAACCTCGGCCAGGCCTTGCTGAAATTGCTGCGCACGCAGTTCACCATCGCCTGGGTGCGCGATCTCGCCGCCGCGCGCAGCCGCTGGGCTGCCGCCGCGTATGACCTGTTGTTGCTTGATCTGGGGCTGCCCGATGGCGACGGCCTGGTCTGGCTGCGGGAGCTGCGTAATGCCGGTTGCCAGACACCCGTGCTGATTCTCTCCGCCCGCGACGCGCTCGATGACCGGGTGGCCGGGCTCGATACCGGCGCGGACGACTACCTCGTCAAGCCCTTCGAAGCCGAGGAACTGCTCGCCCGTATCCGCGTGTTGCTGCGCCGACAGGCCGGCACGGCCGCCCCGCACATCAGTGTCGGTGACCTGAGTTACGCCCCTGATGCGCAGCAGTTCTGGCTGGGTGGGGAACCGCTGCGACTCTCGCCGCAGGAGCGACGCATCCTCGTAACGCTACTGCACGCCGGCGGCAAGCCGGTCAGTCGCGAACGGTTGATGCAGCAGCTCTACGGGCTTGCCGATGTTGGCGGATCGAACGCTCTCGAGGTGCGCATCCACGCGCTGAGGCGCCTGCTCGGGCGCGAGCGCATCGAGACAGTGCGCGGCCTTGGCTACCGGCTGGTGGCACCGTGAGGCTGCGTCTCTCGTGGCTCGGTGCGTTGCTTGCAGTCACGATAATCGCAGTCGCCGCAACCATGGTTGCCCTGACCTGGCGCGAGACCGCTGACGAGTTGCGCGACATCCTCGACGACGACCTCGCCAGCCAGAGCCGGTTGCTTGCCCGGCTGCTCGCCGCCGAGCGCCTGCAGCTGCCTGCGGCGGAACTCGACACCCTGCTCCGCAGGGTGTTCCGCCCGGACGAGGAGGACACGCTCTGGGTAAACGTCTACGACCTCGCCGACGGGAGTCGCGCCAGCAACCTGAGGCATGACCTGCCACTGGCAGACGTCGGATCCCGCGCCGTCCGCCTGCAGCTCGATGGTCACGACTGGGAGGGCTTCCAGCGGCGCGAGGACAGTTTCGTCGTGCAACTTCTGCGGCGTTCGGACCGCTACGAGGAGGCGAGTGCCGATATCGTCGAGGAGATCACGCTGCCAATCGCGATCGGTGGCGCTGTCAACCTCATGCTGCTCGGCGCACTGCTCGGGCTGTTCCTGTGGCCGCTCGCGCGGCTGGTGCGCGAGATCGAGACGCGCGACGCAGACTCGCTCGCCCCGCTGCAGGCCCCAGCCGTGGTTGCCGAGATTGGCGTACTGCGTGATACGCTGAATCGCCTGATGGTGCGCGTGGACCATGTGCTGCGGCGCGAGCGGCAATTCGCGAGCGATATCGCGCACGAGCTGCGTACGCCGCTCACCACGCTGAAGCTCGAGATGGCCGCACCGGAGCCGGACCTCGCGATGATATCGAGCGAGGTGGACCGCGTCGCGCGGCTCGTCGAGCAGCTGCTGATCCTTGCCCGGGTTGACCAGGAACGCTGGCGTGAGACTTTCAGGCCCGTCGAGCTCGGCGTGCTCTGCACGCGCGAGATCGGGCGCCAGGCCCGGCGAATGGAGCGGCTCGGTATCACGGTGGCAGGCGAGATTGCTCCTGCGACGGTGGCGGGCGAGCCGGCGCTGCTGCAGGCGCTCCTGCAGAACCTCCTCAACAACGTCGCTGATCACTGCCCCGCAGGAACGCGCGTCGTCGTCGATGTCAGCCGGGACAACGGGCGGACGGTGCTCGAGGTCCGCGACAACGGGCCCGGCCTCCCGGACGCGCTGCGCGAGCAGCTCAGTCGCAGTATCACGCGCCTCGACAGCCGGAGTCACGGCCTCGGTATCGGGCTGGCGATCTGCCAGCGCATCGCCAGGGCGCACGGCGCCACGCTCGCCTTCCTCCAGCGCGCTGACGGCACGCCTGGTCTGCGAGTGCGGATCGAGTTTCCGTCGTAAGGTCGCCGTAATGTGTGCCGATGCACACTGTGACCGTCAAATCGCCATCAACCAGGAGATGATCCATGAAAAAAGCACTTACGGGCCTTGGCCTTTCCCTCGTCGCTGTCGCCGCATTTGCGCAGGGTAGCGGCGGATTTACCGGTCCGGACAACCTGCGGGTAGTCACGACGGTGGAAGCGGCGGCGCTCGCCGACGACACCGCGGTGAAGCTGCAGGGCTACATCGTCAAGTCGCTCGGTGACGAGCGCTACGAGTTCCGAGATAACTCGGGCACGATCGTCGTGGAAATCGATGGCGACGACTGGCACGGCATCAAGGCGACACCGGAGACCCGCATCGAACTGCGCGGCGAGGTGGACAAGGAGTGGAAGAGCACCGAGATCGACGTCGACAGCGTCAGTCTCGCTCCCTGAGTGACCGGCGCGGCATGCACCGCGCCGGCGCCGCATTGGCCGCTTCGGGGGGATTTTCCTGTTTGTTTTTGCCCCTCTACCCGTTCTGGTTCCGGCGGCGCCTTTCGGGGGGGTGCCACCCCAGGTAGATGCCCACGGCCAGGCCGATCAGGGCAGCACCGATCGGAGTCAGCACCGAGACCCGGTTCCGGGCCATGTCGGCTTCTTGCGGAAAGACGAGCGCAATGGTGCGCGTGCGGTCGCTGGCCAGGTCGCGATAAGTGACAAGTGATCCCATGCGCACCACATCAGCAGCCAACTTGTCGTCATCAACGATGCTGGCCCGCGTCAGTTCGTCGGACAGATACTCCGCGATCGGCGTTCGATCCGGCCGTTCGGCGAACGCGACGAGCCGTGCATAGTCGCTGGCCGTGATGACGATCCGGGGGCGCGAGAACGGCTGTTTGAGGCCGGTGGGGGGCGTGTTTTCAGGTAGCATGGTGGAACTCCGCAGCTCCGACGGAAGCAAATTCAAGATTTAACGGGGGGCATCGCCCGGACTTATCCCCGGGCGGGCCGCAAAACGCTACGCCCGGGGCAGAGAGCCCTGAATCAGATGTCCGGCCCGGCAAGGGCGGTAAAGGCTGGGTACAGCGCCATACATGTGCGGAGTGTAGTGCGCTGCGCGCCGGGCGACAAGGTCTGCCCGGTTTGAGCTTGTATTTGGTGCCGGGAGAGGGACTTGAACCCACACGATGTCACCACCAACGGATTTTGAGTCCGCCGCGTCTACCAGTTCCGCCATCCCGGCGCGGGGCGGCAGTTTACACGATGAGCCGTGCTGAAGTGCTGCCAAGCGGCCGCAACTTCTTTAGGATGCGCGCGGCATGGAACCCGCCGACTTCAATTTCGAGCTGCCCCCGGAACTGATCGCCCAGCAGCCGCTGGCCGAGCGCACCGCGAGCCGGCTGCTGGAGCTGGGGCCCGACGGGCAGCTCGTCGACCGTTACTTTGCCGATTTGCCGGCTCTGCTGCGGCCGGCCGACCTGCTGGTGGTGAATGACAGCCGGGTGCTGCCGGCCCGCCTGTTCGGGGCCAAGGCCAGCGGCGGCCGCATCGAGATGCTGCTGGAACGGGTGCTGTCGGCACACGAAGCGCTGGTGCAGCTGCGTTCCAGCCATGCGCCCAAGCCCGGCGCCAGCCTGTCCTTCGATGGCGGGGTCAGCGCGACGGTGCTGCGCCGCCAGGACGAGTTTTTCGTGCTGCGCTTCGCGCGGCCGGTGGTCGAGGTGCTAGACCAGGCCGGCCATGTGCCACTGCCACCCTATATCCGGCGCAGCGACGCGAGCGCCGACCGCGAGCGTTACCAGACGGTCTATGCCCGCGAGCGCGGTTCGGTGGCGGCGCCGACTGCCGGCCTGCATTTCACCGACAGCCTGCTGGCCAGCCTGGCTGCGCAGGGTGTGGGCTTTGGCCGCCTGACCTTGCATGTGGGTGCGGGCACGTTCGCGCCACTGCGGCCGCACCAGCTCAAGACCGGCCGGCTGCATGCCGAGCGCCTGCAGGTGTCGGCGGAGCTGTGTGCAGCGGTGGCTGACTGCCGCGTGCGCGGCGGGCGCGTGGTGGCGGTGGGCACGACCGCGATGCGCGGCCTCGAGACTGCCGCGGCCAGCGGTGTGTTGCGGCCCTTTGACGGCGAGACCAGCCTTTTCATCCGTCCGGGTTATCGTTTCCAGGTGGTCGATGCGCTGCTCACCAATTTCCATCTGCCGGAGTCCTCGCTGCTGATGCTGGTCGCAGCCTTTGGCGGGACGGAGCGGGTGATGGCGGCCTACCGCGAGGCGGTTGTGCGTCGCTACCGCTTTTTCAGCTATGGAGATGCGATGTTTCTGTGCCGGGACAAGGGCGCGTCATGAGCGGGCTTTTCAGGTTCGAGCTGCAGGCGACGGATGGCGCAGCCCGCTGTGGCCGGCTGACGCTCGCGCATGGCAGCGTCGATACGCCGGTATTCATGCCGGTCGGCACCTATGGTGCGGTCAAGACGCTGACGCCCGAGGAGCTGGAGTCGCTGGGTGCGCAGATCATCCTCGGCAACACCTTTCACCTGATGCTGCGTCCGGGTGGCGAGCTGATGCAGGCACTCGGCGGCCTGCACCGGTTCATGCACTGGCAGCGGCCGATACTGACCGACTCGGGTGGTTTCCAGGTCTGGAGCCTCGCCACCAAGAACAAGGTCAGCGAAGCCGGCGTCGAGTTCCGCGCGCCCATCGATGGCAGCCTGGTATTCCTGTCGCCGGAGCGTGCCATGCAGGTGCAGGCACAGCTCGGCTGCGACATCCAGATGATCTTCGACGAGTGCACCGACTATCCGGCGACGGAAGCGGTGGCGCGCGCCTCGATGGAGCTCTCGTTGCGCTGGGCGCGGCGCAGTCGCGCGGCCTTCGATGCCGGTACGGCGCCGCAGGCCGGCTCGGCGCTGTTCGGCATCGTGCAGGGTGGCATGCATGAGTCACTGCGCAGCGAATCGCTGGCCGGGCTGGGGGAGATCGGCTTCGATGGACTCGCAATCGGCGGCCTGTCGGTCGGCGAGCCGGAAGAGGACCGGCTGCGGGTCCTCGACCATCTGTTGCCGGCGATGCCGACGGACAAGCCGCGCTACCTGATGGGGGTCGGCACGCCTTCCGATATCGTCAAGGCGGTGCTCCGCGGCGTGGACATGTTCGACTGCGTGATGCCCACGCGCAACGCCCGCAACGGCTCGCTGTTCACCGCCGATGGCGTGGTGCGGATCCGCAACGCCCGCTACCGGGACGATCCGCTGCCCATCGAGCCGGGCTGCAGCTGCTATACCTGCCAGCACTACAGCCGGGCCTACCTGCGCCACCTCGACCAGTGCGGCGAGATGCTCGGTTCACGGCTCAACACCATCCACAACCTGCATTTTTATGTACAACTCATGGCCAGCCTGCGTGGCGCGATCGGCCGGGGCGAACTGGGGGCCTTTGCCGCGGACTTCCTGGCCCGGCAGCAATCTGCAGTTTCCATGCCATAATGGCGCGCCGTTTTTCAGTGAATCAAGGTCAATAAATGGGCTTTTTCATACAGGACGCCATGGCGCAGGCTGCCGCGCCGCCGGCGCAGGATCCGTGGGTCAGCCTGCTGCCGATGTTCATCATCCTGCTGGTCATCTATTTCATGATCATGCGGCCCCAGCAGAAGCGCCAGAAAGAACACAAGGCCATGATGGCTGCGCTGGCCGTCGGTGACGAGGTCTGCACGGCCGGCGGCATGCTCGGCAAGGTGACCTCCATCAAGGATGACTTCCTGCGCGTCGAGA
Organism: Gammaproteobacteria bacterium; assembly: GCA_023383705.1. Taxonomy (GTDB): domain Bacteria; phylum Pseudomonadota; class Gammaproteobacteria; order Steroidobacterales; genus SHZI01. Next base: position 13,710 of record JAHDYM010000012.1, on the reverse strand, counting down.
TCGCCGGTGGCGTCGAGGTTATCGTGCAGCGGCACACCATCAGTGCGGTGATGCCCAAGGGTACGATCAAGAACGCGTGAAACCAGCCGGACCCTGAGGTCATGCCTGCCTGCTCCCGGCAACTGACCTCCAGGCCTGGCGAAAACCTGCCCGCCGGAATTTCGGGAATCTGCCGTACATGAATCGCTTTCCACTCTGGAAGAACCTGATTGTGGTCGTCGCCCTGGCGGCCGGCCTGCTGATCGCGCTGCCCAACCTGTTTGGCGAGGCGCCGGCCGTGCAGGTGGGTCTCGCCAACGGCGAAGCGCTGACCGACAGTGGTATCGAGCGTGTGGAGCAGGTGATCGCCTCGCAGCAGATCGAGGGCGCCGTGCCGTATGTGGACAACCGCCGGCTGATGGTGCGTTTCCCTTCGGTCGACATCCAGCTGAAGGCAGCCGATTCGCTGCGTGCCGCGCTCGGCAAGGACTATGTGGTTGCCCTTACGCTGACGCCGAATACGCCGGCCTGGCTGCGTGCCCTGGGCCTGCGGCCGGTGCCGCTGGGCCTCGATTTGCGCGGTGGCGTGCATTTTCTCTTCGAGGTGGATATCGCCACCGCCATCAGGCAGCGGCTCGACAGCTATGCCGGTGACTTCAACAAGCTGCTGCGCGACAACCGCATCCGTCGCAGCATCAGCGTGGTCGGCGACGAGGTCCGGATCCGCCTGCCGGATGCCGCCGATGCCGACCGTGCCGAAGATCTGCTGAAGGAGGCGGATCCGGATCTCCTCATCGAGCAGCGCGTGACCGGCGATTCGGCCATGATCGTCGCGCAGATGACGCCGGTGCAGATCAAGGAGCGGCAGGATTTCGCCATCCAGCAGAACGTCACCACGCTGCGCAACCGCGTCAACGAACTCGGTGTCGCCGAGCCGGTGGTGCAGCGCCAGGGTCTCGACCGGATCGTGGTGCAGTTGCCGGGCGTGCAGGATCCGGCCCAGGCCGAGCGCGTGCTCGGCGCCACCGCGACACTCGAATTCCGCCTGGTCTGCGACGATGCAAATCCGCTCGAGGTCGAGCGCACCGGCCGTGCGCCGCTGGGTTGCGAGCTGTTCCAGTCGCGCGACGGCGGACCGGTCGTGCTCAAGCGCCGTGTGATCGTCACCGGCGACCAGCTCGTCGATGCCAGCCAGGGTTTTGACCAGGGCCAGGCAATCGTGAACGTGCGCCTCGACAGCAAGGGCGCGCGCAGCATGCTGGAAACCACCCGCGAGAACCTCAAGAAGCCGATGGCGGTGGTGTTCATCGAGCAGAAGCGCGAAACGGTCGAGCGGGACGGAAAGAAGATCGAGGTGCCACGCGTCGAGCGTGAGGTCATCAACGTCGCCACCATCAACGGCGTCTTCAGCAACAGCTTCCAGATCTCGGGTCTCGAAAATTCCGAGGCGCGTGATCTGGCCCTGCTGTTGCGTGCCGGTGCGCTGGCGGCGCCCGTCTACAAGATCGAGGAACGCACGATCGGCCCGAGCCTCGGCCAGGACAACATCGATCGCGGAGTCAGCGCTTTCCTGATCGGTTTCCTGGCCGTTGGCATTTTTATGGTGATTTACTACCGCGCCTTTGGCCTGATCGCGAATTTCGGCCTGCTGGCCAACGTGATCCTGATCGTCGCGCTGCTCTCGCTGCTCCAGGCCGCACTGACCCTGCCGGGCATCGCCGGCATCGTGCTGACCATCGGCATGGCGGTGGATGCCAACGTGCTCATCAACGAGCGTATCCGTGAGGAGGTGCGCAATGGCAGCACACCGCAGGCCGCCATCTCGGCCGGTTACGATAAGGTGTTCTGGACGATTGCCGATGCGAATATCACCACGCTGATTGCCGGCCTCGTGCTGTTCGCCTTTGGCAGCGGCCCGATCAAGGGTTTTGCCGTGGTGCTGTGTCTCGGCATCCTGACGTCATTGTTCACGGCGCTCACGGTAACGCGTGCGCTGGTGAATCTCGTCTATGGTGGCCGCAAGGTCGCGCGACTTTCTGTCTGACGGGTGCCAGCATGGAATTTTTCCACACAACAACCCACGTTGATTTCATCGGCAAGCGGCGCATCGCGGCCATTTTTTCGGCAGCATTGATGATCGGCTCGCTGATCCTGCTGATCCCCGGCGTGCGCGGCCTCAACTTCGGCATCGACTTTACCGGTGGTGTGCTGCTCGAGTTTGCCTACCAGGGGCCGGCAGATCTGCCGGACATACGCGAGCGGCTGGCCGCCAGGGATTTCGGTGATGCACAGGTGCAGAACTTCGGTACGGCCAGCGATGTAATGGTTCGCATCCTGCCGCGCGAGGGACTCGACAACAAGGCGATCGCCGGGCAGGTGGTCGCCGTGCTGAAGGCCGGCGACCCCACGGTGGAACTGCGGCGTACTGAGGTGGTCGGTCCGCAGGTGGGTGCCGAACTCGCCGAGCAGGGCGCACTGGCGATACTGTTCGCGATGATCATGATCACGGTCTACATCATGCTGCGTTACCAGTGGAAGTTTGCACTGGGCGGCATCGTCGCAACCCTGCATGACCCGATCATCACCCTGGGTTTCTTTGCGCTGACCGGCCTCCCTTTTGACCTGTCGGTGCTGGCGGCCATGCTGGCGATCGTCGGTTACTCGGTCAACGACACCATCGTGGTGTTCGACCGGATCCGCGAGAATTTCCGCAAGATCCGTCGTGGCAGGACGCAGGAAATCATGAATCTCTCCATCAACGAGACCCTGAGCCGCACCATCATGACCTCAGCCACCACGCAGCTCATGGTGCTGGCCATGTTGTTTTTCGGCGGCGAAACGTTGCGCGGATTTTCGGCAGCCCTGACTGTCGGTATCGTCGTCGGCACCTACTCGTCAATCTTCATCGCGAGCTCACTGGCGTTTGCGCTGAAGGTGACCGCCGCGGACCTGATGCCGCCGAAGCAGGAAAAGGGCGAGGGCGAAGCCGACTCGATGCCCTGATGGGCCGCCTTTTGTCAGGCTGCGCCCGTATCGGCGTTCAGATGTGGCGTGAACAACTCGCGCAGCGCGTCGTGGACCTTGAGGTTGCCGGCCAGCACATTGCCGCTGTCGAGGTGTGAGCCGGCGCCGGTCAGGTTGCTGACCACGCCACCGGCCTCCTGGATCATCAGCGTGCCGGCTGCCACGTCCCAGCTCTCCAGACCAAATTCGAAAAAGCCGTCCAGTCGCCCGGCGGCGAGGTAGCACAGGTCGAGCGCGGCCGAGCCGGGCCGGCGCACACCGGCGGTGTTCTCCATGACGCTGCCCAGCATGGCCAGGTAGGTTTTCAGCCAGCGCGTGTTGCTGCGATAAGGGAAGCCGGTGCCGATCAGGGTGCCTTCGAGTTCCTTGCGTTCACTGACGCGGATGCGCTTGCCGTCGAGCTGGGCGCCGCAGCCGCGCATGGTGGTGAACAGCTCCTGCCGGCAGGGGTCGTAGACCACGCCGACTTCCAGCACATCGCGCTTGCGCAGCGCGATTGACACCGAGAAGGTCGGGAAGCCATGCAGGAAGTTGGTCGTGCCATCGAGCGGGTCGATGATCCAGACGAACTCGCTCTTGCCCTGCGGGCCGGACTCCTCGGCGAGGATCGCGTGGTCCGGGTAGCGCTTGTGGAGGGTCTCGATGATGGCCTGTTCGGCCGCCTGGTCGACCTGCGTGACATATTCATTGCGCGCCTTGGCCTTGATCTCGAGCTGGTCGAGGCGTGACAGCGAGCGGATGGCGATGTCGCCGGCCCGGCGTGCCGCCTGGATGGCCGTATTCAGCAGTGCCTGCATGGATTTGTCTGCCTGTCGCGCGGGGCGGCCATTGTACGCATCGGCGCGCGCGCCGCCAGCTTACAATGCCGTCCCATGTCCAGTGCACCCGACATCCGCTTCGTGCTCTTCGAGCCCACTCACCCGGGCAACATCGGTTCCGTGGCCCGGGCCATCAAGACCATGGGCTTTGACCAGCTGTACCTGGTCAATCCCCCGCCGGAATACATCTGCCCGGATTCCCGCGCCATGGCCTCGGGTGCCCAGGACGTCCTGCACGGGGCGCGAGCGGTCGCCAGCCTGCCCGAGGCGCTGGAGGGGTGTGGCCTGGTGCTCGGTGCCAGCGCCCGCCACCGGCGCATCGGCTGCCCAGAGGTGGATCCGCGCGAGTGCGCGCGGCAGGCCATGGAAAATGCGGCCAGCAAGCCGGTGGCGCTGGTCTTCGGGCCGGAGCGTTCCGGGCTCGCCAACGAGCAGCTCGACCTGTGCAGTGCGATCGTCTACATCCCCGCCAACCCGGACTACAGCTCGCTGAACCTGTCCCAGGCCGTGCAGATCATCGCCTATGAACTGCGCCAGCAGCAGATACTCGAGCGCGAACTGCCGCCGCGCGAGTCGCCACTGGCGGGCCCCGCCGCCATGGAACTCTTTTACGAGCACTTCGAGCGCGTATTGCTCGCCAGCGGTTTCCTGAATCCGCAGAACCCGCGCCACCTGATGCGCCGCCTGCGTCGGCTGTTCAACCGTGCGCAGGTGGACGAGAACGAGCTGAATATCCTGCGCGGCATACTCAGCGCCGTGGCGCCGGGATCGGGGCCCGGGCCGAAGCCCTGAACATGCAGCTGCCGGTCTACCTCGATTACGCGGCGAGCACGCCGGTGGACCCGGCCGTGCTGGCCCTGATGACCGATTGCCTGGCCCGGCCGGAACTCGCGGGGAATCCTGCCGCGCTCGGCCATGCGGCGGGGCGTGTCGCGCAGGCGCTGGTGGAGAAGGCGCGTGCACAGGTGGCGGCACTGATCAATGCCCGCCCGGACGAACTGGTCTTCACCTCCGGTGCGACCGAGTCCGACAACCTGGCCATCATCGGTGTGGCGCAATTCCGCGAGGCGCGCGGACGGCACCTGGTCACCGCGCTCACCGAACACAAGGCGGTCATCGAGAGCTGCCGGCACCTGGCCGCGCGGGGCTGGCGCATCACCTGGCTGCGGCCCGACGCCGATGGCCTGGTCGCACCCGCCGCGGTCGAGGCCGCGCTCGAACCCGACACGGTGCTGGTCTCGCTGATGCAGGTGAACAACGAGACGGGCGTGATCCAGGACATCGCCGCGATCGGCGCGATCTGCCGGCGGCATGCGGTGCTGCTGCACGTGGATGCGGCGCAGGGCGCCGGCCGCGAACCGATCGACGTGCGTGCCCAGCAGATCGACCTGCTCTCGCTGTCGGCGCACAAGCTGTATGGCCCCAAGGGTGTCGGTGCGCTGTTCATCGACCAGGCGCATGTACGGCGCGTGGCGCCGCTGCTGTTCGGCGGTGGCCAGGAGCGGGGCCTGCGTCCGGGTACGCTGGCGACGCACCAGATTGCCGGCATGGGCGAGGCCTTCAGCCTCGCTGCACAACGGCTGCCGGTGGAGGTTGCCCACACGCGGGCCCTGCGTGACCGCCTCTGGACCGGCCTGCAGCAAATGCCGGGCGTGCTGCTGAACGGGCATGTGCAGCAGCGCAGCGGCCATATCCTCAACGTGAGCATCGAAGGCGTGGAGGGCGAAAGCCTCTTCTACAGTCTCGGCGAGCTGTGTGTGGCCAGCGGCTCGGCCTGCACCAGCCTCGCCAACGAAGCCTCCCCGGTGCTGCGCGCGCTGGGCCGTTCGGCGGCCCTGGCGCAGGCTTCCATACGCTTCTCCTTCGGCCGCACGACCACCGCAGCCGAGGTCGATTTCGCCCTCGAGCGGGTGGCGCAGGCCGTGCGGAAGCTGCGCAGCTTCAGTCCCCTCAGGGTGGCGGGGGGCTGAGGGATGGACTATTCCAGCGAGGTTGCGCGGCATTTCGCCGCGCCCCGGCACGCCGGGCCGCTGGCGGCGGGCCCCGGCATGGCGGTGCAGGGCGAGGGCGGCTCCGTCGAGCAGGGCGCCCTGGTGCGCTTCCAGCTGCGCGTGGATGCCGGGCGGGTGGTGGCGCTGGCCTGGCAGGCCTGGGGCTGCCCGCACACCATCGCCGCCTGCAGCCTGGCGGCGGAAATGCTGGACGGCCGCAGCCGGGCGGAACTCGAGGCTTTCGACCCCCTGGCCCTGCGGGCGCCGCTGTCGGTGCCCGCAGGGAAGACCGGCCGGCTGCTGTTCATCCAGGATGCCTTGCGCAAGTGCTTGGCGGCTTGGGACAATGGCGGCCAGCGGACTCCCTTGCAAGAGGAATGAAGGTGGCGGTCGTACTGACTGAGAACGCCCTGAAACGCGCGCGCGCGTTCATTGGCAGCCCCGGGACTGCGGCGGCAGCCGGGGTGGGACTGCGCATCGGCATCCGCCGCACCGGCTGCTCGGGCATGGCCTATGTGGTCAGTGTCGCGGAGTCGGTGACCCCGGAGGACGTGGTCTTCGAACAGGCCGGCGTGCAGGTCGTCATCGACCGCGAGGCGCTGGCCGTCATCGACGGCACCGAAGTCGATTTTGTACGCGAGGGCCTCAACGAGGCCTTCCGTTTCCGCAACCCCAACGCCAGGGGCGAGTGTGGCTGCGGCGAAAGTTTTTCTGTCTGACAACAATCTGCGAGTACTGGAGCATCCATGACGATCGAACGCACGCTTTCCATCATCAAGCCCGATGGCGTACAGAAGAACCTGATCGGCGAGGTCTATCGCCGCTTTGAACAGGCCGGCCTGAAGGTCATTGCGGCGCGCATGCTGCACCTGAGTACGGCGCAGGCGGAGGCGTTCTATGCGGTGCATCGCGAGCGGCCCTTCTATCGCGACCTCGTCAACTACATGACCACGGGTCCGGTGATCGCGCAGGTGCTCGAGGGCGAGAACGCCATCGAGGCGCATCGTCGCATCATGGGCGCGACCGATCCGAAGAAGGCTGATCCCGGCACGATCCGCAGGGATTTTGCCGCCAGCATCGAGGAGAACGTCGTACACGGTTCGGATGCGGCAGAAACCGCCCGGCAGGAGATCAGCTTCTTCTTTGCCCAGGCCGACATCTGCCCGCGGACCCGGTAAGCGCTGGTGAGCGGACCGGTTCAAACGGCTGCTCCGCGGCAGGCCCTGCTGGGCCTGCCGCGGGCGGAGCTTGAGCAGGTCTTTGCCGGCTATGGCGAGAAGCCGTTTCGTGCCCGGCAGCTGATGCGCTGGATGTATGGCCGCGGGGTACTCGACCCTGCGGCCATGACCGACATGTCGGTGGCGTTGCGCGAGCGCCTGGCGCTGGTGGCGGACTTCAGCCTGCCGGAAATCGATGCCTGCCAGGAGTCAGCCGATGGCACCGTGAAGTGGCGGCTGCGGGTCGGTTCCGGCCAGCTGGTCGAAACGGTATTCATCCCGGAGGAGGGACGCGGCACGCTGTGTGTCTCCTCGCAGGTCGGGTGTGCACTCGACTGTTCCTTCTGCGCCACCGGCCGCCAGGGCTTCAATCGCAACCTGACGGCGGCCGAGATCATCGCGCAGGTGGTCATCGCCACGCGCCAGCTCGGCCTGGTCGAGGGCCGCTCGCGGATCACCAACATCGTCTTCATGGGTATGGGTGAACCGCTGGCCAATTTCCGGCCGGTGGTGCAGGCCTGCTCGGTGCTCATCGATGACCTGGGTTTCCAGCTGTCGCGCCGGCGCGTGACCGTGAGTACTTCCGGCCTGGTGCCGCAGATCCGCAAGCTGGCGCAGGAGAGCAATGTCGCCCTGGCAGTCTCCCTGCACGCGCCCGATGACGAACTGCGCAGTCAGCTGGTGCCGATCAACCGCCGGCATCCGATCGCCGAGCTGCTGGATGCCTGCTGGGACTATGCCGAGGCCACCAACGCTGTCGGTATAACCTTCGAGTACGTGATGCTCGCCGGCGTGAATGATGCCGAGAGCCATGCGCGCGCGCTGGTCAGGCTACTCGCCAACCGGCCGGCCAAGCTCAACCTGATTCCCTTCAATCCGTTTCCCGGCAGCGGCTATCGCCGTTCTTCAGGCGCGGCGCTGGAGCGCTTCCGCGATATCCTGATCAATGCCGGCATCATGACCATCACCCGGCGCACGCGGGGTGATGACATTGCGGCAGCCTGCGGACAGCTGGCCGGCCAGGTCAACAACCGGGTACGGGTGCCGCTGGGCACCAGGCTGCATGAGGTCACATGGCACAACTGACAGTCATCATTGCGCTGCTGGCACTGGCCCTGGCCGGATGCGTGACCACCACCACGGGCAAGCAGCCGGCGCCGAGTTCGCCCACGGAAGCTGCCGAGTACAACATGCAGCTGGGCATCGGCTATCTGCGCCAGGACAAGCTGCAACTCGCGCGCAGCAAGCTGGAAACCGCCATCAGGCTGGATCCGGGCCTGGCCACGGCGCACGCCGCACTCGGCGTGGTTTTCGAGCGGCTGGAAGATCCGGCCGGTGCCGAACGCCACTACAGGCGTGCGGCGGATCTCCAGCCGCAGAATCCCGACAACCTGAACGCACTGGCGGTGTTTACCTGCCAGCGCAAGCGTGAGCCGAGGGAGGCACTGCGGATCTTCGACAAGGCCCTGGCCATCCCGCTGTCGGTCAGTGCCGCCAACCGTGCCATGCTGAACACCAACGCCGGCATCTGCGCGAAGAGCGTCGACCTGCTGCTCGCCGAGCGCTACCTGCGTGCCGCGCTGATGGAAAACCCGAATTACGGCGATGCGCTGTTCCAGCTGGCCGAGGTCACCCTCGATGGTGGTGCGGCGATGCAGGCGCGGGCCTTCATCGAACGCTACCTGGACATCGCCCCGCCATCGCCGGCAGGTCTGTGGCTCGCCGTACGTGTCGAGCGGGCGCTGAACGATACGGTTGCAGCCAACCGCTATGCCGATGCCCTGCAAAAGCAGTTTCCCGGTTCCGGCGAAGTCCGGCTGTTGCATGGGTCGAAGCCTTGAGCGAAGTGCAGGCCCCCGTCGTGCCGTCCACCCCTGCAGATCCCCGCAGTGATACCGCGCTTTCCCTCGGTGCGCGCCTGCGCTCGGCGCGCAAGGCCCGCGCGCTGACGATCGAGCAGGTGGGCGAGCGGCTGCACCTGGAGGAATCGATGCTCAGGGCCATCGAGGACGATCGCTACGAGGCGCTGGGCGCACCGGTCTTCGTGCGCGGGTACCTGAAGGCCTACGCGGGCCTGCTGGGCCTGCCGGAACAGTCGGTGCTGGATGCCTACCGGCAGGCGGATCCGGCCTCGACGGTGCCGCCGCAGCTGGTGCGCGAGCGCGAGGAACTGCCGGCGACAGCGCTGCGGATTCCCGGCGGACTGACCATTGCCGGTGTGCTCGTCTTCCTGCTGCTGTTGTTCATGGTCTTCCGCTCCGGCGACGAGGGCAGCGCACCGCCGGCAGCAGTATCCGGACCGGGTGCGGAAACCGCTGTTCCGGTCGAGCTCATCACGCCGCCGGCCGCCGCCCCGACGGCGACGGTGGCTGCACCACCGGCAGCACCGGCACCATCTGCCGAGGCCGGCAAGCTGGTGATCGAGTTCCAGGCGGCCTCCTGGGTGGATATCAGCGACAGTTCCGGCCGCCTGTTGTCCGGTGAGCAGCCGGCCGGCAGCCGCCATGTGCTCGGTGGCCAGCCGCCCTATACGCTGGCGCTCGGCAATGCACCGGGTGTGCGCCTGAGTGTCGATGGCCAGCCCTGGCCGGTGCCGGACGATGCCCGTGCACCCGGCAGCAACGTGGCCCGTTTCCGCATCGAATCCCTGGCCCGGTAGAGAGCAGGCATGCAAGAACAGATACAGGCGATCCGTGGCATGGGCGATGTGCTGCCGCCGGATTCCGCGCTCTGGCAACACGTGGAAGGCACCATCCGCGGCGTGTTGCTCGATTACGGCTACCAGGAAATCCGCGTGCCCATCGTCGAGCGCACCGAGCTGTTCAAGCGCTCGATCGGTGAAGTCACCGACATCGTCGAGAAGGAGATGTACAGCTTCGACGACCGCAACGGCATGTCGATCACGCTGCGTCCGGAAGCCACGGCCGGCATCGTCCGCGCGTGCATGGAGCATGGGCTGCTGCGCAACCAGCGGCAGAAGTTCTGGTCGACCGGTCCGATGTTCCGCTACGAGAAACCGCAGAAGGGCCGTTACCGGCAGTTCCACCAGTTCGATGTCGAGGCGCTCGGCTACAGCGGGCCGGATATCGATGCGGAACTCATCATCATGCTGGCACGGATCTGGCGCCTGCTGCGCATCGAGCACGTCAGCCTGCAGATCAACACGCTGGGCACGACTGAATCCCGCGTGCAGTACCGCGCCGACCTGACGGCCTACTTCCGTACCCGTTTCGATCAACTGGATGAAGACAGCCGCCGGCGCCTGGAGCGCAACCCGCTGCGCATCCTCGACAGCAAGAACCCGGACATGCAGGGGCTGATTGCCGATGCCCCCCGGCTTACCCAGTACCTCGATGCGGAGTCCGAAGCGCATTTCAATGGCCTGCGCGCCCTGCTCGACGATGCCGGCGTGCCGTATGTGGTCAACCCGCGCCTGGTGCGCGGGCTGGATTACTACGGACGCACCGTTTTCGAGTGGGTGACCGACCGTCTCGGTACGCAGGGGGCAGTCTGCGCCGGTGGCAGGTATGATGGGCTGGTTGAGCACCTGGGCGGCGAGCCGACCCCGGCCATCGGCTTTGCCATCGGCCTCGAGCGGCTGGTGGAGTTGTACGCCCTGGCCGGCCTTGGCGCCCCTTACCGGGTTCCGGATGTCTATGTGGTTGCGGTGGGCCAGGCGGCCACCCGTACCGCCTTCCGCATCGCCGAGAGCCTGCGCGATGGCGCCGGCGCCCTGCGCGTCGAGACCAACTGCGGTGGCGGCAGCTTCAAGTCGCAGATGAAGCGTGCCGACCGCAGCGGCGCGACGGTTGCCGTGTTGCTCGGCGAGGATGAGGTGGCCAGCGGTACGGCAGTCGTCAAGGCCTTGCGGGCCGAGATCGAGCAGACCACAGTACCGATGGCCGGGCTGGCTGATGCGATCGCAGTACACCTGCGCGCCCGGCCCTGATGACAGCAATGCAGTGACAGGAACGCGCCGTGGAAGATGATTTTCTGACAGACGATCAACAGGCAACCCGGGTCAAGGGCTGGTTGCGGGAGAACGTGCCCTTTCTCATTGCCGGTGTGGTGCTGGGACTCGGCGGGCTGTTCGGCTGGAACCAGTGGCAGCGCTACCAGGAGCAGCGCGCCGAGGCGGCCTCGGCGCTTTACGACCAGTTGCTGCAATCGGTCCGCGGGCAGCAGGTCGACGTGGCGGCCGGGCAGCTCAAGGAGCTTGAAAGCGAGTTCGCATCCTCGCCTTACCTCGACCAGGGCCGGCTGTCGATGGCCGGGCTGTACGTGTTGCGCAGCAAGCCGGACGAGGCGATCGCGCAGTTGCAGCTGGTGGTCGACGAGGCCGATGCCGACGAGATCCGCCACATCGCGCGCCTGCGGCTGGCCCGCCTGCTGAGTTCGGGCGACCGGCACGAGGATGCCCTCAAGGTTCTGGATGTGTCCGGCACCGGCGCCTTCACGCCGCTGTTCCACGATGTTCGCGGTGACGTGTATTACGCGATGGGCAAGCTGCCGGAAGCACGCAGCGAATACGAGCAGGCGCTCAATGGCGAGTCCGCCGCCGCCGTGCTCGACATGGCCTATGTCACCGCCAAGCTGGATGAGCTCGGCGGTACGGCTGCCGACCTGGCTGCGGCCTCCGGCCTGCCGGCTGCCGCGGCCGATGGCGTGCCGGCGAAGTGATGCGTTCCGGCGCCGGCCTGTTCGGCAGAACCCTGCGCACGCTGATGCTCGGTGCGCTGCTCGCGGCGGGCACGTTGCCGATCACCGGCTGCAGCCTGTTCGGTGGCGATGATGATGAGCCGGATGCGCCGGTTGAATTGCCGGATTTCAAGTCGACGATAAAGATCAAGAAGGCCTGGTCGGCCGGGCTCGGTGACGAAACGGAGTTCCTGCGCCTGGCGCTCGCGCCGGCCTCGGACGGCTCGCGCATTTTCGCTGCCGCTCACGATGGCCGGGTCAGCGCATTCGAGGCGGTCAAGGGCAAACGGCTCTGGCGGAGCGAGACCGGGCTGCAGCTTTCCGGCGGGCCGGCCACCGACGGCAAGGTGGTGGTGCTGGGCTCGAGCAACGGCGAGGTCATCGCGCTGGCCGCCGACGACGGCAAGGAACTCTGGCGCAAGTCCCTGTCCAGCGAAGTCCTGGCGGCGCCGGCTGTCGCACCGGGCCTCGCGCTGGTGCGCACCGTCGATGGCCGGCTCACGGCGCTGGGCGTCGCGGATGGCGCACAACGCTGGTTCGTACAGCAGAGCATGCCGCGTCTTACCGTGCGCGGCACCGGTGCGCCGGTGGTGATCGGGGAAGTCGTGGTCTGCGGTTTCGACAACGGCAAGCTCGCCGCCTATGAGCTGCTGGATGGCACCCCGGTCTGGGATACGCTGCTCGACCCGCCCTCGGGTCGCAACGAGATCGAGCGCCTGGCCGACATCAATGCCACCGTGGGTTCGGTCGGCGATGACATCTACGTCGTCGGCTATGGCGGGCAGACCAATGCCGTCGCGCGCGAGTCCGGACAGGCACTGTGGACCAGCGAGGTCGCCGGCCACGGTGGCCTCGCCACCGACCTGGAGAACGTTTATGTATCGGGTGCCGGCAGCGAGCTGTACGCGCTGGTGCGCCAGACCGGCAGCGAGCTCTGGAAGCACGAGTTGCTGAAAAACCGCGACATCACCGGACCCACTGCCTACCAGAACTCGGTGGTGGTGGGTGACTTCGAGGGTTACCTGCATTTCTTCGATACCGCGACCGGCAAGCCACAGGCCCGCGTACGTCTCGACAGCAGCCGCGTGACCTCGGCGCCGCTGGTCGTCAACGATCTCCTGTATGTCCAGTCCGACGGCGGCAAGCTGGCGGCTTTTCGCCAGGTTGTGAAGAAATAGCGCACAGGGACACCTGCAGTGCTGCCGGTATTTGCGCTCGTTGGCCGCCCGAACGTCGGCAAGTCCACGCTGTTCAATACGCTAACCGGCACGCGTGATGCGCTGGTCGCCGACCTGCCGGGCCTGACGCGCGACCGCCTCTACGGCTACACCACCATCGGTGATCGCGCGGCGATCGTCATCGACACCGGCGGGCTGGCCAACGCCAGCGATCCGTTCGGCGCGCAGATCGAGCGACAGGTTGCGTACGCGGTCGGCGAGGCCGACGTGATCGTGTTCATCGTCGAGGCTGCCGCCGGTCCCTTACCCGACGATTTCGCCATCGTTTCCCGCCTGCGCAAGACCGGCAAGCCGGTGGTGCTCGCCATCAACAAGGCCGAGGGCCGCGAGCCGCTGCAGCTGGCGGCGGCCTTCTATGAACTCGGCCTCGGTGAGCCGGTGGCCATCTCGGCCCAGCATGGCGACCGGCTGGCACAACTCGGCGAGCGCATCCTCGCGGCCTTGCCGCCGCCCGGGGAGGCCGAGCCGCAATCCGGTGGCGCCGACCTGTCCGGCACTCGCATCGCCGTGATCGGCCGGCCCAACGTCGGCAAGTCCACGCTCATCAATCGCCTGCTCGGTGAAGAGCGGCTGCTCACTTCCGACCAGGCCGGTACCACCCGTGACAGCATCCGCGTGCCATTCACCCACGATGGGCATGCCATGGTGCTGGTCGACACCGCCGGCATACGCCGCAAGGCGCGCGTGGATGAGGTCATCGAGCGCTTCAGCATCGTCAAGTCGCTGCAGGCGCTCGAAGAGGCCG